>NZ_JBEZMR010000012.1:0-71545 GCF_040652795.1 Micromonospora sp. NPDC048170
TCCTGGGGTGGTGGTCTGGCCGGGGGGGCCGCCGTTGCCGTCGGGCCACGGGGGCGCCGCTCGCACCCGCGCGCCCACCGGGGGGGGGGGGCCGCGGCCCCGCCGCCGGCCCCCCCGGCCGCCGCGCGGGGCCCCCCCGCCGCCCGCCCCCGGGCGGCGCGGCCCAGGTGGGTGAGGATCGCGTCGGCCAGGCGGTCGGCCGCGCCGTCGGCGTGGCCGAGGAACAGCGACGGCTCGGTGAGCTCCAGCTCCACCAGGACCGGCGTGCCGTCCGGGCCCGGGATCAGGTCCACCCGGGCGTAGAGCAGCCGCCCGAGCCCGCCGGGCACCGCCGCGAGGGCCACGTCCGCCACGGCCAACTGCTCGCCGGTGGCGGTGCGGACGGTGATCTCCTCCGGCCGGTGCAGCCCCTCGACGCCGAGGTCCGGGCCGGTCAGCATCGGGCCCTTGCGGATGGCGTGGCTGAACGTCGGGCCGTCCGGCCCGGCCAGGAAGAGCAGCGCCGTCTCACCGGCCGTGTCGACCGCGTCGAGGTACGGCTGCACCATGGCCAGCCGGCCCGCGTCCGACAGCCGCCGCACGTGCGCCACGGCCAGTTCCCGGTGTTCCGGGTCGGCCAGGTCGTAGCGGCCGGTGTCCTGGCTGCCCGCGCTGACGGCCGGCTTGACGACGTACTCGCCGTGCGCGGCGGGCGGTCGCCAACTCTCCCCCGGCGCGACCCAGGACGTCGGCACGGTGGGCACCCCGGCGGCGGACAGCTCGCCCAGGTACCGCTTGTCGGTGTTCCAGCGCACCACGTCGGCCGGGTTGGCCAGGGCGGGAACCTTCGACGCCCAGGCGACGAACTCGTCGCGCCGCAGCGCGTAGTCCCACGGCGAGCGGAGCACTGCCAGGTCGTACGCCGGCCAGTCGGCGGTCGGGTCGGCCCAGTCCACCACCTCGACGGCGACGCCGCGGCGGGCCAGTGGGTCGAGCAGCAGCCGGTCGTCGGGGTCGAGGTCGGGCAGTTCGGCACAGGTGACGAGAGCGACCCGGGGTTCCCCCCGGGTCGACTGGTGGTGGTCGGTCAATTTATGTCAACGGGCCATCGTGCGCCGGGCCATCGACCGCCAGAGGTCGTTGCTCGGACGCATCTGGTCCATCAGTTCACGCTCCCAGGCGTTCTCGACGGTGACTCCCGCCTTCGCGCAGGCCTGCCGCGCCACACCGGTGTCGTCGGCGAACTGGTCGCCCCACACCCCGTCCTCGCCCACGAGGACGATGCGCGCGCCACGCTTGCCGACGTACTCGATGACCGCCTTCGCCCCGCCGTGCCCGGCGGCGAACGACTTGATGCCCGCGACCAGGCCCTGCGGGGCCTGCCCGCCGGTCTGCTCGGCCGTCAGCGTCGTATCGGAACCATCTGCCATGACGCGAAGCGTAAGCAGAGTTCCACCCGGGCGGGCGAGAACCATGAACCTTTTGTGATGCCAATTACCCGCAGGTTTAAGGAAGAGCACAGGCAATATGCCCGGTTTTATCCGGACTTTCACGTTCAAAGCCCCGTCCCGAACGGGTCCTGCTCGGTACATCCGAGCGGTTCCGGACCCATGCCGACGTGTCACCGATGTAACAAGAAACCCGGACAAGCCATACACGATGCTGATTTGCCGGCACGGCAGCCGGCCGGACGGGCACGCGGGGACGTGCCGAGCCGGGATCAGCTCGCCGGGCCGAGCCGACCATGGCGCCGAGCCGGGATCAGATCAGGGCGTCGAGGGCGACGGCGGCGAAGAGGATGGTCAGGTAGGTCGTCGACCAGTGGAACAGCCGCATCGGCTTGACGGCCTGCCCCCGCGCCACCCGCCGGGCGAGCTTGTGCGCCTCCAGCACGAAGATGGCGCCGACCACCACGGCGGGCACGCCGTAGATCAGGCTCATCCCCAGCGGCCACACGGCCAGCGAGGACGCCAGGGTCAGCCAGGCGAAGATGATGATCTCGGCGTTCACCCGCCGGGTGGAGGCCACCACCGGCAGCATCGGGATGCCGGCCCGGGCGTAGTCGTCCTTGTACTTCATCGCCAGCGGGTAGAAGTGCGGCATCTGCCAGAAGAAGACCACCGCGAACAGCGCCCACGCGGCCGGGGCGAGCGACCCGGTCACCGCCGCCCAGCCGATCAGCACCGGCGCCGCCCCGCAGGCCCCGCCCCAGAACGTGTTCGCCGTCGTGGTGCGCTTGAGCCAGAGGGTGTAGACCACGTCGTAGTAGACGATCGCGGCCAGCGTGAGCCCGGCGGCCAGCAGGTTGGTGAACACCGCCATCATCGCGACCGACACCGCCGCCAGCACCAGCCCGAAGATCAACGCGTTGCGCGGCGTCACGGTGTGCGTCGGCAGCGGGCGGCGCTTGGTGCGCCGCATCAGCTCGTCGATGTCCCGGTCGATGTAGCAGTTGATGACGCTGGCCGCGCCGGCGGCGAGCGAACCGCCGACCAGCACCACGGCCACCAGCCAGAGCGACGGCATGCCACCGTCGGCGAGCATCATCGCCGGCACCGTGGTGACGAGGAGCAGCTCCACGATCCGCGGCTTGGTCAGCGTCACGTACGCCGCGATCACCGCGCGGATGTCCCGGCGGGCCACCGCCGACGCCTCCGCCGCAGTCCGCACCGGCGGCTCTCCGGCAGAGTCGCTCACGGGGCGCTCGGTGATCATGCTCACGGATTGCCACCTTCCGGCGTCGGCAGGGGAGGTCTGATCGGTCGGGCCCGACTCGGGCCACACACCGCACCACAGACTACGCGTCGTCGTTTTGGCTGCCCGGCCGACCCGACAACGGTGCGGGCCGTCACACCGTCGGGTCGGACCGTCGACCAGCGCGGACTGGCACAGACCAGCATGCAGAGATCCCTGGGCGGACGTTTAGGACCGCTCGATAGGGTCACCAGTGAGGGTTCCGCCCATCTGCCGAGGAGCACAACCATCGTGGCTGCCAACCGACCCGAGCACCCTGCACTCAACTGGTCCGACCTCGACCGCCGGGCCGTCGACACCGTCCGCGTGCTGGCCATGGACGCCGTGGAGAAATCCGGCAACGGCCACCCGGGCACCGCGATGAGCCTCGCGCCCGCGGCCTACCTGCTCTTCAACCGGGTGGTGCGGCACAACCCGGCCGACCCGAACTGGCCCGGCCGCGACCGCTTCGTGCTCTCCGCGGGCCACTCCAGCCTCACGCTCTACATCCAGCTCTTCCTCTCCGGCTACCCGCTCGGTCTGGAGGACCTGAAGTCGCTGCGGCAGTGGGGCTCGCTGACCCCGGGGCACCCCGAGCACGGGCACACCCCCGGCGTCGAAACCACCACCGGCCCGCTCGGGCAGGGCCTCGGCAACGCGGTCGGCATGGCGATGGCCGCCCGCCGCGAGCGCGGCCTCTTCGACCCGGAGGCGGAGCCGGGCCGGTCGGTCTTCGACCACGACATCTGGTGCATCGCCTCGGACGGCGACATCGAGGAGGGCATCAGCCACGAGGTCAGCGCGCTCGCCGGGCACCAGCAGCTCGGCAACCTCACGGTGATCTACGACGACAACGAGATCTCCATCGAGGACGACACCCGGATCGCCATGAGCGAGGACGTGGCGGCCCGCTACGCGGCGTACGGCTGGCACGTGCAGACGGTCGACTGGCGCTCCGGCGACGCCGACCAGGGTGACTACCACGAGGACGTCGAGGCCCTCCACCGGGCGCTGCTGGCGGCGAAGGCCGAGACCGGCCGCCCCTCCTTCATCGCGCTGCGCACCATCATCGGCTGGCCCGCGCCCAACAAGAAGAACACCGGCAAGATCCACGGCTCGGCGCTGGGCGGCGACGAGGTGGCCGCCACCAAGCGGCTCCTCGGCTTCGACCCGGCCCGCTCCTTCGAGGTCGACGAGGAGGTGCTCGGGCACGCCCGCCAGGTGATGGGGCGCGGCGCCCATGCCCAGCAGGAGTGGACGAAGGCGTTCGAGGCCTGGGCGAAGGCCAACCCGGAGCGCGCGGCGCTGTACGACCGGATGGCCGGGCGGGTCCTGCCGGCCGGCTGGACGGAGTCGCTGCCGCAGTTCCCGGCCGACGCCAAGGGCGTCGCCACCCGCGCCGCCTCCGGCAAGGTCCTGGAGGCGCTCGCCCCGGTCCTGCCGGAGCTGTGGGGCGGCTCCGCCGACCTGGCGGAGAGCAACAACACCACCATGAAGGGCGAGCCGTCCTTCGTCCCGGCCGTCCACGCCACCAAGGACTTCCCGGGCCACGAGTACGGCCGCACGCTGCACTTCGGCATCCGCGAGCACGCCATGGGCGCGATCCTCAACGGCATCGCCCTGCACGGCGGCACCCGCCCGTACGGCGGCACCTTCCTGGTGTTCAGCGACTACATGCGCCCGTCGGTGCGGCTCGCCGCCCTGATGAAGCTGCCGGTGGTCTACGTCTGGACGCACGACTCGATCGGCCTCGGCGAGGACGGCCCGACGCACCAGCCGGTGGAGCACCTGACCGCCCTGCGCGCCATCCCCGGTCTGGACGTGGTCCGCCCGGCCGACGCCAACGAGACGGCCTGGGCCTGGCGGCAGGCCCTGGAGCACACCGACCGGCCGACCGCGCTGGCGCTGAGCCGGCAGCCGCTGCCGACGCTGGACCGTTCGACCCTGGCCGGCGCCGAGGGCACCGCGAAGGGCGGCTACGTGCTGGCCGAGGCCTCCACCAGCAAGCCGCAGGTGATCCTCGTCGGCACCGGCTCCGAGGTGCAGCTCTGCCTGACCGCGCGCGAGCGGCTGGAGGCCGACGGCACCCCGACCCGGGTCGTCTCGATGCCCTGCCAGGAGTGGTTCTTCGAGCAGGACGAGGCCTACCGGGAGTCGGTGCTGCCGCGTGGGGTAAAGGCACGGGTGAGCGTGGAAGCGGGCATCGCCATGTCCTGGCGCGGCATCGTCGGCGACTGCGGCGAGAGCGTCAGTCTGGAGCACTACGGCGCGAGCGCCCCGCACTCCGTGCTCTTCGAGCAGTTCGGATTCACCCCCGACCGGATCGTGGCCGCCGCACACGCGGCCCTGACCCGGATGGGCGACATCACCGGTTTCACGACCGGCAACTGAGGGGAGCGTGGACGGCATGACGGACAGGCTGAGTGAGCTCACCGCCGCAGGCGTGGCTATCTGGCTCGACGACCTTTCCCGGGTACGGCTGTCCTCCGGCGGGCTGGACCAGCTCCGCCGGGAGAAGCACGTGGCCGGGGTGACCACCAACCCGACGATCTTCGCCAAGGCCCTGAGCGCCGCCGACGAGTACGACTGGCAGCTTCGCGACCTCGCCACCCGTGGGGTGGAGGTCGAGGAGGCCGTACGCATGCTCACCACGTACGACGTGCGGTGGGCGTGCGACGTGATGCACCCGTCGTACGAGCGCAGTGCCGGGATCGACGGCCGGGTCTCCATCGAGGTGGACCCGCGACTGGCCCACGAGACCGACAAGACCGTCGCCGAGGCGAAGGCCCTGTGGTGGCTGGTCGACCGGCCGAACCTCTTCATCAAGATCCCCGCCACCGAGGCGGGCCTGCCGGCGATCACCGCCACCCTGGCGGAGGGGATCAGCGTCAACGTCACGCTGATCTTCGGACTGGACCGCTACTCCCAGGTGATGGAGGCGTTCCTGGCCGGCCTGGAGCAGGCGAAGGCGAACGGGCACGACCTGTCGAAGATCGGCTCGGTCGCCTCGTTCTTCGTCTCCCGCGTCGACAGCGAGGTCGACAAGCGGCTGGAGAAGATCGGCTCCGCCGAGGCGAAGGCACTGCGCGGCAAGGCCGCCGTCGCCAACGCCAAGCTGGCGTACGAGCGCTACGGCGAGGTGTTCTCCTCCGACCGCTGGCAGGCCCTCGCCGACGCCGGCGCCCACCCGCAGCGGCCCCTGTGGGCCTCCACCTCGACCAAGAACCCGGACTACCGGGACGTCATCTACGTCGAGGAGCTGGTCGCCCCCGGCACGGTCAACACCATGCCGGAGCCCGTCGTGCACGCGTACGCCGACCACGGCGAGACCCGTGGCGACACCATCACCGGCTCGTACGACGAGGCCCGCGAGGTCTTCGCGGGCCTGGAGTCGGTCGGGGTCGACATGGCCGACGTGATCGAGACCCTGGAGCGCGAGGGCGTGGAGAAGTTCGAGGCGAGCTGGCTGGAGCTGCTCGACGGCGTCCGCAAGTCGCTGACGGCCGCGGGCCGGGGCGCCGGCCACCCGGGCGAGGTGGCGGCGTGAGCGATCTGCTCGCCGGGGCGGTCGAGGCCGCCGCCGGGCTCAGCGTGCACGGGGCCGACACGGTCGACAGGTCGGCCCCCGCCTCCACCCGGGAGGCGCTGGTCAACGCCGGCGTGCCGGGCAAGCTGGCCGCCAAGGACCCCACCCTGTGGGGCCCCGACGCCGAGGCGGAGGCGAAGATCCGCCTCGGCTGGGTGGACACCCACCTGCGCGGTCGCGACCTGCTCCCCCAGCTCGCCGAGCTGAAGGCCGAGCTGGCCGACCTGGACCACGTGGTGCTCGCCGGGATGGGCGGCTCGTCGTTGGCCCCCGAGGTCATCGCCCGCACCCTCGGCAAGCAGCTGACCGTGCTCGACACCACCGACCCGGGGCAGGTCCGGGCGGCGCTGGCCGACCGGCTGGAGCGCACCGTGGTCGTGGTGGCCAGCAAGTCCGGCTCGACGGTCGAGACCGACAGCCACCGCAGGGCCTACTGGCAGGCGTTCCTCGACGCGGGCATGACCGAGGCGGAGGCCGGCCGGCACTTCGTCGTCGTCACCGACCCGGGCTCGCCGTTGGAGGCCACCGCCGCCGAGATGGGCGCCTTCACCGTGCTCGCCGACCCGAACGTGGGCGGTCGCTACTCCGCGCTGACCGCGTTCGGGCTGGTCCCGTCGGCGCTGGCCGGAGTCGAGGTGGCCGAACTGCTCGACGAGGCGGAGGCGCTGGCACGGTCGCTGGGCGGGAACCACGACAACCCGGGCCTGGCGCTCGGCGCGGCCCTCGGGGCGGCGGCCACCATGGGCCGGGACAAGATCGCCCTGATCTCCGACGGCACCGGCATCGAGGGCCTCGGCGACTGGGCCGAGCAGCTCATCGCCGAATCCACCGGCAAGGCCGGGGTCGGCATCCTGCCGGTCGTCGTGGAGTCGCCGCAGAGCCCCGGCGCCACCGGCGACGACGTGCTCACCGTCACCTACGGCGGCGCACTGCCCGCCGGCGCCGTCCCCGGTGGCGGCGTCGACGCCGACGTGGCGGTCAACGGCCCGCTCGGCGCGCAGTTCCTGGCCTGGGAGTACGCCACCGCCATCGCCGGCGTGGTGCTCGGCATCGACCCGTTCAACCAGCCCAACGTCACCGAGTCGAAGGAGAACACCAACCGGATCCTCGCCTCGGGTCCGCCGGCGGAGACGCCGTCGTTCACCGAGGGCGCGATCGAGGTGTACGCCCCGCAGGGCGCCCCCGGTGACCTGGCCGGCGTGCTCCGCCAGTTGGTCGACGGGACGGGCGACGACGGCTACCTCGCGGTGATGGCGTACCTCGACCGGTTCGCCGACGCCGACGCGGCCCGGCTGCGGCCGCTGCTGGCCGGTGCCGCCGGGCGGCCGGTCACCTTCGGTTGGGGGCCGCGGTTCCTGCACTCCACCGGCCAGTACCACAAGGGCGGCCCGCAGGTCGGCGGCTATCTCCAGCTCACCGGCGCGGTCGTCGACGACCTGCCGGTGCCGGGGCGGCCGTACACCTTCGGGGAGTTGCAGGCGGCGCAGGCCGCCGGCGACCGGCAGGCCCTGGCCGAACGGGAGCGTCCACTGGTGCGGCTGCACCTGACCGACCGGTCGGCGGGCGTGACCCAGCTGCTCGATGTGGTCGGGGCGTTGCGGGCGTGACGATGAGGACCATGACGAGGCGGAGCGAGGAGGCGGCGTGAACCCGCTGCGCGACCCGCAGGACCGCCGGCTGCCGAGGATCCCGGAGTCGTGCGCTCTGGTGATCTTCGGCGTCACCGGCGACCTGGCCCGCAAGAAGCTCCTGCCGGCCGTGTACGACCTGGCGAACCGGGGGCTGCTGCCCCCGGGCTTCGTCGTCCTCGGCTTCGCCCGCCGGGACTGGGGCGACGGGGACTTCGAGTCACTGGCCCACGACGCCGCCAAGAAGCACGCCCGCACCCCCTGGCGGGAGGAGGTGTGGGCGCGGCTGGCCGGCAACATCAAGTTCGTCGGCGGCTCGTTCGACGACGACGCCGCGTTCGACCACCTCTCCGACATGCTGGACGAGCTGCGCCAGACGCACGGCATCCCGGGTAACGCCGCCTTCTACTTCTCCATCCCCCCGGCGGCGTTCCCCGTGGTCCTCAAGCAGCTGGCCCGCACTCAGATGGCCGACAACGCCAGGTCCGGCGGCTGGCGCCGGGTGGTGGTGGAGAAGCCCTTCGGGCACGACCTGCCCTCGGCGAAGGCGCTCAACGACCTGGTCGACGACGTCTTCACCCGCAAGGACGTCTTCCGCATCGACCACTACCTGGGCAAGGAGACCGTCCAGAACATCCTCGCCCTGCGGTTCGCCAACAACCTGTTCGAGCCGCTGTGGAACTCCAAGTACGTCGACTCGGTGCAGATCACCATGGCCGAGGACGTCGGCATCGGCACCCGCGCCGGCTTCTACGACTCGGCCGGCGCGGCCCGTGACGTGTTCCAGAACCACCTGCTCCAACTGCTGGCGCTGGTGGCGATGGAGGAGCCGACGAGCTTCGACGCCGACGAGATCCGCACCGAGAAGCTCAAGGTGCTCCGGGCGATCACCCTGCCGAAGGACGTCGCCGAGGGCACCGTACGCGGCCAGTACCTGCCCGGCTGGGTGGGCGGCGAGCGGGCCGTCGGGTACCTGGAGGAGGAGGGCGTCCCGGAGGACTCGACCACCGAGACCTACGTGGCCGTCCGGCTCGGCATCCAGAACCGCCGCTGGGCGGAGGTGCCGTTCTACATCCGGGCCGGCAAGCGGCTGCCGCGCCGGGTCACCGAGGTCGCCATCATGTTCAAGAGGGCGCCGCACCTGCCGTTCAACGAAGCCGACATGGAGTCGCTGGGCAACAACCAGCTCGTGATCCGGGTACAGCCGGACGAGGGCGTCGTGCTCAAGTTCGGCTCCAAGGTGCCCGGCACCACGATGGAGGTCCGCGACATCGCGATGGACTTCCAGTACGGCGAGGCGTTCACCGAGTCCAGCCCCGAGGCGTACGAGCGGCTCGTGCTGGACGTGCTCATCGGTGACCGCACCCTCTTCCCGGACGCCGCCGAGGTCGAGCAGAGCTGGCAGGTGGTGGACCCGCTGGAGCACGCGTGGGCGGGCACCAGGCCGGAGCCGTACCGGGCCGGCGAATGGGGCCCCCGGGCCGCCGACGAGATGCTGGCCCGCGAGGGCCGGGCCTGGCGGAGAGCGTGAGCCGCCGCAGCGAGCAAACCAGGAGGCTCCAGTGATCGGCCTGTGGGACACCACCGGCAACGAGGTGGTCAAGGCGCTGGCCGCCGAGCGGCGCAGCGCCGGTGGCGTGGCCAGCGGCATGGCGCTCACCCTGATCGTGGTGGTGGACGAGAAGCGGGTCCGCGAGGCGGAGGCGGCGGCGACGATAGCCGCCGCCGCCCACCCCTGCCGGCTGGTGGTGGTGGTCCGCTCCGACGTCGAGCGCGAGCGCAACCGGCTGGACGCGGAGATCGTCGTCGGCGGCCGGCTCGGCCCGTGCGAGGCGGTGGTCACCCGGATGTACGGGCGGCTGGCCCTGCACGCCGAGTCGGTGGTGATGCCGCTGCTGGTGCCGGACGTGCCGGTGGTGACGTGGTGGCACGGCGACCCGCCGGCCGAGATCGCCACGGACTTCCTCGGCGTGGTGGCCGACCGGCGGATCACCGACTGCGCGCAGGCCCCCGACCCGATCGAGGCGCTGCACCAGCGGGCCCGGGACTACGCGCCCGGCGACACCGACCTGGCGTGGACCCGGATCACCCCGTGGCGCACCCTGGTGGCGGGGGCGTTCGACACCACCCAGGCCAGGGTGACCGAGGCTACCGTGGTGGCCCCACGCACCGACCCCACCGCCGCGCTGATGCAGGGCTGGCTGGCCGCCCGGCTCGGCATCGAACCGGCCTGGGAGCACAGCGACGAGTCCCCCCGGATGCGGGAGGTCCAGCTGCACTGCGCCAACGACGACACGCTGACCCTGACCCGGGACGACAGCGTGGCGACGTTCCGGCGTACCGGCCAGGACGAGCGGCAGCTGCCGCTCGTCCGCCGGCCCCTCGGTGACGAACTGGCCGAGGAGCTGCGCCGCCTCGACGCCGACCAGGTGTACGCGGAGGCGCTGGGCACGGCGGCCGGGCTGACCGACCTGGAGCAGCGCCCGCCGCAGCGGGTGCACGTCTGGAAGGACCCGACCACGGCCCAGCGGGCCGAGGCGGGGGTCACCGCGCACGCGGGAACGACCGCCGAGCAGTGAGCGCCCCGACTGCCGGGGGCACGACGGAGCACCGGCCGCGCGGCGGCCGGAGAAACGAAGGCGCATCAGATGAGTGAGGCGAGTGTCGCCGTCCATGCCGACGCGGACCTGCTGGCCCAGGCGGTGGCCGCCCGGCTGGTGGTCAAGCTGCTCGACGCGCAGGCCGAGCGGGGCCAGGCGTCGGTGGTGCTGACCGGCGGGCGGATAGCCGCGGCGGTGCACCGGGCGGTGGCGGCGCTGCCGGCCCGGGACGCCGTGGACTGGTCCCGGGTGGACGTGTGGTGGGGCGACGAGCGGTTCCTGCCCGCCGGCGATCCCCAGCGCAACGAGACCCAGGCCCGCGAGACGCTGCTGGACGCGGTGCCGCTGGATCCGGCCCGGGTCCACGCGATGCCCGCCTCCGACGGCCCGGCCGGGTCGGACCCGGAGGAGGCGGCGGCCCGGTACGCCGAGGAACTGGCCCGCGCGGCGCGTCCGGGGCACGCCGCCCTCCCTCACTTCGACGTGCTGATGCTGGGCGTCGGCGAGGACGGGCACGTCGCCTCGGTCTTCCCCGAGCACCCGGTGCACCACGACACCCGGCCGGTCAGCGCGGTACGGGGCAGCCCGAAGCCCCCGCCGGTGCGGACCACGCTGACCCTCCCGGCGATCAACACGGCCGAGGAGGTCTGGCTGGTGGCCAGCGGGGCCGACAAGGCACGGGCGGTCGGCATGGCGCTGGCCGGTGCGGGCCCGGTGCAACTGCCGGCGGCCGGCGTACGGGGCACGGGCCGGACGCTCTGGCTGTTGGACCGGGCGGCGGCGGCCGACGTGCCGACCCGCCTACGCAGCCTCCGCTGATCTGTAAGGGTTCTGCGCGTCCTGGCCGGCGGTGAAACGAACTGCGCGCGGCCCGTCATCGACGGGCCGCGCGCAGTTTGTACGACTCGGTGGGCTCAGACTGTGCCGCTGGCCATCTGGAGCCGGAGCCAGAGCCCCAGCCCGACGATGCAGGCGAACCAGACGATGCCCACCAGGACGGTGTAGCGGTCGAGGTTCTTCTCCGCCACCGAGGACCCGGCGAGGCTGGAGCTGACGCCACCGCCGAACATGCTCGACAATCCGCCGCCCTTACCACGGTGCAGCAGGATCAGCAGTGTCAGCAGGATGCTCGTGATGACCAGCAACACGATCAACGTGTATGCGAACCAGATCGGCATGGCTGGGGTCAGTCCTCTCGTTACGATCCTCGCCCGGGCAGATCGGGCACGGTGGCACCGACCGACGGACGGGCGGAGTCAAGGATAGCGAGCGATCAGCGGGTGATGTGCTCCGGGAACCGGCAGATCTTCGCGAACTCCTCGGCGTCCAGGCTCGCGCCGCCCACGAGCGCCCCGTCGACGTCCGGCTTGGCCATGATCGCCGCGACGTTCGAGGACTTCACGGACCCGCCGTAGAGGACCCGGACCTGGTCGGCGGTGTCCTGGCCGAAGGACTCGGCCAGGCGCTGACGGACCGCGCCACACACCTCCTGGGCGTCCTCCGGGGTGGCCGTCTTGCCCGTGCCGATCGCCCAGACCGGCTCGTACGCCACCACGACCTTCGCCACCTGCTCGGCGGTCAGCCCCTTCAGGGCGCCGTCGAGCTGTTCGCTGCAGTGCGCCACGTGGGCGCCCTTGTCCCGGACGTCGAGCCCCTCGCCCACGCAGAGGATCGGGGTGAGCCCGTGGGTCAGCGCCGCCTGCACCTTGGCGTTGACGATCGCGTCGTCCTCGTGGTGGTAGGCCCGCCGCTCCGAGTGCCCGATCACCACGTAGGTGCAGCCCAGCTTCGCCAGCATGGAGCCGGAGATGTCCCCGGTGTAGGCCCCCGACGCGTGCGGCGAGAGGTCCTGCCCGCCGTAGCCGATGAGCAGCTTGTCGCCGTCGACGGCGGTCTGCACCGTACGCAGGTCGGTGAACGGCGGCAGGACCACCGTCTCGACGTCGGTGAGCTGCTTCTCGGTGAGGCTGGCCGCCAGCTTCTGCACCAGCAGGTTGGCCTCGAGGTGGTTGCAGTTCATCTTCCAGTTGCCGGCCATCAGGGGCCGGCGGGTGACGCTCGCCATCAGTTCTCCAGGGCCGCGATGCCGGGGAGGGTCTTGCCCTCCAGGTATTCCAGGGAGGCGCCACCGCCGGTGGAGATGTGCCCGAAGGACGACTCGTCCAGCCCGAGTGCGCGGACCGCCGCCGCCGAGTCACCGCCGCCGACGACGGTGAACGCGTCGGTCTTCGCGATCGTCTCGGCGATCCCGCGGGTGCCGTGGGCGAACGCCGGCATCTCGAACACGCCCATCGGGCCGTTCCAGAAGATCGTCCGCGCGCCCTTGAGGGCGGCGGCGAACCCGGCGACCGTCTCCGGCCCGATGTCGAGCCCGACCCGCTTGCTGGGGATGCCGTCGGCCGGCACGGTGTCGTGCGCGGCGTCCGGGGCGAACGCGTCCGCGGCCACCACGTCGACCGGGAGCATGATCTTGCCCTCGGAGCGCTCCAGCAGGTTGCGGCAGGTCTCGACCATCTCCTCCTCCAGCAGCGAGGAGCCCACCTCGTGGCCCTGTGCCTTGAGGAAGGTGAAGCACATCCCGCCGCCGATGAGCAGCCGGTCGACCGTCGGCAGCAGCGCCTCGATGACCGCGAGCTTGTCGGAGACCTTCGAGCCGCCGAGCACCACGACGTACGGGCGCTCCGGCTCGCCGGCGAGCTTCGAGAGGACCTCCACCTCGCGCAGCACCAGCCGGCCGGCGACGTGCGGCAGCCGGGCCGGCACGTCGTGGACGCTGGCGTGCCTGCGGTGCACCGCGCCGAACGCGTCGTCGACGTAGGCGTCGCCGAACGCGGCGAGCTGGTCGGCGAAGGCGCCCCGCTCGGCGTCGTCCTTGCTGGTCTCGCCCTTGTTGAACCGCAGGTTCTCCAGCAGCGCGACCTCGCCGTCGGCGAGCGCGTCCACGGTGGAGCGGGCGGACTCGCCGACCGTGTCGGTGGCGAAGTGCACCGGCGCGCCGAGCAGCTCGCCGAGGCGCCCGGCGACCGGACGCAGGCTGAACTGCGGATCCGGCGCGCCCTTCGGGCGACCCAGGTGCGAGCAGACGACCACCTTCGCGCCGGCTCCGGTGAGGGCGCTCAGGGTGGGCAGCACGGCCCGGATGCGTCCGTCGTCGGTGATGTCGCCGGACTGCTTGTCGAGTGGGACGTTCAGGTCGGCGCGCACCAGCACGCGCCGACCCGACACCCCCTCGGCGAGCAGGTCGTCGAGGGTACGGATGCTCACAGCGAGCTACCGACCAGCTTGACCAGGTCGACCAGGCGGTTGGAGTAGCCCCACTCGTTGTCGTACCAGCCGACGACCTTGACCTGGTTGCCGACGACCTTGGTCAGCGGCGCGTCGAAGATGCACGACGCCGGGTCGGTGACGATGTCGGCGGAGACGATCGGGTCCTCGTTGTAGACCAGGATGCCCTTGAGCGGGCCCTCGGCGGCGGCCTTCAGCGCGGCGTTGACCTCGTCCACCGTGGTCTCCCGGTTGACGTTGACCGTGAGGTCGGTGGTCGAGCCGGTCGGGATCGGCACCCGCAGCGCGTAGCCGTCCAGCTTGCCCTTCAGCTCCGGCAGCACCAGGCCGATCGCCTTCGCCGCGCCGGTCGAGGTCGGCACGATGTTCAGCGCGGCGGCGCGGGCCCGGCGCAGGTCGGAGTGCGGCGCGTCCTGGAGGTTCTGGTCCTGGGTGTACGCGTGGATCGTCGTCATCAGGCCGTGCTGGATGCCGAACGTGTCGTGCAGCACCTTCGCCATCGGGGCGAGGCAGTTGGTGGTGCAGGACGCGTTCGAGATGATGGTGTGCTTGGCCGGGTCGTACTGGTCCTGGTTGACGCCCATGACGACCGTGACGTCCTCGTTCTTCGCCGGGGCGGAGATGATGACCTTCTTGGCCCCGCCGTCGACGTGCGCCTTCGCCTTGGTGGCGTCGGTGAAGAAGCCGGTGGACTCGATGACCACGTCGACGCCGAGGTCCCCCCAGGGCAGGTTGGCGGGGTCCTTCTCGGCGAACACCTTGAGGGTCTTGCCACCCACGGTGATCTCGTCGGCGGTCGCCTTCACCTCGTACGGGAGCCGGCCGAGGATGCTGTCGTACTTGAGCAAATGCGCGGTGGTCAGGGTGTCGCCAAGGTCGTTCGCGGCCACCACCTCGATGTCGGCGCCCGAGGCGAGCACCGCCCGGAAGAAGTTGCGGCCGATCCGGCCGAAGCCGTTGATGCCAACCCGGATGGTCACAGGTCCCATCTCCTCGCGTTCTGGTCCGCCGGCGTAAGACCCGGGCCGGCGGAGGTGTGTGCGCCGACCGTTGGAGCCGGCCGTTGACAATTCATCTCGGCCACCCCGCCGCGGTCTCAAGGACCTGACCGCCCGAGGCGGTGTGCACGGCGAGGAGTGCCTGTGCCGGCCCCCTTGCCGTACGCAGCGACCCTATCCGAGCGTGCGGCGCGGTGCAGCGCCGGGTGGTGATCCGACCGGCACCGTAGACCCGCTCCGTCCTATCAGACCACGAGCATGTCGGGCGTGACGGCTGCTTCCGTATCCGGGATGCCCAGGTCCCGGGCCCGCTTGTCGGCCAGCGCCAGCAGCCGGCGGATCCGGCCGGCGATAGCGTCCTTGGTCAACGGCGGATCGGCCAACGCGCCCAACTCCTCCAGCGAGGCCTGCCGGTGCTCCAGGCGCAGCCGGCCGGCCGAGGTGAGGTGGTTCGGCGCGTCCTCGGCGAGGATCTCCAGCGCCCGGGTCACCCGGGCGGCGGCGGCGACCGCGGCCCGCGCCGAGCGGCGCAGGTTGGCGTCGTCGAAGTTGGCCAGCCGGTTCGCCGTGGCCCGCACCTCGCGGCGCACCCGGCGCTCCTCCCAGGCCAGCACGCTGGAGTGGGCGCCTATCCGGGTGAGCAGCGCGGCGATCGCGTCACCGTCCTTGACCACCACCCGGTCCACGCCCCGCACCTCGCGGTTCTTCGCGGTGATGCCGATGCGGCGGGCCGCGCCCACCAGGGCCAGCGCGGACTCCGGCCCGGGGCAGGTGATCTCCATCGCGCTGGAGCGGCCGGGCTCGGTCAGGGAGCCGTGCGCCATGAACGCGCCCCGCCAGGCCGACACCGCGCAGCAGACGTTCGCGGCGACGACGTGCGGCGGCAGGCCCCGCACCGGGCGACCCCGGACGTCGAGCAGCCCGGTCTGCCGCGCGAGGGCCTCACCGTCCTTGACCACCCGGACGATGAAGTGGCTGCCCTTGCGCAGGCCACCGGAAGCGAGCACGTGGATCTCGCTCGGATATCCGTAGACCTCGGCGATCTCCCGCCGCAGCCGCCGGGCCACCGCCCCGGTGTCGAGCTCGGCCTCCACCACGACCCGGCCCGAGACGATGTGCAGCCCGCCGGCGAAGCGCAGGAGCGCCGCCATCTCCGCCCGCCGGCAGCAGGGCTTGGGCACGTCGACCCGACTCAGCTCGTCCTTGACCGCAGCCGTCATCGCCATTGTGCGTCCCCTCACCGACCTGTTCCGGCGTGTCGCCGGAGATTACGTACGTGTCTAACGATCGGCGCCCAGGACAGGCACCAGTGCGGCGCCCAGGGCGGCCGGATCATGACGGGGAGTGCCGTCGGTGACCGCGACGGGAGCGAGGAGCAGGCGGGCACCCAGCGATTCTGCCGCACGCCCGACCGGTTCGGGGTCACCCGCCGCTTTGGAATCGGCGACCACATGGTCGACCTTCAGCTCCGGCAGGTACCAGCGCAGCGCGGCCAGGTGGTCGGCCTGGGAGAGCCCGGAGGTCTCCTTCTCGGCGGCGAGGTTCAACGTGACGAGCCGCCGCGCCGGGCTGGCGACGATCGCGGCGGCCAACTCCGGCACCAGCAGGTGCGGCAGCACGCTCGTGTACCAGCTGCCCGGCCCGAAGATCAGCCAGTCGGCCGCACCTATCGCGGCGACAGCCTGCGGGCAGGCCTCCGGCGCGGCCGGGGTGAGCCGCAGCGACTCCACCCGGCCGGTGGTCACCGCGACCTGGTGCTGGCCGGCGATGGTGCGCACCTCGTCCGGCCGGCTCGGGTCGGCGCCGCGTACCCGCGCCTCGATCCCCACCGGCTCGCACGACATCGGCAGCACCCGGCCCACCGCGCCGAGCATCGCGCCGGCGTGTTCCAGGGCGGCCACCGGGTCGCCGAGCAGCTCCATCAGCCCGCAGAGCACCAGGTTGCCCACCGCGTGCCCGGCCAGCCCGTCGCCTCGCCCGGCCGCATCACCAGCCCTGCCCCGTCCGCCGTCCGCGCCGGGGTCGACCCCGGCCGGATACGGATCGGCAGGGGCGCCTCCCGTACCGGAAACGTCAGCAAGACGTCCTTTCGGTCCGCTCCCGGCGCGGGCCGGGTCGTCGACGCCGGGTGCGGGCACCTTGGCGAAGCGGTGCTGGAACAGCCCGGCACTGCGCCGGGTGGCCGGGTGGTCCCCCGCCAGCGCGACCAGGGCCTGCCGCAGGTCGCCCGGGGGCAGGCCGCCCCGTTCGGCCCGCAGCCGGCCGCTGGAGCCGCCGTCGTCGCCGACGGTGACCACCGCCGTGATGTCCAGGTCCAGCTCCGGTGCGCAGCGGCGCAGGGCGCGCAGCGAGGTGGACAGTCCGTGCCCGCCGCCGAAGGCGACCACTCTCGTCGCCGTCACTCGCGCCCCAGGTCACGGTGCTGGGCGTTGGCGGCCAGGCCGGAGTGGCGCAGCCGGGCGGCCAACTCCTCGGCGATGGCCACGCTGCGGTGCTTGCCGCCGGTGCAGCCGACCGCCACGGTCAGGTACCGCTTGCCCTCCCGCTCGAAGCCGACGGTGGTGGCGTTGACCAGGTCGGCGTACGACGTGACGAAGGCGTCCGCGCCCTCCTGCCCCAGCACGTACGAGCTGACCGCCTCCTCCCGGCCGGTGTGCTCCCGCAGCTCGGGCACCCAGTACGGGTTGGGCAGGAACCGGGCGTCGAGCACGAAGTCGGCGTCCGGCGGCAGGCCGTACTTGAAACCGAAGGAGAGCACGGTGACGCGCAGCCGGCGGGCGTCCTCGCCGCCGAAGAGCTCCTCGACGCGGCGGCGCAGCTGGTTGACGTTCAGGTGGCTGGTGTCGATGATCACGTCGGCCTGGTCGCGGGCCTCCTCCAGCAGGCCGCGCTCGACCGCGATGCCGTCGGCGAGCCGCCCGTCCCCCTGCAACGGGTGCGAGCGCCGGACGCTCTCGAACCGCCGGATCAGCACCTCGTCGTCGGCGTCGACGAAGACCACCCGGGGCGAGAAGCCGCGCTCCTTCAGCTCCCGGATCGCCCCGGCCAGGTCGGTGGAGAAGGCGCGCGAACGCACGTCGAGCACCATCGCCGTACGCCGGGCCGCCCCGCCCGCCTTGAACGCCAGCTCGGCCATGTCGAGCATGAGCGCCTGGGGCAGGTTGTCCACCACGTAGAAACCGACGTTCTCCAGCGCCCGGGCCACCGTGCTGCGGCCACCGCCGGAAAGCCCGGTGACCACCACCAGTGTGGTGTCCGACTCCGTCGGTGTCGGGTCCTCGACGACCCGAGCCTCGGGCGTCCGCGCCTCGTTCACTGCCTGCTCCCCACGCATGGCGCGGTCGGGTGACCGCGACTGGTCGATCTGCGACTCTATCCCTCCTGGTGCGGATCGACCGCCGAGGCCACGGCCGGGGCCGGTACGTCACCCGCGTCCGATTCGCCGGCGGAGCCGGTTCCGCCGTGGCCCACGTCGTGCCGGCCGTCAGCGGCGGTGCCGCAACGCCTTGACCCGGTCGCGGCCGAGCACGGCGAGGTAGTCCCACGGCTCGTCGAGGCAGGAGTCCACCTCGGCCGCCCTGATGATCTCCGCCAGCCGGGCGGCCAGCTCGTCAGGGTCCGGCCGCACCTGCTCGCAGAGCTGGACGTGGGCCGCCCGCAGCGCGCCGCCGATCTCGCCCGGCTCCTCCTCGTAGGTCTCCCAGGCGTCGTAGAGGTGACCGGCGAGGCCGTCCCACGCACGGGCGGCCCGCTCGATGAGCAGCAGCGCCTCCGGGGTGGCCGGGCGCTGGGTCAGCACCCGCACCTCCTCGACGAGCGCCCGGCCGGCCTTCTCCACATCGTGCAGGTCCCAACGGTCGCCGCTGGTCGCCCCACGGGCGAGGTCGTCGATGGTCTTGCGTAGATCCGCCAGTTCGGCGTCGGTGGGTGGCGCGAGCATGCCGGCGTACGCCAACAGTTGGTTCTCCAGCACCCGGTCCGTGGCCGCCCACTCGGCGACCAGCGATGCCAGCCGCCGGGCGGACAGGGTGCCCGCGACACCGGCCAGGTCGGCGACTCGGGGATCGGTCCGGGTGGCTGACGGCGGGGTCGCCGCGGCGGACCACACGAACCCGCTCTCCAGGACGGCAACGGTGAGGACGACCGCGTGGGCGCACAACTCCTCCCGGGCCGGGCAGTCGCACTCGGCGGTGAAGCCGTCAGCGGTGATCCCCACCCAGACCTCGTACGGCGGCTGCCCGGCCTCACGGACCACGCCGGAGGCTCCCCCACCTGTCGGAATGACCACCGCCGGCTGCCCGGCCACCCGGAGTCTGTCCGCCGCGTCACAGGTCTCGGCTCCGGCCGCGTCCCGCAGGGCGCCGATGTCGATGCGTACCGCCATCCGGCCATCCAACCGGGTGAGAATGATGCCGCCGACACCAGGGCGGCGGTCAACCACCGGGAGGCCCCGGCGCGTCCCGCCCGCTCGGGTCGCCCGGGTGTCGGGGAGGGTTCGTAGAATCCTCGGATGGCTTCCCCCACCGACCTGCGCTCCTCCGACGCCGTGGAGGTGCTGCGCCGGGTGTTCGGCTACGACGCCTTCCGCGGCTTCCAGCAGGAGGTGATCGACCACGTCGTGGCCGGCGGCGACGCGCTGGTCCTGATGCCCACCGGTGGCGGCAAGTCGTTGTGCTACCAGATCCCGGCGCTGGTCCGTGACGGCGTCGCGGTGGTGATCTCCCCGCTGATCGCGCTGATGCAGGACCAGGTCGACGCGCTGACGGCGGTCGGCGTCCGCGCCGGCTTCCTCAACTCGACCCAGGATCTCGACGCCCGCCGCGCGGTGGAGCGGGCGTTCGTCGGCGGTGAGCTGGACCTGCTCTACCTCGCCCCGGAGGCGCTGGGCACCCGCGGTGCGCAGCAGTTGCTCGACCGGGGCAGGATCGCCCTGTTCGCCATCGACGAGGCGCACTGCGTGTCGCAGTGGGGGCACGACTTCCGCCCCGACTACCTCGCCCTGTCGATGCTGCACGAGCGCTGGCCCGACGTGCCCCGGATCGCACTCACCGCCACGGCGACCAGCGCGACCCGCGACGAGATCGCCACCCGGCTCAAGCTCACCGACGCCCGGCACTTCGTGGCCAGCTTCGACCGGCCCAACATCCAGTACCGGATCGTGCCCAAGCGCGAGCCACGAAAGCAGTTGCTGAGCCTGCTGCGCGACGAGCACCCCGGCGACGCCGGCATCGTCTACTGCCTGTCCCGCGCCTCGGTGGACAAGACGGCCGAGTTCCTCACCGCCAACGGCGTCGCCGCGCTGCCCTACCACGCCGGCCTCGACGCGGCGACCCGCGCCCGCAACCAGCAGCGGTTCCTGCGCGAGGACGGCCTGGTGATGGTGGCGACCATCGCCTTCGGCATGGGCATCGACAAGCCCGACGTCCGCTTCGTCGCCCACCTCGACCTGCCCAAGTCGGTCGAGGGCTACTACCAGGAGACCGGTCGGGCCGGGCGGGACGGCCTGCCGTCGACCGCCTGGCTGGCGTACGGGCTCCAGGACGTGGTGCAGCAGCGCAAGATGATCGAGACCTCCGACGGGGACCTCGCCCACCGGCGCAACCTCGCCGCCCACCTCGACGCGATGCTCGCCCTCTGCGAGACGGTCCGCTGCCGGCGTGGCCAACTGCTCGACTACTTCGGCGAGAAGGCCACCGCCGCCTGCGGCAACTGCGACACCTGCCTCAGCCCGCCGGAATCCTGGGACGGCACCGTCGCGGCGCAGAAGCTGCTCTCCACGATCTTCCGGCTCGATCGGGAACGCAACCAGCGCTTCGGTGCCGGGCACTGCGTCGACATCCTGCTCGGCCGGGCGACCGACAAGGTCACCCAGTACGGCCACGATTCGCTGACCGTCTTCGGCATCGGCGGCGAGCTACGCGAGGCCGAGTGGCGCGGCGTGGTACGGCAACTGCTGGCCGAGGGGCTGCTGGCCGTCGAGGGCGACTACGGCACGCTGGCACTCACCGAGGCCAGCGCGGAGGTGCTGGGCCGCCGGCGCACGGTGATGATGCGCCGCGAGCCGGAGAAGGTCGCCTCGTCCCGGGCGGCCAAGCCGCGCGGGGCGGCCACCGTCGTCGCCGAGTTGTCCCCGACCGCCGCCGGGGTCTTCGAGCGGCTGCGGGCGTGGCGGGCGGCCACCGCCAAGGAGCAGGGCGTCCCGGCGTACGTGATCTTCCACGACGCCACGCTGCGGCAGATCGCCACCGACGCGCCCACCTCGTTGGCAGGGCTGTCCCAGGTCAGCGGCGTCGGCGAGAACAAACTCGCCAAGTACGGCGAGCAGATCCTGACCGTCCTGACCGTGGAGCCGGCGGCCGGTTGAGCCACCGGCTACCTGACCGCAGCCGCCGGCGACGGGGTTCGCCGGGCGCGACGACCGGGTCGGGAAGCAGAACCTCCCGACCCGATCGCGGTTGATCGCCGGAGCGGCCCGGCGGTCCGGATCAGCCGGCGGAGTCCGCCTCAGGGCTGAGGCGGAACACCTCGTCGGAACGGGTGTAGTACAACGTGTGCCCGTCACGGGCGAAGGTGTAGTTGGTGATCCCGTCGGCCAGCCTCCGCCGCTCCAGGGTCGTCGGATCGACCTGGAAGAGGTTGCCCCGGCTCAACGCGTACAGGGTGCCGTCCTCGGCGAACTCGAGGTCCGCGCTGACCCAGACGGCGGCCCCTTGCCACAGGTACGGGGTGAGCTGGGTCTTGCGCAGCACCTGGCCGGTGGCCGGGTCCAGCTCGTACAACCGACCCATGTCGATCGCCCAGAGGTTGCCGTTCGGGGCGACGGTCAGGGCGGTCACGGCCTCGACCTCCGGGCTGAGCGTGATCTCCCACAGCTTGGCGTTACGGGTGGTGTCCCAGGCGAAGATCTTCGCGGTCCGGTCCGTCGGCGTGGAGCCCAGCCCACCGTGGACGGAGGTGCCCCCGAAGAGCACCTGGCCCGCCGCGGCCAGCGACACGATACTGTGGCCCGGAACGACGTCCCGGTGCGTGACAAGTTCCCTGGTCTGCGGGTCGTACAGGCCGAGGACCCCGCCGAGCTTGCCGTAGGAGGGGACAGTGCCGAAGGCCACCCGGTCGCCCACGGACGCCCAGGCGAACGGCCGGTCCTGCTCGAGGTGCTCCAGGGCTCCGACGTGCTCGGGGTTCGTGGTGCCGTCCCACTGCCGGGTCGGATCGTACCGGTACAGGTTGGCCCGGGTGTACGTCCCGAGGTAGAGGTCGCCGTCGTGGGCCAGCATCCCCTCGACCTGCCCGACGTGCCCGCGGGGCAGCTGCTCGGTGGTCCCCGTTGCCGGGTCGTACGCGGAGACACCCTCGTACATGTAACCGCCGGTGTAGATCCGACCGTCGGGTCCCCGGGCGATCGACTGGATCTTGATCGGTGCCGTCTCCACATCGGTCTGGCGGATGGCGTGCTTTCCGGTCACCGGGTTGTAGAGAGCCAGCTCGCCGGTCTGGTACATGAACGCGAGCGTGTTGCCCGGGAAGTCTGCGCCGCCCAGGTGCACCCAGCCGAAGTCCCGCGCCGGTTTGAGGTTCTTCATGCCCGTCCCCCGCACCCGGCCGGATGTGAGGTTGTACGCACGCAGTTCACCGGCCGCGTCGATGTAGTAGACGTCCCGTCGCGGCCCGGGCTCCGACACACTGCCGAACGAGGTCGGCCCGAGATCGGTGGCCCACCTACCTCGCTTCAGGTCGTAGGCGAGCATGTGGTTACCCGGGGTGACCCGGGCGAACATCGTGTCGCCCCGGATGTCGAGGAAGTAGACGAACTCGTTGTCGCGGTGCTCGGCGGGGAGTTCGATGGTGCGCCGGGTTCCGGTGCCGGGATCGAGCACGACGATGCGCGGCTTCGAGCTGCCGAGGCCGGCGTAGACCAGTCCGTCGGCGACGGCGACGCTGCGTACGTACGCCTCGTCCGAGACGCTGCCGTAGCTGGTGAAGTCACCGGTGGCGGGGTTGAAGCTGAACACCTCACCCTTCGGGTAGGTGCCACCCCAGACGATGCCGTTCTCGTCGACCTCCAGGTCCCACAGGTATCGGGCGTTCGGGGTGGGCCGGCCCAGCGACTCCAGCTTGGCGGTCGACGGCGACCAGCGGTAGAGCACCCCGTCGTTGTAGGAACCGATGTAGACCGAACCGTCACCACCAGTGACGAGCGTCCATGATCCCTGTGCGCCGGCGGGCATGGAGACCGCGTGCTTGAGGTCGCCGGACGCTACGTCGATCACCTCGAACCGGGCGGGCGTACCGGTGGTGACGGTGTATATCTCCTCGCGACCGTCGGGCCCCACACCGTACGCGGTGTCGAGGATGTTGGCGGCCACCACAGGATGCCCGATGGAGGTCTCGGTCCGCGGCACTGCGCGCCGGAACGTGACGTCGTCCCAGGTGACGCTGGTGACATCGGCGGTGGACGAGTAGAGCAGGATCCGGGCGGTGGCCGTCCCCGCGGGGGTTGTCGCGGTCACCCCTTCCCAGGCCCAGGCGGTCGGGTCGCTGTAGTAGATGCGGTGCGAGCTGCTGGACAGCTGCCGCCCCGCCGCGTCGTAGTAGTAGACGACGATCGACGGAATGCCGTGCTTGACGAGCGCCCAGGCCCCGAAGTCGTACCTCTGGTCAGCGATCACCGGCACCGGGTCGCTGAGCAGACCAAACTGGCCGGTGTTGCTGGCATCCTCCATGGAAAGCGCCTGCGACCCGCCGTGCGTCGGCGATGCGACAACACTGAAGCCGCCCGCCCCGTACCTTTGGGTCCAGCCCGGAATTGCAGTGGCCGAGGCAGGATCCTCGAATCCACCGTTCCGCACGACCGAGTCCACGGTCAGCGGCTGAACCGGCGCAGCGGCGAGAGCCCCGCTACCCGTTGATGCTATGAGGACACCGGCCGCTATGGCCAGGGACAGTTTTCGCACCGGTGTGAGCAAGTCGACCTCCGTGGAGCGGTGGCGTGAAGGAAGAATTCGCGGCCGTCGACGGCGTCCTGCCGACCATCAATGGGCCACATTACGGCCTTGACCGTATATCGAACGTGTCGGATGTCAAGACCCTGACGCAGTCGGGCACGGCGGCCGGCCGCGGGCCGCGGCGGTGGCTCGGTGGGCGTGGGCCGGTAGCCGTACCGCCGGCAGCTCGGGAGTCCGGAAGACGGCGAGGGCCCGGAAGGGCCGGTACGGCACCTGGCAGAGGCGTCTGGACTGGCAGTCAGGACCGCGCGGGCGGCTTACCGCCGCCCAGGGCGGCGAGGATCGCCTCGGCGGTGCGCCGACCGACGCCGGGCACCTCGATGATCTCCTCCACCGTGGCGGCGGAGAGCCGCTTGAGCGAGCCGAAGTGGCGCAGCAGCGCCTTGCGCCGCACCTCACCCAGGCCGGGCACCTGGTCCAGTGCGGACTCGGTCATCCGCTTGGAGCGCCGCTGGCGGTGGAAGGTGATGGCGAAGCGGTGCGCCTCGTCGCGCACCCGTTGCAGCAGGTAGAGCCCCTCCGAGGTGCGCGGCAGGATGACCGGGAACTCGTCGTCGGGCAGCCAGACCTCCTCCAGCCGCTTGGCCAGGCCACACAGCGCCACGTCGTCGACGCCCAGCTCCGCGAGGGCCTGGGCCGCCGCCGCGACCTGCGGCGCGCCGCCGTCGACCACCACCAGCTGCGGCGGGTACGCGAACCGGCGCGGTCGCCCGGTGGTCGGGTCGATGAGGGCACCGACCCGGGGCTCGTCGGGCCCGGCCGGGACGGCAGACTCGTCGGGCCCGGCCGGAGCGGCGAGGCCGTCGGGCCCGGCCGGGACGGCAGCGCCGTCGGGCCCGGCCTGCCCTGCCGGGGCGACGGGGTCGTCGGCCGGCTCGACGCCCGCCTCGCCGGTCTCGGCGCGGGCGTCGAGGTAGCGGGCGAAGCGACGACGCAGCACCTCCGACATGGCGGAGAGGTCGTCGGTGGCGCCACGGATGATGAAGCGCCGGTATTCGCTCTTGCGGGGCAGCCCGTCCTCGAAGACGACCATGCTCGCCACCACGTCGGTGCCCTGTATCTGGGAGATGTCGAAACACTCGATGCGCAGCGGGGAGGTGCGCATGTCGAGCGCCTCGCTGATCTCGTCGAGCGCCTTGCTCCGGGTGGTCAGGTCGCCGGCCCGGCGCAGCTTGTGCCGGGCGAGGGCGTCCTTCGCGTTGCGCTCGACCATCTCCAGCAGCGACCGCTTGTCGCCGCGCTGCGGCACCCGCAGGGTCACCCGGCTGCCCCGGTGGCCGGAGAGCCACTCGGCCAGCGCGTCGACATCGCCGGGCAGCTCCGGCACGAGCAGCTCGCGGGGCACGTCGGCCTCGCCCTGCTCGCCGCCGTAGACCTGGGTGCAGAAGTGGTGCACCAGGTCGCCCGTGCTCAGTTCCTCCGTCTTCTCCACCACCCAGCCCCGCTGGCCACGGACCCGGCCGTCGCGCACGTGGAAGACCTGGACGGCCGCTTCGAGGGGGTCGTCGGCGAACGCGACCACGTCGGCGTCGGTGCCGTCGCCGAGCACGACGGTCTGCTTCTCCATCGCCCGGCGCAGCGCGGCCACGTCGTCGCGCAGCCGGGCCGCCCGCTCGAACTCCAACTGCTCGCTGGCCTCGGTCATCTCCCGTTCCAGCCTGCGCACCATCGTGTCGGTGCGGCCGGCCATGAAGTCGCAGAAGCCGTCGACGATCTCCCGGTGCCGCTCGGGCGTGACGCTGCCGACGCACGGGGCGGAACACTTGTCGATGTAGCCCAGCAGGCAGGGGCGGCCGACCTGGCCGGCGCGTTTGAAGACGCCGGCCGAGCAGGTGCGCGCCGGGAAGACCCGCAGCAGCAGGTCGAGCGTCTCGCGGATCGCCCAGGCGTGCGAGTAGGGACCGAAGTAGCGCACCCCCTTGCGCTTGGCGCCCCGCATCACCTGCAACCGGGGAAACTCCTCGTCGAGGGTGACCGCGAGGTAGGGGTAGGACTTGTCGTCGCGGTAGCGGACGTTGAAGCGCGGGTCGTACTGCTTGATCCAGGTGTATTCGAGCTGGAGCGCCTCGACCTCGGTGCCGACGGTGACCCAGTCGACCGACTCGGCGGTGGTGACCATCTGCTGGGTGCGCTGGTGCAGGCCCCACAGGTCGGCGAAGTAGGAGTTGAGCCGGCTGCGCAGGCTCTTCGCCTTGCCGACGTAGATCACCCGGCCGGTGCCGTCGCGGAAGCGGTAGACCCCCGGTGACTCCGGGATCGTGCCGGGCGCGGGGCGGTAGGTCGAGGGGTCAGCCACGGCAGCAAGCCTAGTCCGCACCCCCGACAGCCCCGGGAACGCCGGATCCGGGACGAGGGCCCGGCGGCCCGGTCAAATCCGGTGCCCGTGGGGAACGCCCCCGGCTAGCATCCGCCCCGACCCCGGAGGCGACGCGAGGAGGCACCGCGGATGGGTACGAACCGCGCGGGACGCAGCCGAGGGGGTGCCGTCCTCGTGGCGGCCCTCACCGTCGACTCGGTCGGCAACGGGCTGTTCCTGCCCCTGTCGCTGGTGTACTTCCTGCGGCTGACCGACGTGCCGCTGGCGCTGCTCGGGGTGCTGCTCAGCGCGGCGACCGTGCTCACCCTCCCGGTGCCGTTGTGGGCGGGGGCGCTGGCGGACCGGGTGGGCGCGCTGCCGGTGGTCGTCGCCTCCCAACTGCTCCAGGCGGCCGGCTTCCTGGCGTACGCCTGGGTGCGGGGGCCGGTGGGCGTCTTCGTGGCGGCGGCGCTGGTCGCCGTCGGCGTGCGGTTCTTCTGGTCGGCCGTCTTCACGGCGGTCGCCGACTACGCCGACGGCAGTCCCGGCGGCTGGCCCCGCGACACCTGGTACGCGATCAGCAACGGCGCCCGTACCGCCGGGCTGGCGGTGGGGGGACTGACCACCGGGGTGGTGGTGGCCGACGGGCGGGCGGCCACCTACCGTGCGGTGGCCTACGGGGCGGCGGCCTGTTTCGCCCTCGCCGCGGTGCTCATCGCCGCGTGCGTACGGATCCCGGCGGCTGACGTCCGCCCGGCGGACAAGGGGCGGGGCGGGTACGCCGCGCTGGTCCGGGACCGGCCGTTTCTCGCCCTCGTCGGCCTGAACACCATCTTCGCGCTGAGCAGCATGATGCTCGGCCTGGCCCTGCCCACGGTGCTGCTCACGGACCTGCGGGGCCCCGCATGGCTGACCTCCGGCATCCTGGCCGGCAACGCGCTGCTCGTCGCCCTGCTGTCCGCGCTCGTCGGCACCCGCCTGCCGCGCCACCGCCGCACCCGCGCGATCGCGCTGGCAGCGGCCCTGTGGACGGCCTGGGGTCTCGCCATGGCTGCCCTCGGGCCGGGGCCCCTCGGCGTGGTGGCCGCGCTGCTCATCGCGGCGACGCTGCTGTTCACCGTC
Organism: Micromonospora sp. NPDC048170; assembly: GCF_040652795.1. Taxonomy (NCBI): domain Bacteria; kingdom Bacillati; phylum Actinomycetota; class Actinomycetes; order Micromonosporales; family Micromonosporaceae; genus Micromonospora; species Micromonospora sp. NPDC048170. Next base: position 27,233 of record NZ_JBEZMR010000012.1, read on the forward strand.
GCGGAGCTGGTGCACGCGCCGGCCTCCGCCGCGCTGGCCGCGGCTGCCGCACCGGCCGCCGCCCGGGGCCGCTACCTGGCGGCGTTCCAGTATTCGTTCGCCATCGCCTCGATGGTCGCGCCGGCCTTCTTCGGCACCCTGTACGAGGTCGACACCGCCGCGCCCTGGCTGGCGCTGGCGCTGCTCAACGCCGTCGGCGTCGCCGGCATCCTGCGGCTGGAACGAAGCCTGCCGCCGGACTCCGTACGGGAACCGGCGCCGGCGGGCAGCCGGCAGACGGTCGGGGCGGGCGCCGCGGCGGACTGAGCGGGGCCGGCGGCCCGGGTCGGATCGCCGGCCGCACCCGCCCGGTCAGGCCAGCGAGATCTGGTCGCCGGTAACCTTGACGTTCTTCGGCGGGAGGGGCTTGGTGGCCGGGCCGCCCTTGACCGAGCCGTCCTCGATCGAGAACTTGCTGAAGTGGCAGGTGCAGTTGATGGTGCCGCCGTCGACGTTCGTCACCGGGCAGCCCTGGTGGGTGCAGATCGAGTCGAACCCCTTGAACTCGCCCGCGCGGGGCTGGGTGATCACCACGCCCTGGGCGGGGTAGACGGCGCCACCACCCACCGGGATGTCGGCCGTACGGGCCAGCGACTGCGCGCCCTGGCGGTCGCCGCCGCCGGCGTCTCCGGTGTTGGGCACCGCCGGGCCGCCACTGGTCGGGGCCGCCGGGTCGCCGGAGTCGTCGCTGCCGCAGGCGGCCAGGACCACCGCCGCGCCGACGGCGCCCGCGCCCGTGAGGAGGGCGCGTCGCGTCCGCGCCGCCGGCCCGGTCAGCTCCTGATCGTCACTCATGCCTCGCCCTTCTCTCGGCTGCCGCCGCCTGGTCGTGATCCGCGGCCACACTCGGATACACGGAGAACTCTGCCCGACGGTTCACCCGATCAGCGACCCGGGGCCGTCCGGGCGGGCCGTACGACCCGCCCGGGCGGCGCCGGTCAGCGAAGCGCCCCGCGCCCGGTCGTCGGGCGGCGTGCCCGGCCGGCACTGTGCAGGCCGCGCCGTCAGCGTGCTCCGGCCGGCACCTTCCGGGTGCGGGACTTCGTGCCGTTGGCCTTGGCCGCCCGGGAGGTGGCCGCCGCCGCGCCCTTCGCCTCGCCGTCGAGCCTGAGCACCTGCCGCAGGAACTGCCCGGTGTGGCTCTCGGCGACCTCGGCGACCTCCTCGGGGGTGCCGGTGGCGAGCACCGTGCCGCCCCGGTGACCGCCCTCGGGACCCATGTCGACCAGCCAGTCGGCCGACTTGATCACGTCGAGGTTGTGCTCGATGGTGATCACCGTGTTGCCCTTGTCGACCAGCCCCTCCAGCACCATCAGCAGCTTGCGGATGTCCTCGAAGTGCAGGCCGGTGGTCGGCTCGTCGAGGACGTAGACGGTGCGACCGGTGGAGCGCTTCTGCAACTCGGAGGCGAGTTTGACCCGCTGTGCCTCGCCGCCGGACAGCGTCGGCGCGGGCTGGCCGAGCCGTACGTAGCCGAGGCCGACGTCGACCAGCGTCTTGAGGTGCCGGTGGATGGCCGGGATGGCGGAGAAGAACTCGGCCGCCTCCTCGATCGGCATCTCCAGCACGTCGGAGACGGTCTTGCCCTTGTAGTGCACCTCCAGGGTCTCCCGGTTGTAGCGGGCGCCCTTGCAGACCTCGCACGGGACGTACACGTCGGGCAGGAAGTTCATCTCGATCTTGATGGTGCCGTCGCCGGAGCACGCCTCGCAGCGGCCACCCTTGACGTTGAACGAGAACCGGCCGGGGCCGTACCCCCGGACCTTGGCCTCGGTGGTCTCGGCGAAGAGCTTGCGGACGTGGTCCCAGACCCCCGTGTAGGTGGCCGGGTTGGACCGCGGCGTGCGGCCGATCGGCGACTGGTCGACGCCGACAACCTTGTCCACGTGCTCCAGCCCGGAGACCCGGGTGTGCCGGCCGGGCACCAGCCGGGCCCCGTTGATCTGGTTGGCCAGCACCGCGTAGAGGATGTCGTTGACCAGCGTGGACTTGCCGGAGCCGCTGACCCCGGTGACGGCGATGAGCTGGCCGAGCGGGAACGGGACGGTCAGGTTGCGCAGGTTGTGCTCGCGCGCGCCGTGCACCACCAGCTCCCGGTCCGGGGTCTGCGGACGGCGCACCTGGGGAGTCGGGATCGACCGGCGACCCGCCAGGTAGGCCCCGGTCACCGACTCCGGGTTCTCCAACAGCGCCGGCACGGAACCGCTGTGCACGATCTTGCCACCGTGCTCGCCCGCGCCCGGGCCGATGTCGACGATCCAGTCGGCGGTGCGGATGGTGTCCTCGTCGTGCTCCACCACGATCAGCGTGTTGCCCAGCCCGCGCAGCCGCACCAGGGTCTCGATCAGCCGGTGGTTGTCCCGCTGGTGCAGCCCGATCGACGGCTCGTCGAGCACGTAGAGCACGCCGACCAGGCCGGAGCCGATCTGTGTGGCCAGCCGGATGCGCTGCGCCTCGCCGCCGGAGAGGGTGCCGGCCGGACGGTCCAGGGAGAGGTAGTCGAGACCGACGTCGAGCAGGAACCTCAGCCGGGCGTTGATCTCCTTCAGAACCCGCTCGGCGATCATCTTCTGCCGGTCGGTCAGCTCGATGCCGGCGAGCAGGTCGGCGGCCTCGCCCACCGACAGGTTGCAGACCTCGGCGATGCTCTTGCCGGCCAGGGTGACCGCGAGCACCTCGGGCTTGAGCCGGGCACCGCCGCAGGCCGCGCAGGGCACGTCTCGCATGTAGCCCTCGTACTTCTCCCGCGACCACTCCGACTCGGTGTCGGTGTGCCGGCGCTCGATCCACTGCACCACGCCCTCGAAGCCGGTGTAGTAGGAGCGCTCGCGGCCGAACTTGTTGCGGTAGCGCACGTGCACCTGGTCGTCGGAGCCGTGCAGGATCGTCTTCTGCGCCCGTGACGGCAGGGCCCGCCACGGCGTGTCGACGTCGAAGTGCTCGGCCTCCCCGAGGGCCTCCAACAGGCGCAGGAAGTATTCCAGGTTGTGCCCGGTCGACCAGGGCTGGATCGCGCCCTCGCGCAGGGTGCGCTCCGGGTCGGGGACGAGCAGCTCGGGGTCGACCTCCTTCTTGGTGCCGAGGCCGGTGCACTCGGGGCACGCGCCGTAGGGGGCGTTGAAGGAGAAGACCCGGGGCTCCAGATCCTCGATCGCGAGCGGGTGGTCGTTGGGGCAGGCCAGGTGCTCGGAGTAGCGCCGCTCGCGCTCCGGATCGCCCTCGGGCAGGTCGACGAAGTCGAGCAGGACCAGGCCGCTGGACAGGCCGAGGGCGGCCTCGACCGAGTCGGTCAACCGCTGTTTGGCGCTCGGCTTGACGGTGAGCCGGTCGATCACCACCTCGATGGTGTGCTTCTCCTGCTTCTTCAGCTTCGGCGGCTCGGTCAGCGGGTGCACCACGCCGTCGACCCGGGCCCGGGCGTAGCCCTTGGCCTGGAGCTCGGCGAAGAGGTCGACGTACTCCCCCTTGCGGCCACGCACCACCGGCGCGAGCACCATGAACCGGGTGCCCTCGGTCATCGCGAGGACCCGGTCGACGATCTGCTGCGGGGTCTGCCGGGAGATCCGCTCGCCGCAGACCGGGCAGTGCGGCTCGCCGATGCGGGCGAAGAGCAGCCGGAGGTAGTCGTAGACCTCGGTGATGGTGCCCACCGTCGAACGCGGGTTGCGCGAGGTGGACTTCTGGTCGATGGAGACCGCCGGGCTCAGGCCCTCGATGAAGTCGACGTCCGGCTTGTCCATCTGGCCGAGGAACTGCCGCGCGTACGACGACAGCGACTCGACGTAGCGGCGCTGCCCCTCGGCGAAGATCGTGTCGAAGGCCAGGCTCGACTTGCCCGACCCGGAGAGCCCCGTGAACACGATCAGGGCGTCCCGGGGCAGGTCGAGACTGACGTCACGCAGGTTGTGCTCGCGCGCGCCACGGATGATCAGTCGGTCGGCCACTGTCCGTGTACTCCCGGGTGAAGGCGATGAGGAGGAATTGTCCGCTCCAAGGCTGTTCTGAGCGGTTGTCTGAGCAGGTTCGAGCGGTTGTCGAAGAGGTCGTGGGCGCGCAGAAAGGCGCCTCGGCAACTCTAGCCCCGAGGTACGACACTTTTCCTCGCCAGCACGTTCCCCCAGCTCAGCACGGTCCGCCGCGCACGGGAGGCGGGCGGAGCCGGCCGTGACCGACTCCGCCCGCGCGTACCCGTCAGGGGCGGGCGGCCCGCCGCCGGCCGGAGCGCCAGCCACCGCGCCGCTCCGCGGCCAGCCGCGTCTCCCGCCGCCGGCTCTCGTACGCCACCTCCCGCTGCAACCGGCGCCAACTCTCCCAGCGCCGCGCCGGCAGTTCGCCGTTCTCCAACGCCTCGCGCACCGCGCAGGCGGGCTCACCGTCGTGCCCGCAGTCGGCGTACCGGCAGCCGGTGGCCAGCTCGGCGATGTCGGCGAACGCCCGGTCCAGTCCCGCCGAGCCGTCCAGCAGGCCGACCGCCCGTACCCCCGGGGTGTCCAGCACGGCGCCGCCACCGGGCACCGGGAGCAGCGCCCGCCAGGTGGTGGTGTGCCGGCCCTTGCCGTCGACCCGCCGGATCGCCTGGGTGGGCATCAGCGCCGCCCCGGCCAGCGCGTTGACCAGGCTCGACTTGCCGGCACCCGACGGGCCGAGCAGGCCGAGCGTGCGGCCGGGCGCCACCTCGGCGCGCAGCGGGTCGAGCCCGGTGCCGTGCTCGGCGCTGACGGCCAGCACCGGCACCCCCGGGGCCACGCCGGCGAGCTGGCGCGCGACGGCGTCCGGGTCGGCCGCCAGGTCGGCTTTGGTGAGCACGACCAGCGGCCGGGCGCCGGACTCGTGCGCCAGGGAGAGCAGCCGTTCGATCCGGCCGACGTCCGGTTCGGGGTGCACCGGCTCCACCACGGCGGCGGCGTCCAGGTTGGCGGCCAGCACCTGACCGCTGGCGTCCTTGCCGGCGGTCCGCCGCACGAGGGCGGTGCGCCGCGGCAGCACCGCCTCCACGGTGACGTTGCGGTCGGGCCAGGTGCCCAGCAGCACCCAGTCCCCCGCGCAGGGCAGCCGGGTCAAGTCGCGGGCGGCGGCGGCCAGGACCGCCCCGCCCAGGGTGGCGCGGACCGGGCCGTCCGCGCAGAGCACGGTGCAGACCCCGCGGTCCACCCGGGCCACCCGGCCCGGTCGGTGTCCGGCGCGTCGTCGTACGTGTGCCGCCCGGTCGGCGTCCCAGCCGAGGGCGGTCAGGTCGATGGTCATGGCATCCTCATCGGTGTCGGAGCGGTTGACGCACGCGTGCTGTTACCGGCATGGTCACCACCTCCCCGCCGTTCCGGTGACGCGTTCGACGCCGACGGTAGGACGCGCCGCGACGCGCCGAAAGCGATTTCCCCGGCGACGCGGGGCCGACCGGCGGATAGGGTCGGTGGGTGACCATGGATCCGCTTCTGCTGACCGGCGAGGTGGACGCCGCCACAGGCCGCCTGCTGCGGGCCGCGGCCACCTTCGACGACAGCGACCTCGCCGCCGTGTCGCTGCTGCCGGGCTGGAGCCGGGGGCACGTCCTGACTCATCTGGCCCGCAACGCCGACGGCTTCGTCAACCTGCTCACCGCGGCCCGCACCGGCGAGCCGATCCCGATGTACGCCTCCGCGACGGCCCGGGACGCCGACATCGAGGCCGGCGCCACCCGCCCACCCGACGCCCACCTGGACGACCTGCGCCGCTCAGCCGACCGGTTCGCCGAGGCGGTCGCCGCGATGCCGGTCGAGGCGTGGGCGGCCACGGTCCAGACCCGGCGCGGCCCCTGGCCGGCGGCCATGCTGGTCTGGGGACGGCTGCGTGAGATCGAGGTGCACCACGTGGACCTCGCCGCCGGCTACCGGCCGTCCCACTGGCCCGAGGCGTTCGGCCACCGGCTGCTGCACGAGGTGGCCGGTGACCTCGCCGACCGCGATGACGTGCCACCGTTGGTGCTGCGCTTCGACGGCAGCCGGCACGAACTGGTCGTCGGCGACCGGAGCAGCGCGCCCACGGTCACCGGCGCCGCCCCCGAGCTCGCCGCCTGGCTGATCGGCCGCAGCCCTGGCACCGTGCTGACCGTCACGCCCGACGGTCCCCTACCGCAACCACCGGAATGGATATAGACGACCTCATGACCTACAGCGGAGACGTCACGCCCGGCGGTGCGCCGGCCGTACGCGAGCTCGACCAGCTCACCATCACCAAGGTGTCGGTGGGCCCGATGGACAACAACGCCTACCTGCTGCGCTGCCGGGCCACCGGTGAGCAGGTGCTGATCGACGCCGCCAACGAGGCGCCCCGGCTGATCGAGCTGGTGGGCGACGCGGGGCTGGCCACCGTGGTCACCACCCACCAGCACATGGACCACTGGGTGGCGCTGGAGGAGGTGGTCGCCAAGACGGGCGCCCGCCCGCTGGTGCACACCGACGACGCGGCAGGGCTGCCGATCGAGGCCGAGACGCTCGCCGACGGCGACAGCGTGCCGGTGGGCGAATGCGCGCTGGAGGTCATCCACATCAAGGGACACACCCCCGGCTCGATCGCGCTGCTCTACCGTGACCCGGCAGGAACGCCGCACCTGTTCACCGGCGACAGCCTCTTCCCGGGTGGCGTCGGCAACACCGACAAGGATCCGGAGCGGTTCGCGGCGCTCATCGACGACGTCGAGCACAAGCTCTTCGACCGGTTGCCCGACGAGACCTGGTTCTACCCGGGCCACGGCAAGGACAGCACGCTCGGCGCGGAACGCTCCGCGTTGCCCCAGTGGCGCGCCCGCGGCTGGTGACGTCAGCGGGGCCGGGCGCGATCCGCGCCCGGCCCCGCTCCCCCGTCGACCCCCGTTCCCCCGTTCACCCCCGCTTTCTCGTCGGGCCCGTTCCCCGTCTGGCGCGGGTCAGGCCCCGGTGACCGCCCGCAGTCGGCGCCGCGTGCCCATCAGCACCACACCCGCCAGCAGCAGGCCGACCGCCATGGTGACCAGCATCGGGCTGGACTCCCCCGGCAACAGCCCCGCCAGCGACCGCGAGGCGCTGCCCAGCACCAGGTAGAGACCGGCCCAGGCGGCCGCGCCGAGCGTCGCGCAGCCGAGGAAGCGCGGGTACGACATCCGCAGCCCGCCCGCCGCCAGCGGCAGCAGCGCGTTGAACACCGGCAGGAAGGGCGCGACCAGCACCATCCGGCCGCCCCCGCGCCGGAGGATCCCCTCCGCCGCCACCCAGCGCTCCTCGCCGATCCAGTCGCCGAAGCGGCTGCGGCGCAGGAGATCGCCGTAGCGGCGGCCGGCGAAGAAGCTCAGCGACCAGCCGGCGAGGCAGCCGGCCACCACGACCGCGAAGGTGATGGCCCCGGTGGTCGGACCGCCGACCCCCATCGCGGCCAGGATCGCCACGTCGCCGGGGACCAGCACCCCGAGCAGCGGTACGGCGTCGAAGAGCATCACCACCCCGAGCACCCCCATGAGCAGGGTGGTGGGGAGCTCTCCGAGCTGGGTCAGCCAATCCGACATGCCCCGTACGCTATGGCCGCCCGGCCACCCCGGTCATCGGGTCCGATCCCCCACCGCCCCCTGGTATCGGTCTCGGGGTCGACCCTGAGAGCCTGCGGTCACCAGGGGCGCAGCACCTGCACCCGGCGCACGGGCGAGTCGACGGAGGGCTCGGTGGTCGGCACGGGATAGCTCGCCACCGCCGTCAGCGCGCCCGGCGGCAGGTGGCCCCGCCCGGGGTCGCCGACCAGCACGTCGGCGCCGGTGTTGGCGGCCCGCCGCAGGAAGGGCAGCACCCGCGCGGCCATCGCCGGGTCGTAGAGCACGTCCCCGGCCACCAGCAGGTCCACCCCGCCGGGGTCGGAGTCGAGCAGGTCGCCGCCGGTGGCCGCGACGGTGACGCGGTTGGCCTGGGCGTTGACGGTGACCGCCGCGACCGCGTACGGGTCGATGTCGTTGGCGAACACCCGCTCGGCGCCGGCGAGCGCGGCGGCGATCGCCACCAGGCCGGACCCGGCGGCGAGGTCGAGCACCCGGCGCCCGGCCGCGAGTTCGGGGTGATCCAGCAGATGGCGGGCGAGGGCCTGGCCTCCTGCCCAGACCGAGGCCCAGTACGGCGGGGGCAGGGCGTGCCCGGCGTGCGCCTCCATCCGGGCCCACCAGACGATGGCGTCCTCGGCCAGGTGCAGCCGGACCTCGGGGACGAACGGGATCGGCACCAGCCGGAGCCGGTCCAACCCGCCGCCCGGAGCGTCGATCTCCCGCTCCAGCTCGGTCAGCGCGTCGGCTGTGGCACCGCTCATCGGGGCTAGCATGCCCCAGGTGACCGGGCACCGCCCGGCTTTCGCCCCGCCCCGGCAAGAGTTCACCGCGCGCCTGCGGCACTTCGGCCAGCAAATCGGGGTTTGGCCAGTTACTCTCGGGGGAGCACCGGGCGATCATCGGTCGACGACCGCGGGTCACCCGCTTTGGAACAGGGAGAGATGCATGGCAACCGGCACGGTTAAGTGGTTCAACTCGGAAAAGGGCTTCGGCTTCATCGAGCAGGACGGCGGAGGGCCGGACGTATTCGTCCACTACTCGGCCATCGCGTCGAGCGGTTACCGGGAGCTGAACGAGGGCCAGAAGGTCGAGTTCGAGGTGACCCAGGGGCAGAAGGGTCCGCAGGCGGACAACGTCCGTTCTCTGTAGCTCCGTGCCGGTGGCGGCGGTCGGTTGACGACCGCCGCCGCAGCGCGTTCAGAGCAGCTTCGGCGTGGCGGGCAGGTCCCGTCGCCGCCGTGCGGTCGGACCGTTTGCCTCGAGCCGGTCAAGCGGCCAGGCGGCGGGCCAACTCGTCGGTTATCTGTTGGGCCATGGTGGGCGGGATGGCGGCGGCGATGGCGGCCGGGTCGAGGCCGGCGAGGACCCCGGCGATGACCGCGGATTCGTCGACCAGGTCCCGGTCGCCCAGTTCGGCGAGCCCGGCGGAGATCTTGGGTATCTGCTGGTGGATCGACTGCACCGCCGCCCCCAGCGTGGGGCCGGACCGGCCGAGCAGCATGTTCAGGGTGGCCGCGGCAACCTTCCGGGCGTCGTCGTCGGTGATGGCCATGTCGTCCTCCAGGAGTCCGATGGTGGTCAGGTAGCGGCGGAACAGCGGGGTCTGGTCCCGGTTCGCCTTGGTCGAGTCGCGGAAGAAGCTGAAGTGCGTGTGCCACAGGTGGGAGTTGTCGCCGCTCGTTCGCCTGCGCAGGCGGTCCCACCGCCGGACGACCCTGCCGTCCGGGGAGTAGATGATCTCCCTGATGTCCCGGCTGTCCGGGGTCCCGGCGACGCACTGCGCGACGCACCAGGTGGAGAAGCTGCGCAGGTCATGCGTTCGACCCGCGACGCGGACCTTGAAGTGGCCGACATCGAGGGCGGACGCGTCCAGGGTCAGGCCTGCCTTGTCGCGGGGCGATTCGACGACGGAGTAGTCCCTGGCCACCACCCGGTCGGAGCCGCAGTGGTAGCCGCCCCGGTGGGCGGGGTCACCGACGATGCCGACCTCGGCGGGTTCGAGGTCCTGATCGCGGGAGGTGTCGGGGTCGACGTTTAGGTGGTCGAGCAGCAGGCGGCGGACGGCCAGCAGGTTTTCCGGTGCCCGCGTCATGGGTTCCCCCTTGCGAATGGGTCGGGGGCCGGGCACGACAGTGCACACCGCGTAGGCGGCGTGAGAGCCTCAGCGCAGGCCCGACCGAGTGGTGCACAGCATCGGGCGTTGGCCCAACGATAACCCCATCGACGAATGAATGCCCAGCTCAGGAGGGGTTTTTTCGGCTGGTGGAAAGCTGGGTGGCCGGCGGCACGACCGGCAGGACCACTGCGGACGGACACTGCGGATCGTGCAGGATCTCCCGCCAACCGGCACGCAGAGTGACGGCCGTGCCGAGGGGCTCGCCGGTGCCGGGATTGCGCGCGTAGCGGGGATGGGCGCCGCCGGAGACCTGCACCCGCAGCCGGTGCCCCGCCGCGAACCGGTGCGCCGTGGGCCAGAGTTCCACCGGTACGCGCACCACGCCCGCCGCGTCGGCGGGGAACCGGTCCGGCGCGACCCGGACCAGTCCGTCGCAGACGTTCCAGGAACGGCCACGTCGGTCCACGTCGCACAGTCGCACGAAGACGTCCAAGTGGGACAGCTCGCTGCGTAGGTGGATCTCGGCGCGTACCGGGCCGATCACCTCGACGGGCGCGTCGAGCGGGGCGCTGGTGAAGGTGAGCACGTCGGGCCGGGCCTCGACCGGGCGGTTGTCCACCGGCCCGGCCCGCTGGGCGACGAGCAGCGGGCCGCCGAGCGAGGGCGTCGGGTCGGCCGGGTCGTAGTGGAAGCCGTCCGGCGCCGACGGGACGGGCGCGGCGGTGCTCAGCCCGCCGGCCGGGTGCAGGTGCCACGGGGTCGGCGCCGATGGGGGCGGCCAGTCGGGCAGGTCCCGCCAGCCGGCTCCCGCGCCGCCGACGTGCACCCTCACCGGGGCGGTCGGACCGGCAGCGCTCCGCCCCCGTGGGCGCCGCCCGGCGAGGTGCTCGTCGAGGTGGTCCAGCCCGTCGCGCAGCCCGGCGAGGAGGAGGCCGGGGCTGCCGTGGGTCCACGGCCCGACGGTCAGCCGGGGTTGGGCACCGGCCGCACGCAGCGCCGCGAAGTCGCGCAGCTGCGCCGGAAGGAAGATGTCGTGCCAGCCGCTCACCATCGCCACCGGCGCCTGGACCTCGGCGATCCGGCCGCCGAAGACGCGCGGGTGCCAGTAGTCGGCGTCCGGGGTGTGGTGGCGCAGCCACTCCTGGAAGAACGGCACGGTGACGCCGGTGGCCACCCGGTCCGCCTCGGCCAGCGGCAGGTGGGCCAACGCCGCGACCAGCCGCGGCTGCCCGCGCTTGAGCTCCCACTGCCGGGCCAGCCACGGCACCGTCTGCGCCTGGAGCAGCTCGGCCCAGGTGAGCACGGTGTCCAGGGCGAAGGACTCCCCGGCGTACGTCGAGTCGCGGGTGCCCGAGGCGGTCACCACCGCGACCATCGCACGCAGTTCCTCCCCGGCGTCGGCGGCGAGGGCCCACTGCACGAAGCCCTGGTAGCTGGCGCCGAACATGCCGAACGCCCCGGACCACCAGGGCTGGCGGCGCAGCCAGTCGAGGGTGTCGAGGCCGTCCTCGCGCTCGTGCACCAGCGGGGCGAACGCACCGCCCGAGCCGAACGTGCCCCGGCAGGACTGGATCACCACGTGGAAGCCGCGTTCGGCGGCGACCCGGCCGAGCAGCCGCATCGGCCCGCCCCGCCCGTACGGGGTGCGGATCAGCACGGTGGGCGCGGCGGGCAGGTCCGGGGCGTAGTGGTCGGTGCGCAGCGGCACGCCGTCACGGACCCGCACCGGGATGTCCCGGGTGAGGGTGACCCGACGGGTGCGCGCGGGCGGCAACCGAAGCGCGGCGGTGGCAAGGCGGGTCGCCAGCCGGTCGAGCACGACGTCAGCCCTTCGCGCGCCGCGCCGGCTCGTCGCGGGCGGCGCGCACCACGTCCCGGTGCTCCCCCATCGAGGCGGTCATCGCGGCCATGAACCGGTGTACCACCTCCAGTTCCTCGTCGCTGAAGCCGGCCATCACCTCGTCGGTGCGCCGGCCGAGGGGACGGAAGAAGTCCATGGCCAGCGCCGCGCCCCGCTCGGCGTAGTGCAGGAAGACCTTGCGCCGGTCGGCGGTGTCGCGGTCACGGCGGATGTGCCCGGTGCGCTCCAGCCGGTCGATCAGGGCGGTGACCGAGCCGGAGGAGAGGTTGAGCTGTTCACCGAGGCGGCCGGGGGTGATCGGCTGGCCGTACAGCTCGGCGTCCATCACCGCGATCAGCGCCTGCAGGTCGGTGGCGTTGAGCCCGTGCAGGCCGGCGAAGGCGTGCCCGATGTGCTGCGCGTCGACCGAGTAGCGCCGCAGCTCGGCCGCGATCTCGGCGACCAGCCGCTCGCGGTGCGTGTCGCGCCGCCGGTACATGCCGTGCCCTGCCACGTCGGTCGTTTCCTCCTGCCGTCCGTTCCGGTTGCAGCATAACTCAGCAGTCGATAATCTCGTTTATCAAGATACTCGACGTTCGGCTCTTTGCGCCGTTCGTGAGGTCTTCAGCGTCGAAGGAATCCCCGCCGAGAGAGACCGTGAGGGCAACCGATGTCAGTGTTCACCCGCGTGGCGCGCGGACGGCTCGCCGCGTGGCTCACCGTGGTCGCCGCGATCGTCGTCGGCGCGGCCGTGTTCGGGATGCCCAAGCCCGACAACCCGGAGCCCGTCTCGTCCACCGGCCTGTCCGTGCGGTGGCAGTCGACCCAGGTGGAACGGCTCCAGGACCAACTGCCCTCCCGCGACGTCCAGGCCGCGATCGTCGTCGTCAGCCGCGTCGACGGCGGCCCGCTCGGCGAAGCCGACCGCCAGGCCGTCACCGACCAGTCCAATGACCTCGCCCGGTTCGCCGTCGGCGGCCGCGTCAGCCCACCGCAGGTCTCCCCCGACGGTGCCGTCGCGCTCGTCGCCGTACCGCTGTCCACCGCCGGCGGGCAGGATGACCTCACGGGCCGGATCGACCAGCTCCGCACGTCACTGGACGACGTGCCCGACGCGCTCACCGTGCAGGTGACCGGCGGGCCCGCGTTCGCCACCGATTTGACGAAGGTCTTCGACGGCGCCGACACCACGCTGCTCGCCGTCACCGCCGCCGTCGTGGCGCTGCTGCTGCTCGTCACCTACCGCAGCCCGTTCCTCTGGATCGTGCCGCTCGTCGTCGTGGCGGCGACCGAGCAACTCACCCTGCGGGCCCTGGAAACGGTCGTCCCGGCGTTCGGCATCAACCTGCCCGGCGGCGCCGTCACCGGCATCGCCAGCGTCCTCGTCTTCGGCGCCGCCACCAACTACGCCCTGCTGCTCATCGCTCGGTACCGCGAGGAGCTGCGCCACGAGGAGGACCGCTTCGTGGCGATGCGCGCCGCGCTGCGTCGTACCGCCGAGCCCATCCTCGCCAGCGGCTCCACCGTCGTCCTCGGCGTGCTCACCCTGCTGCTGTCCGAGCAGGAGCTCAACCGCGCCCTCGCCATCGCCTGCGCGACGGGCGTGATCCTCGCCATGCTCTCGGCGCTGTTCGTCCTCCCTGCGGTACTGGTGATCTTCGGTCGCGGCCTGTTCTGGCCGTTCGTGCCCCGGGTCGGTGGCGAGGCCCGCGAGGGCCGGCTGTGGGGCCGGCTCGGCGCCGCCGTCGAGCGCCGACCCGCACCGGTCGCCCTGCTCGCGACGCTGCTGCTCGCCGGGCTCGCCCTCGGTGGGCTCGGCATCCGCACCGGCCTGTCCGAGACCGAGCAGTTCCGGGTCAAGCCGGAAGCGGTCGCCGGCGCGGAGACCCTCGCCCGGTCCTTCCCCGCCGGCACGACCCAACCGGTCGCCGTGCTCACCACGCCCACGGCGGTACGGGCCGTCACGGACGCCGTCACGGCCGTCCCCGGCGTGGCCTCCGCGCGCCCCGGTGAGGCGGGCGCCCAGGTCGCCCAGGTCGACGTCGTGCTGGAGGCCGAGCCCGGTACCGACGCCGCGAACCGGGCCGTCGAGGCGCTGCGGGACGCCGTCGCGGCGATCCCCGGTTCCGCCCCGCCCGCCGTCGACGGCGCACCCGCGTTCGACGGCGCGGTGGTGGGTGGCGCCGTCGCGGCCACGTACGACGAGAACGAGGCCAACAGCAAGGACCTGCGGCTGATCCTGCCGCTCATCCTGCTGCTCGTCGGCGCGGTCCTGGTGCTGCTGCTGCGCGGCCTGCTCGCCCCGCTGCTGCTGGTGCTCACCGTGATCGCGTCGTTCTTCGCCAGCATCGGCGCGTCGTGGCTGCTCTTCGACCACGTGCTCGACATGCCGGCGCTCGACAGCGGCGTCCTGCTGCTCGCCTTCGTGTTCCTGGTGGCGCTCGGCGTGGACTACAACATCTTCCTCGTCACCCGGGCCCGCGAGGACGCCCGCCGCACCGGCACCCGCGACGGCATGCTCTCGGCCCTACGGGTCACCGGCGGCGTCATCACGAGTGCCGGCGTACTGCTCGCTGCGGTCTTCGCCGTCCTCGGCGTCCTGCCGCTGATCCTGCTGACCCAGATCGGGATCATCGTCTGCATCGGCGTGCTGCTGGACACCCTGCTCGTCCGGACGGTCCTGGTGCCGGCACTGGCGTTCACGCTCGGCGACCGCTTCTGGTGGCCCGGACGGATCAGGCGCGAGCCCGCCGAGGTCGACGACGACCCGTCGGCGGGACACGAGGCGCTGACCACCCGGGAATGACCGGCCCGCCGCAACGGGGCCGTGCGCGACACCGCCACGGCCCCGTTGCGGCCGTCCACGACCGTCGCCGGTCACGCTCGGCCTCCTCGACAGCACCGCCGGAGCACGCCGGGCAGGACCGCGCCACGGCTCACGCGTCGGCGCGGACCGCCACCGGTTCGGGCTCCGCCGTGTCGTCACCCACCGCCTTGTCCCGGGTCGCCCAGGCGACCATGAACAACGCCGTCCAGGCCGCCCCGAGCAGCACCGCCGTGACACTTCCGCTGGCCGTGCTCAGCCCCAGGTAGAGGCGGGCGCCGGCGATGCCGACCACCCCGGCCGCCGCGGCGGTCCAGGCGGCCACCGCCGCCGGCCAGCGCGCCCCCCGGGAGAACAGCCAGGCGAGGGTGCAGAGGCTGGCCGCCACCACGGCGTTCTGCGTCGGAAACAGGGCGGCGGCCCGGCCGTCCGGCCCGGCCGCCGCCGGCCCCGCCAGATCGACCACCACGGCCAGCACCACCAGCGGCACGAAAGCACCGACCGTGCCGACCACGCTGAGCAGATCCGCCCGCCAGGGCCGGTTGCGCCACGCCAGCACCGCCGCGACGACCGCCACCAGCACGATCAGGGAGGATCCGCGCAGTGCCGAGACCACCGCGAGCGTGACGTCGACCGCCCCGGGCGTACGCCGGTCGGCGAACCAGTTGGCGATCGCGCCGTCGAGCACCGCCAGGCCGCTGTGCCGGACCACCGCCCCGAGCACCCAGGCGATGGCGAACCCGGCCACGAAGAGCAGCAGCAGGCCGGCGACGAGGTTGATCAGCAGCGTCCAGGCCGGCCCGACGTACATGGCGAGCAGGAAGAACAGCACCCCGTACCGGCCACTGAGCCAGCGCACCGGACGCAGCCCCGCGGCCCGGGCCGCCAGCGCCCGGGCCGGATCCGGGTTACGGCCCAGCCACCGCCCCGCCAGCACCACGGCGACCAGCGCGGCCACCAGCACCAGCACCGCGCCGGTGGCCCGCCCGAGCAGCCGGGAGACCGTCTCGTACGATTCGCCGGCCAGGTTGCCGACGAGCACCGAGCCACCCACCCACGTCACCACCCCGGCCAGGTTCCACGGCGCGAACCGCCGGTACGGCATCCCGGCCGCCCCGGCCAGCCGGGGCACCAGGGTGCGGGCGAAGGCCACCCAGCGGGCGGTGAGCACCCCGCGCCCGCCCAGCCGGCCGAGCATCGCGTCCGCCCTGCTCCACCGCCCGTGCCCGACCCGCGCGCCCAGTCGGCCGGCGCGCAGCCGGGGCCCGTGCCGCCGGCCGGCCCGGTACGCCAGTGTGTCGCCGATCACGGCTGCAACGATCATCACCAGCAGTGCCGGCGCGAGCCGCAGCGTCCCGGCGTACGCTAGGAAACCGACCAGAAGCAGGGTCGCCTCGCCCGGCACCAGCAGACCGAAGATCACGGCGGTCTCCCCCGCGACGATCATCGCGGCGATCACATAGATCAGCAGGGGCGGCAAACCCTGTAGCGAGGTCAGCAGGTCGTGCATCGGGCCCCCATTCCCACGGGGGTCAGCATGCCAGGCGCTGAAACGGTCGGAACATCAGTTTCGGCAGAGATCCGGGCCATCTTGGGGGAAGACCCCGACGCGTGCCCCGGCAACCGCAGACAGGAGTATGGAGGGTATGCAGCTTCGCACCGACCTCCGCAACGTCGCCATCATCGCCCACGTCGACCACGGCAAGACGACCCTGGTCGACGCCATGTTGCGGCAGGCCGGCGCCTACGGCGCCCGCGGCGAGGTAACCGAACGGGTCATGGACTCGATGGACCTCGAACGGGAAAAGGGCATCACCATCCTGGCCAAGAACACCGGTGTGCGGTACATGCCGGCCGACGGCTCCGACCCGGTGACCATCAACATCATCGACACCCCCGGCCACGCCGACTTCGGCGGCGAGGTCGAGCGCGGCCTGACCATGGTCGACGGTGTGGTGCTGCTGGTGGACGCCAGCGAGGGCCCCCTGCCGCAGACCCGGTTCGTGCTCCGCAAGGCGCTCAAGGCGCGGATGCCGATCATCCTGGTGATCAACAAAGTGGACCGCCCCGACGCCCGGATCAAGGAGGTCGTGGACGAGGCCTACGAGCTCTTCCTCGACCTGGACGCCGACGAGGCGCAGATCGACTTTCCGATCGTCTACGCCTGCGCCCGCGACGGCATCGCCTCGCTGACCCAGCCCGCCGACGGCGCGATCCCCGACGACAGCAGCAGCCTGGAGCCGCTGTTCCGCACCCTGCTCGACACCATCCCGCCGCCCGCGTACGAGGAGGAGGCGCCGCTGCAGGCGCACGTCACCAACCTCGACGCCTCCCCGTTCCTCGGCCGGCTGGCGCTGTGCCGGGTGCGGCAGGGCACCATCAGCAAGGGCCAGACGGTGGCCTGGTGCCGCACCGACGGCAGCACCCAACGGGTCCGCATCTCCGAGCTGCTGATGACCGAGGGCCTGGAGCGCAAGCCGGCCGACTCGGCGGGCCCGGGCGACATCATCGCGGTCGCCGGCATCCCCGAGATCATGATCGGTGAGACGCTGGCCGACGCGGAGAACCCGCGACCGCTGCCGCTGATCACCGTCGACGAGCCGGCCATCTCGATGACCATCGGCACCAACACCTCGCCGCTCGTCGGCCGGGTCAAGGGCGCCAAGGTCACCGCCCGGATGGTCAAGGACCGGCTCGACAAGGAACTGGTCGGCAACGTGTCGCTGCGGGTACTGCCCACCGAGCGCCCCGACGCGTGGGAGGTGCAGGGCCGTGGCGAGCTGGCGCTGGCCATCCTGGTCGAGCAGATGCGCCGCGAGTCCTTCGAGCTGACCGTCGGCAAGCCGCAGGTCGTCACCCGGGAGATCGACGGCAAGACCTGCGAGCCGGTCGAGCGGCTCACCATCGACGCCCCCGAGGAGTACCTCGGCGCGATCACCCAGCTGCTGGCCACCCGCAAGGGCCGGATGGAGCAGCTGGTCAACCACGGCACCGGCTGGATCCGGATGGAGTGGCTGGTCCCGGCCCGGGGCCTGATCGGCTTCCGCACCGAGTTCCTCACCGACACCCGGGGCACCGGCATCCTGCACCACGTCTTCGAGTCGTACGAGCCGTGGTTCGGCGAGCTGCGTACCCGCAACAACGGGTCCCTGGTCGCCGACCGGTCCGGCGCCGTCACGTCGTTCGCGATGATCAACCTTCAGGAGCGGGGCCAGCTCTTCGTCGAACCGACCACCGAGGTGTACGAGGGCATGATCGTCGGGGAGAACTCCCGCTCCGACGACATGGACGTCAACATCACCAAGGAGAAGAAGCTCACCAACATGCGCGCGTCGACCTCCGACGAGACCGAGAAGCTGATCCCGCCGCGCAAGCTGTCGCTGGAGCAGGCCCTCGAGTTCTGCCGCGAGGACGAGTGCGTCGAGGTGACCCCCGCCGCGATCCGGATCCGCAAGGTGGTGCTCGACCAGACCGCGCGCGGCCGGGCCGCCGCCCGCCGCAAGCACGCCGGCTGACGTACGACGGCAGCCGCCCCGGAGCCCGGACCGCCCCGCGCGGTCCGGGCTCCGTCCCGTCGCGGCCCCGGACGACGTCGGGCCGCCGGTCACCCGCTACGGTCAGCCGCATGATCTGGGACGAGCTCGACGGTCGCCTCGACGGGGTGCCCGGCACCGTGTCGGCGTACGTGGGGCGGCTCGGCGCCGCTCCCACCTGGAGTCGGCACGCCGACTCGACCCACTATGCGGCCAGCACCATGAAGGCGGCGGTGCTCGTCGCGCTGTACCGCGCCGCCGAGGCCGGCACCCTCGACCTGGACGCCCCGGTGCCGGTGCGCAACGAGTTCGACTCGGCACAGCCCGGCGCGCCCCGGTTCGCCTGCGCCCGGCACTACGACAACGACGAGGCCGTCTGGGAGCGTGCCGGCGGCAGCGCGCCGCTGCGCTGGCTCGCCGACCGGATGATCGTCCGCTCCAGCAACCTCGCCACCAACGTGGTCATCAGCCACGTCGGCCTGCCGGCGGTGGCGGAGGTGTGGGCGCTCGCCGGCGCCCGGCACAGCGTGACCGGCCGGGGCATCGAGGACTTCGCGGCCCGCGAGGCGGGCATCACCAACCTCGTCACCGCCGCCGACCTGGCCGCGCTGCTCGGCGCGCTGGCCACCGGCGCGGAGTCCCCGGGCCCGCTCGCCTCGCCGGCCGGCTGCGCCGACATGCTCGACGTGCTGTTCGCCCAGGAGCACCGCGAAGACCTCGCCGCCGGGCTGCCCGAGGGCACCCGCATCGCGCACAAGAACGGCTGGGTGCGCGGCGTGCGGCACGGCGCGGGAGTGGTCTTCCCCGACGACGCGCCGCCGTACGCGATCGTCGTCTGCACCACCACCGACCTCCCCGACTCCGACCCCGCCGACGAGGAGGACGACGACGCCTGCCGGCTGATCGCGCAGGTGTCCGCCGCCGCCTGGGACGCCCGACGCGACCTGTGAGACGGCCGGCCCGCCGCCGGGCCGGCGGCCGGCGCCCCCGGTCAGGGTGTCGTGGGTGAGTACGGTCCACCGCCATCGGCAGCCGGCCCTGCCGACGGTGGCCGGCCACGGCGGCACCGACGGCCGGGCCGGCCTGAGCCGTCACTCCAGCAGGACCGCCCGCAGCGCCGCCAGGACGTCGTCGGTCACCCCGAGCCCGTCGCGCAGGTACGCCTCGAACGACCCGTGCACCCGCCGCATCTCCGCGTACGCGGCGTCCAGGTATTCCGGACGCACCTCCAGCACCGGGCGCACCGCCTCGACGTCCAGCCCCGGCATCTGGCGCCGCATCCCCTCCAGGAGGACCTCCCGCAGGCTCTCGGTCAGCCGGTTGTTCGCCAGGTAGTCCGCCCGGATCGCGTCCTCGTCCACGCCCAGCGCGCCGAGCAGCAACGCGGTCAACCAGCCGGTCCGGTCCTTCCCCGCCGAGCAGTGGTAGACCAGCGGCAAGTTCTCCGCCTCCGCCGCCAGCCGCACCGCCGCCCCGAAGCTCGCCCGCGCCGACTCCCCCGTGACGAACCACCGGTAGATCGCCGCCATCGCCGCCGGGGTGCCCTCCTCCGCCACCGCCGCGTACGCGCCCAGGTCGTGCCCGAGCAGCACCGCCGACACGTAGGTGAAGACGGGGTGCTCGGCGTCGTGCACCGGCAGGTGCACCACCCGCGGCTCACCGGACAGCCGGTCCGGCGGGGCGACCGCCGTCTCCGAGTGGTCCCGCAGGTCCACCACGCAGGCCGGGCCGAGCTTGGCCAGCACCGGCAGGTCCTCGTCAGTCAGCCGACCCAGCGCCGGGGTACGGATCAGCACCCCCGGCCGCACCCGCCGGCCGTCGACGCCGACCAACCCGCCGAGGTCCCGCGCGTTCGGCGCGCCCACCAGTTCCCAGCCCCGCTCACGCATGCCGGCCCCTCCGCTCCGCTCCGGTCCCGCCATGACACCCGTCGCCCCGACGATTCGCTCGCCACGCTCGCTCATGCCGGCCCTCCGCTCCGCTCCGGTCCCGCCATGACACCCGTCGCCCTGATGATTCGCTCGCTACACTCGCTCATGCCGGCCCTCCCCTCCGCTCGTTCCGTCCCGCCATGAAACACCCTGCGCCCGACGCTCCGCTCGCTCGTACCGGCCCCCCTCTGCCGGCCCGTGTCCGTATAAGGTGCCGCACATGACGATCGCCGCGGTACGCACGTACCGGCTCTCCGCACCCCTGCACACGCCGTTCGTCACCGCGCTGCGCCGTACCACCACTGTGGAGACCCTGGTGGTGGAGGTGGTCGATGCCGACGGCCGCTCCGGCTACGGCGAGGCGCCGCAGGTGTGGCAGGTGACCGGGGCGTCGGTCGCCGGTTCCGAGGCGTGCGTCCGCGAAGTGATCGGCCCGGTGCTCACCGGCCGCGACGCCGACGACCTGCTGGCCCGCTGCACCCAGGTGCAACGGGTGGTCGTCGGCAACGAGGCGGCCAAGGCGGCCGTCGACGTCGCGCTGCACGACCTGGCGGCACGGCGGCTCGGCGTACCGCTGGTGCGGCTGCTCGGGGGCACCACCCTGCGGGTGCCGACGGACGTCACGCTCGCCGCGGGCGACGCGGTGGACCTGGCGGCGGCGGCCCGGCAGCGGCGGGCGGAGGGCTTCGGGGTGCTCAAGCTGAAGGTGGGCACCGACGCCGCCGGCGACCTGGAACGGGTCCGCGCCGTACGCGCCGCCGTGGGCAACGGGGTGCGCATCCGGCTCGACGCCAACCAGGGCTGGACGCCGCGCGAGGCGGTCCGCGTGATCCGTGGCGTCGAGGACGCCGGGCTCGACGTGGAACTGGTCGAGCAGCCCGTCCCCCGCTGGGACCTGGACGGGCTGGCCTGGGTCAGCGACCGGGTGGACGTGCCGATCCTCGCCGACGAGGCGGTCTTCGGCGTCCGCGACCTGGTCGAGGTGATCCGCCGCCGGGCCGCCGACATGGTCAACGTCAAGCTCGCCAAGTGCGGCGGCCTGTACCCCGCCCGCACCCTGCTCGACCTGGCCGCCGCGCACGGCCTCGGCACCGTCGTCGGGTCGATGATGGAGAGCGAGGTGGGCATCGGCGCCGCCGCGAGCCTGGTGGGCGCCTACGGCACCACGGCCGTGGCCGACCTGGATGCCGCCTGGTGGCTGGCCTGGTCGCCGGTCCGTGGCGGCCTGCGGTACGACGGAGCGACCGTCGTGCTGCCGGACGCGCCGGGCCTCGGCATCAGCTCCGTGAATGAAGTAAAGATGCAGACTGGCAGTTGATGCATGTCGGAAACTTTCATAAGGTCGAAGGCATTCGGCGCGAGCTGGGGGTGGACGTGGAGCTGCAACCGGGCCAGGAGGCCGTGGTCCGGGTCGCCGTCGCGACCCTCTGGAGCTGCCCCGAGGAGGTACGCCCCGTCGACGGCCCCGCCCTGGCCCCGCGTACCGACATCGCGGCCTGGATCTCCGGTATGGACACCGACCAGCAGGTCGGCGACTGTGTGCTGAGCCAACTGCTGCTCGGTGAGCGGGTGCTCGTCACCGAGTTGCGCCCGGACGGCTGGGCGCAGGTGGTGGCGGTCGAGCAGCCGGCCCCACGGCTGCACCCGAACGGCTACCCCGGGTGGCTGCCCGTCGAGCAGCTCGCCCCGGCCGCCGGCACCGCCGACGCCGACCCGCTCGTGGTCGACGCCACCGTCACCGCCCTGCGCGCCGCCCCGGGTGGCGCCGAGGTGCTCCCCGGGGTCGTCCTGGGCACCCGGCTGGTCCCCGCCGGTCCGGCGGTCGACGGCTGGCGGCCCGTGCACGCGCCGGGCCACGCCGAGCCGCTCTGGCTGCCCAGCGAGGACGCGGTGCCGGTGCCCACCGCCCCGCCGTCGGCCGAGGAGATTCTGGCCGTGGCCCAGCGGCTGGTCGACGTCGTCTACATCTGGGGCGGCGTGTCGGCGTACGGCATCGACTGCTCGGGCCTCGTCTTCCTGGCCGGACGGCGGCTCGGCGTACTGCTGCCGCGCGACGCCAGCGACCAGGCGACGGCCACCACTCCGGTGCCGCTGGGCGCGGAACGCCCCGGTGACCTCTACTTCTTCGCCCGGCCCGGACGCCGGATCCACCACATCGGCATCGTCACCGCCGATCCCCGCCCCGGCGACGACCGCCGCATGCTGCACGCCTGCTACCTGCGGCGCCGGGTGCTGGAGGAGCAGTTGCCCGACGAACGCACCGCCACCCTGGTCGGCGCCCACCGGTTCTGACCCGCGTACGGCACGAGGGGGCGCTCCCGGTCCGGGAGCGCCCCCTCGTCGCGTCACGTACGCCTCAGCGGCCGACCCCGGAGAGCACCGCACGCCGGTCGCGGGAGGACTTGATCAGGCTGGCCACGGTCGCCACGGCGAGGGTGCCGAGGATGATCGCCAGCGAGAGCCAGATCGGGATGTGCGGAGCCCAGGAGACGTGTTCGCCGCCGTTGACGAACGGCAGGTTGTTGTCCGCCAGCGCCTCCAGCACCAGCTTGACGCCGATGAAGCCGAGCACCACGGCCAGGCCGTAGCTGAGGTAGATCAGGCGGTTCAGCAGGCCGCCGAGCAGGAAGTAGAGCTGCCGCAGCCCCATCAGCGCGAAGACGTTGGCGGTGAAGACCAGGTACGGCTCCTGGGTGATACCGAAGATCGCCGGAATCGAGTCGAGCGCGAAGATCAGATCGGTGGTGCCGATGGCGATCATGACGATCAGCATCGGGGTGAAGATCCGCTTGCCCTTCGCCGTGTGGGTGGTCAGCCTGGCGCCGTCGTAGTCCCGGGAGATCGGCAGCGCCTTGCGGCTCCACCGGATCAACATGTTCTCGGAGAACTCGCCCTCGTCCGGCTCGCCCTGCCGGGCGAGGTTGATCGCGGTGTAGATCAGGAAGGCGCCGAAGATGTAGAACACCCAGGAGAACTGGGAGATCAGCGCCGCGCCGGCGGCGATGAAACCACCCCGCATGACCAGCGCCAGCACGATGCCGATGAGCAGCACCTTCTGCTGGTACTGCCGGGGCACCCCGAAGCGGGCCATGATGATCACGAAGACGAACAGGTTGTCGACCGAGAGGCTGTACTCCGTCAGCCAGCCGGTGTAGAACTGCCCGGCCGCGCTGGCCCCGGAGGCCAGCCAGACACCGCCGCCGAAGAGCAGGGCCAGGGCCACGTAGAAGCCGACCCAGAGGCTCGACTCGCGCACGCTGGGCTCGTGCGGTCGCCGACCGATGATCAGCAGATCCACGAGCAGGATCCCCGTCAGGACGACGAGAGTCCCGGCCCAGAGCAGTCCGGACACGTCCAAGGCTCATTACCTCCGGCAGACACGCAACGACGGGCACACCGTACGCCCTCCCCGGGGCGCGGTGTGCCGCGACGCTGGCTGTGGTGACTGTCGGAGGTCTCTTCCGTCACTGCCGGGGGCGGTGACCGACGGGCCGGGTCGCGCATCCAGGATCGGCGCTCGACCGTGCTGACGACTCCGTCGCGAGGGAATACTCCCCTCCTCGACCGTCATTGTTGCCCATCACGGCGAGTGCCCGCAGCCCGGGCGACCGGTGTCCTTCCCCACTGGCAGATGTCGATCGACGCGTACGTGACGGGGCACACCACCCGTAGGCATCCTAGGAGGCTAGTGCTCTACGAACAGGCCCCGCGTCCAGCCCGTGCGGCGGCGTGAAAGGCTTCCGGCATGGTGCTTGAGGTCGCGCTCATCGACGTACTGCCGGGACACGAGGACGAGTTCGCCGCCGCGTACGCCAAGGGGCATCCGGTGCTCGCCGGGACGCCCGGCTGCCGGTCGGTGCGGATGACCCGGGGCGTCGAGTCCCCGAGCCGGTTCGTGCTGCTGGTCGAGTGGGACTCGGTCGAGGCGCACGACGACAACTTCCGCGCCACCGAGCGCTTCGCGCAGTGGCGGGCGTTGATCGGCCCGCACTTCGCCAACCCGCCGCTGGTCGAGCACTTCGTGGACGTGCCGGCCTGAGTCTGTCGTACGCCTGCTCTAGGGTGCGCCGTGCACGCGCGGCCGCCGGTCCCGACGGGCTCGGGGGCGCCGGGCCCGGTTGCCGCGCGGCCGCCTGCGCCTGCCCGCGGCCACCGGCCCCGGCCGACCGGCCCGCCGGATGATCGACGCGGAGGGCGGCTCCCACCGCCACGCCTGACCCGGCTCAGGCGGCGGCGAGCCGGTCCAGCGCCGCGACCGTCTCCTCCGGGCCGAGGGCCGCGTCCAGTAACCGGCCCGTGAGCTGCTCGTAGCGGTCGACGTCGGCCGCCGTCACCAGGCGCACGTCGGTGGTCAGCGCCTCCAGCATCACCGTGCGCGGATCAGCCGGGTCGGGAAACGAGTAGCAGGAGTAAGGCGTGAGCGGCTGCGCCCCGCCCCGCGCGGCGACGCCCCGGGGCAGCAGCCGGATCGTCACGTGCGGCAGGCCGGCCAGGTCGACCAGGTGCCGCAACTGCTCCCGCCACACCTGCGGCGGGGTGCCGTCGCCGGCCTCGCAGGCCGCCTCGGCGAGCAGCGCGGTGTAGCGGGGTGGGTCGACCCGCCGCAGCACCTCGTGCCGCAGCGCCCGGGCCCGCACGTCGGCCTCCACGTCCAGGGCCGGGTCCACGAGCTGGCCGGCGGCGATCCGCAGCCGGGCGTACGCCGGGGTCTGGAGCAGCCCCGGCACGACGGCGGGCTGCCAGTCCACGATGTTCGCCGCCCCCGCCTCCAGCTCGGCGTAGGTGCGTTGCCGCTCGCCCATCTCCCCCAGCGTCTTCCACCAGCCCCGGCCGGTGGCGGCGTCGCGGGCGATGACGATGAGCGCGTCGCGTTGCGGCGGCGGCACCTCGTAGACGTCGAGCAGGTCGAGCACGTCGGCCAGATCCGGCCGGCTCTGCCCCAGCTCGATGCGGGACAGCTTCGAGGTGGAGGCCCACCCCAGCCGGTCGCAGACCTGCTCCAGGGTCAGCGCCTCCCGCCGTCGCAGCTGACGCAGCTCGGCGCCCAGCCGGGCGCGACGAATGACCGGACTCGTTGGCAACGGCATCCCCAGCCTCCCCACCGAGGGAGAGTACGCAGGACGATCACCCAGCGCAATACCATGCTCGCATACAGCAATCGGAGCTCTGGTCGCCCGCCCGCCAACCGGGCCCGCCGGTCGCGCGTCGGAGCCGGTACGCGCCGAACGACCGGACGATTCCAGCCGGGTCACGGGCGGTGTGGCCACGGGAACCGCAGGCCGGCGGGACCCGCCGTCACTTCACGCCTGCCGCGTCCATGCCGCGCAGTTCCTTCTTGAGGTCGGCGACCTCGTCCCGGATCCGGGCGGCCAGCTCGAACTGGAGCTCCCGGGCCGCGGCCAGCATCTGGTCGTTGAGCTCCTGGATGAGCTGGGCCAGCTCGGCCCGGGCCATCCCCTCCCGCGCGGGCCCGGCGCCGCCGGCCCGACCACGGCTGCGGGTCTCCTTGACCGGCGCCTTTCCCCGGGAGAGCTGCCGCACCGCACCGCCGACCCGGGTGTTCTCGGTGTCCTCCGCCTCGCGGTAGATGTCGTCGAGGATGTCGTGGATCTTCTTGCGCAGCGGCTCCGGACTGATGCCGTGCGCCGTGTTGTGCGCGATCTGCTTGTCGCGCCGCCGGTTGGTCTCCTCGATCGCCTGGGCCATCGACGGGGTGATCTTGTCGGCGTACATGTGCACCTGACCGGAGACGTTCCGGGCCGCCCGGCCGATCGTCTGGATCAGCGACCGGCCGCTGCGCAGGAATCCCTCCTTGTCGGCGTCGAGAATGGCGACCAGCGACACCTCCGGCAGGTCGAGACCCTCCCGGAGCAGGTTGATGCCGACCAGCACGTCGAAGTCGCCCTTGCGCAGCTCCCGCAGCAGCTCCACCCGGCGCAGCGTGTCCACCTCGGAGTGCAGGTAACGCACCCGGATGCCGTTCTCCAGGAGGTAGTCGGACAGGTCCTCGGCCATCTTCTTGGTCAGCGTGGTGACCAGCACCCGCTCGTCGCGCTCGGTGCGCAGCTTGATCTCGTGCATCAGGTCGTCGATCTGGCCCTTGGTGGGCTTGATGACGACCTCCGGGTCGATCAGACCGGTGGGCCGGATCACCTGCTCGACGAACTCGCCCTGGGCCTGCTCCAGCTCCCACGGGCCGGGCGTGGCGGAGAGGAAGACCATCTGGCCGACCCGCTCCAGGAACTCGTCGAAGCGCAGCGGCCGGTTGTCGGCGGCGCTGGGCAGCCGGAAGCCGTGGTCGATCAGCATCCGCTTGCGGGACGCGTCGCCCTCGTACATGCCGCCGATCTGCGGGATGGTCACGTGCGACTCGTCGACGATCGTGAGGAAGTCGTCGGGGAAGTAGTCGAGCAGGCAGTGCGGCGGGCTGCCGGGCAGGCGCCCGTCCATGTGCATCGAGTAGTTCTCGATGCCGGAGCAGAACCCGACCTGGCGCATCATCTCGATGTCGTAGGTGGTGCGCATCCGCAGCCGCTGCGCCTCCAGCAGCTTGCCCTGCCGCTCCAGCTCGGCCAGCCGCTCGGCCAGCTCGGCCTCGATGTCGCGGATCGCCCGCTCCATCCGCTCAGGGCCGGCCGCGTAGTGGGTGGCCGGGAAGATCACCAGCCCGTCGACCTCCTTGACCACGTCGCCCGTGAGCGGGTTGAGGTAGTAGAGCTTCTCCACCTCGTCGCCGAAGAGCTCGATCCGGACGGCGAGCTCCTCGTAGGCCGGGATGATCTCCAGCGTGTCGCCGCGGACCCGGAAGGTGCCCCGGTTGAAGGCCATGTCGTTGCGCGTGTACTGGATGTCGACCAGCCGGCGCAGCAGCTGGTCGCGGTCGAGCTCCTGCCCGACCGCGACCCGCACGGCACGGTCGAGGTATTCCTCCGGGGTGCCCAGGCCGTAGATCGCCGAGACGGTGGCCACCACGATCACGTCGCGGCGGGTGAGCAGCGACATGGTGGCGGAGTGCCGCAGCCGCTCGACCTCCTCGTTGATCGAGGAGTCCTTCTCGATGTAGGTGTCGGTCTGCGGGATGTAGGCCTCGGGCTGGTAGTAGTCGTAGTAGGAGACGAAGTATTCGACCGCGTTGTGCGGCAGCAGCTCGCTGAACTCCTTGGCCAGCTGAGCGCAGAGCGTCTTGTTGGGCGCCAGCACCAGCGTCGGCCGTTGCACCCGCTCGATCAGCCAGGCGGCGGTGGCGCTCTTGCCGGTGCCGGTCGCGCCGAGCAGCACCGTGTTGCGGTCGCCGCGTCGGACCCGACGCTCCAGGTCGTCGATGGCCGCCGGCTGGTCGCCGGCCGGCTGGAAATCGCTGACGACCTGGAAACGGCCGTCGAGACGGGGAATGTCGAGCGCCATGACCCCAACCGTACGCCGGGGGTCCGACACCGCGGGACGACTACGCCCGGTCCGTGATCGGCTTCGATATTCGCATTGTGTGGCGCATCTCACCGGACTACCCTCTGCGTGTAGGCCGCTCGCGGCGGCCGACCGGGCAGGTGGCCAGGCCGTCACGGCCGGCCCGCCCCCGGCACAGGGGTCGCAGCACCCGGCACTACCGGCGTGCGCACCCGGTGTGGTCGCGCGTGAGTCGCTGACCGGCCGCCGCGAGCGCCACTGCTCGTCACCCCACGGGGGTGAATCCCGTTCAACCTCCCGTGGAGACCTCCGCCGCCCGGACCCACGGTCCCGGCCCGACACACCCGCCGCAGGACCGTCCGCCGCACGACGACGCCCACACCGGGGGCATCCCCCGGGTGGTGACCGGCCGTCGCCGCACCGTCCTGCTGGTGCTCGCGACCGTGGCCGTGCTCTCCGCCACCGCGCTGCTCGTGGGGCTGCTGAGCTGGGTGCCCGACCGGTCGGAACAGCCGAGGGCGCTCACCGGCGACGAACGCGAGCGACTGGCCGCGATGCGGGTCACCAACCACCGCGACCTGCGGGCCGGGGTGCGCGTGACGGCGGGCACCGGCGCGACGCGTACCGAACTGGTCGGCTGGGTCGATTGGTCCCGGCCGCTGGTCTACCTCGACGTCGGCGGGCCCGGCGCGGGCGCGGAGCGTGGGCTGCTCCAGGCCACCCCGACGGTCGTCCTGCTGCGTCCCGACCCGACCGCGGTGCCGACCCCCGCGCCGCCCCCGCTGGTGCCGCCGACGGACCGCTGGCGGCTGCACCGCCCGCCCGCCGGGCAGGGGCTGGCCGCCGTACTCGACCTGCTCTTCCGCCTCGCCGCGGACCGCCCGGAGCCGCCGCCCGACGCCGCCCGCCGGATCGGCGGCGCCACCGTCGGCGCGATACCGGTCGACGTCCTCCAGGCACCGCCGCCCGCCCCCGGCACGTCCGCGCCGCCCGCCCCGCCGGACGAGCACCCGCGCTACTGGCTCGACCACGACGCCCGGCTGCACCGGCTGGAGACCGGGCTGGCCGGCGTCGGACCGGTGACCGTACAGCTGAACCGGGCCGACCGGCCCACGCTGCGGCCGGTCGACACCCTCGGTGGCCGTCCCGGGCAGCCCCGCGCCCTGACCGCCGCCGAGCGGGACCGGCTGGACCGGCTGCCGGCCCGGCTGCGCGCCC
Organism: Micromonospora sp. NPDC048170; assembly: GCF_040652795.1. Classification (NCBI taxonomy): domain Bacteria; kingdom Bacillati; phylum Actinomycetota; class Actinomycetes; order Micromonosporales; family Micromonosporaceae; genus Micromonospora; species Micromonospora sp. NPDC048170. The sequence continues at coordinate 55,672 of NZ_JBEZMR010000012.1, forward strand.
GCGCCGGCGCCGCCGTCACCCTGACCGCACCCGTCGCCGCCACGAACCTGCGCGGGTCCGGCTGGGTGAGCTGGAGCGGGCGGACGGCGTACGTGGCCGTCGCGGACCTCGGCGTGCCGGAGCGCCGGACGCTGCTGCGCGTGGACGCCACCGGCGTGACCCGGGCGGACGTGCCTGCCTCGGCGGTCCCGGGCACCGTCGAGTCGCCCGGCCGACCGCCACTGCCGCCGCCCGCCCGGGGCTGGCTCGCCGACCCGCAACGCGCCGGCGAGGTGGGCGGGCTGCTCGACGCGGCGCTGCGGGCCGCCGGAGCGCCCGGCCGGCGGGGCGCAGCCATGCGGATACGCGGCGACACCGTCGCCGGGAAGGCCGTCGACGTCGTCGAGCTGCCCGCGTCCGGTGGACCGCTGCGCTACTGGATCGACCGGTCCGGCACGCTGCTGCGGCTGGAGGTGCGTACGCGCGCCGACGTCTGGGCCCAACTCGACCTGACACCCGCCACCGTGCCCCGGCTCGCCCCGGCGCCCGGTCGCCCGTCCAGGGGTCGCTGACCGGTCAGGGACGCCAGCCCGTCTGCGTCGCCCACTGCTCGGCGCGCAGGTGCTCCTCGTCGAACCACGGGTCCTTCGCGGTGGTCCAGGTGGCGCTGTCCGGGGCGGAGGCGGCCAGCTCCCGCTTCAGCAGCAGGTAGGCCGCCCGCTGGTCGGGGTCGGCGCGCAGGTGGTCGCGCATCAGCAGCGCGTACCGCCAGCCGGGCGAGTCCGCCGGGCGGACGTGCAGGTGCACGGGGCGACCCGGATCGGCGCTGCCGTGCACCCGCTTCTCCCACCGGCCGCTGCCGGGCGGGCGGGGGTTGTCCCACCACTCGCCGGGCAGGCGCGGGAACCCCGCCTCCGCGAGCCGTTCCGCCAGCGGGCCGTCCGCGTCGGCGAGGGTGGGGACGGTGAGCTGGATGTCGATCACGTCCGTGGCGGCGAGCCCCGGGACCGCGGTCGAGCCGATGTGGTCGATCCGCAGGTCGGCGGGGGCGACCGCGTGCCGGATCCGGGCGGCCAGCCGCGCGTACTGCTGCGGCCAGGTCGGGTCGGCCTCCGCCAGCACGACGCGGTCCGACCGGGCCGGCCGCCGCTCGCGCACGTTCGTCTCGTAGGGCCGCAGCCGCTCGCGCCACAGCGCGTCGACCGCCGCGTGCAGGTCGGCGAGGCTGCCGTCGTTGGTCAGGAGGACGTCCGCCACGGCCCGGCGCCGGGCGTCGTCGGCCTGCGCGGCGATCCGCCGCTCGGCCTCCGCCCGGTCCATCCCCCGGTCGCGGGCCAGCCGCGCCAACCGCGTGGCGACCTCCGTCTGCACCACGACCACCAGGTGGTACGTGGGCGGGAGCCCCACCTCCACCAGGAGCGGCACGTCGTTGACCACGATCGCGTCGGGCCCCGCCGCGGCGGCCAGCTCGGCGGAACGGGCCCGTACGCGCGGATGGGTGATCGCCTCCAGCCGGCGGCGCGCCGTTTCGTCGGCGAAGACCAGCGCGCCCAGCGCCGCCCGGTCGAGCGCGCCGTCGGCGTCGAGGACCCGGTCGGAGAAGGCCGCGACGATGTCGGCCAGCCCTTCCGTGCCCGGCGCGACCACCTCCCGGGCCAACCGGTCGGAGTCGATCACCACCGCGCCGCGCTCGGCCAGTCGCCTCGCCACGGCGCTCTTGCCGGACCCGATTCCTCCGGTCAGTCCCACCTTCAGCACGCGACCAGTCAACCGGATCACCGCCGCGCCGCCAGCACCGGGGCGACTCGTCCGGCCCGCACCGTGCCCTCGGCCAGTCCTCCGAGCGGGCATCCCAGATGAGCCGTATTCTAGTAATAGAATAGGGCCGTGGAGCTGACTACCGCCGAGCTGACCGTGCTGGGCTTGATCATCGAACGCGCCCGGCACGGCTACGACCTGGAACAGGTGATCGGGCAACGCGGCATCCGGCAGTGGTCCGACGTCGGGTTCTCCTCGATCTACTACCTGCTCGCCAAGCTGGAGAAGCGTGGTCTGGTCCACGTTCCCGAAGCTCCCACCGCCCCGAAGTCCCGCCGCGTCCACCACGCCACCACCGAGGGCCGAGAGGTCGCGGCGCGCACCGCGCTGGCGCTCATCGAGGAACCACGGCCGGTACCGCACCCGCTCCTCGTCGGTGTCGCCAACCTGCCCCTGCTCTCCGCGCGGGAGTACGCGGAGGCGCTACGCACCCGGTTGGCGCGGGTCGAAGCCCGCATCGAGGCGATCCGGGTGACGCAGCAGGCGCAAGCTCCCCTCCCGCGGCCGGCGCGTGAGGTGTTCTCGTACTCGCTGAGCCTCCTGGAGGCGGAAAGGCAGTGGCTCGCCGCCCGAGCCCAGGTGCCTGATGACGGAGAAGACTGACTTCAAGAAGACCCTCGACGCCTATCAGGCCAAGCGGGACCAGTTCCGGATCGTGGACGTGCCCGACATGCGGTATCTCATGATCGACGGCCACGGTGACCCGAACGCCTCGCCCGCGTTCACCGACGCTGTCGAAGCCCTCTACCCGGTGGCCTACAAGCTGAAGTTCGCCAGCAAACAGGACCTCCGACGCGACTACGTCGTCCCGCCCCTGGAGGGCCTGTGGTGGGCCGAGGACATGGACTCCTTCACCTCGGAACGCGACAAGTCACGGTGGCACTAGACGCTGATGATCATGGTCCCGGACTGGATCGACCAGGGCATGTTCGCCGCCGCCGTGGCGCAGGCCGGGGCCAGGAACCGCCCGTCGCGGCTCGACGACACCCGGCTGGGCACGCTGTCCGAGGGGCGGTGCGTGCAGACGCTGCACGTCGGTTCCTTCGACGACGAGGCCGAGGTGCTGGCGCGACTGCACCACGAGTTCGTGCCGGGCAACGGGCTGCGGATGGTCGGCAGACACCACGAGATCTACCTCAGCGACTTCCGCAGGGTCGCACCCGAGAAGCAACGCACCATCCTGAGGCAACCGGTCACCGCCGCCGCACCGGGCGCGTAGCTGACACGGCACCCCTGCCCCGCCGAGGTCGCCGCCACGCTCCGGCGCGAGCCGGTGAGGAAAGGCGACGGGCCCCGCCCCCGGCGATCTCGCGATCGCGGGGACGGGGCCCGTCGTCGTTCAGCGGGTCACTTGCCGCCGGCGAGCTTCTCCCGCAGAGCGGCGAGCGCCTCGTCGGTGGCCAGGGTGCCGGCCGGCTCCTCGGCCTGGCGGCTCGGGGCCGCGCTCGTCGAGGTGGTGGTGCCACCACCGGTGACGGCCGGAGCCGGGTTGGCAGCAGCCTCGGCGTCGGCCGCCCGGGAGGTCTGCACCTGCTTGGTGTGGGCCTCCCAGCGGGTACGAGCCTCGGCGTACTGGTTCTCCCAGGTCTCGCGCTGCTTGTCGTACCCCTCGAGCCACTCGCCCGTCTCCGGGTCGAAGCCCTCCGGGTAGATGTAGTTGCCCTCGGCGTCGTACGTCGCGGCCATGCCGTAGAGGGTCGGGTCGAAGTGCTCCTCGCCCTCGACGAAGCCCTCGTTGGCCTGCTTGAGCGACAGCGAGATCCGGCGGCGCTCCAGGTCGATGTCGATGACCTTGACCATGACCTCGGAGCCGACCTGGACGACCTGCTCCGGGATCTCCACGTGGCGCTCGGCCAGCTCGGAGATGTGGACCAGGCCCTCGATGCCGTCGTCCACCCGGACGAAGGCGCCGAACGGCACCAGCTTGGTGACCTTACCCGGCACGATCTGCTGGATCGCGTGGGTGCGGGCGAACTGACGCCACGGGTCCTCCTGGGTCGCCTTCAGCGACAGCGAGACCCGCTCGCGGTCCAGGTCGACGTCCAGGACCTCGACCTCGACCTCCTGGCCCACCTCGACGACCTCGGACGGGTGGTCGATGTGCTTCCAGGACAGCTCGGAGACGTGCACCAGGCCGTCCACGCCGCCCAGGTCGACGAACGCCCCGAAGTTGACGATCGAGGACACGACGCCCTTGCGGACCTGGCCCTTCTGCAGCTTGTTGAGGAACTCGGTGCGCACCTCGGACTGCGTCTGCTCCAGCCAGGCCCGGCGGGACAGGACCACGTTGTTGCGGTTCTTGTCCAGCTCGATGATCTTGGCTTCGAGCTCGCGGCCGACGTACGGCTGCAGGTCGCGCACCCGACGCATCTCGACCAGGGACGCGGGCAGGAAGCCGCGCAGCCCGATGTCGAGGATGAGGCCACCCTTGACCACCTCGATGACCGAGCCGCGAACGACGCCGTCCTCGTCCTTGATCTTCTCGATGGTGCCCCAGGCCCGCTCGTACTGCGCCCGCTTCTTGGAGAGGATCAGACGCCCCTCCTTGTCCTCCTTCTGGAGGACCAGGGCCTCGATGTGGTCACCAACCGAAACGACCTCGGCCGGGTCCACGTCGTGCTTGATCGACAACTCCCGAGAGGGGATGACACCCTCGGTCTTGTAGCCGATGTCGAGCAGGACCTCGTCCCGATCGACCTTGACGACGGTGCCTTCGACAATGTCGCCGTCGTTGAAGTACTTGATGGTCTCGTCGATCGCGGCGAGGAAAGCCTCCTCGGAACCGAGATCGTCGTGGGTGACCCGGGTGGCGCTCGAGGGGGCCTCGATGCTGCTCGTCATGTGGGCGGTTGCTCCGGTCGGATGGTGTGTCACAGCAGGCTGGTGTGTCGCGGTGACCTGTTCGCGCCAGCAGATCCGTCGCCGGGCACACTGAGAGATCATCGCGTGAGATCATGGATGTGGCTCCGCCAGTGGTCCCGGAGACCGCGCACCTGCTCCCTGCCGAGGCACACGATCCGCGAGCGCATCGTCTAGCCTACCCGCTGCATTACCACAGCGTGCAAGCCCTCCCGTCCTCTCGCCGCCTCGTCAGCTGCGAAAGCGGAGATATCGGCAGGAAGGCATCGCAGGTGTCGCCTCTGTCACACGGGCACCAGCGTGAACGGTAGCGCCGGACGCCGTGCGACGCACTCCGGGGGCCGGCCGGCCGCCCGCGCGAAGGGGGCCTAGCGTGAGCGGGTGGATGACGACAGCCGGGTGACCCGGCGCCGGGTCGGCAACGCCGAGGCCCGCCGGGCCAACCGCCGCTGGTGGGACGCCGACGCCGACGACTACCAGGCAGAGCACGGCCGCTTCCTCGGCGACCTGGACTTCGTCTGGTGCCCGGAGGGCCTGCGGGAGGCCGACGTACGGCTGCTGGGCGAACTGGCCGGGCGGCGGGTGCTGGAGCTCGGCTGCGGTGCCGCGGCCGCCGCGCGGTGGCTGGCCACCCGCGGTGCCCGGCCGGTAGCCCTGGACCTGTCCGCCGGAATGCTGCGGCACGCCGCGCTGGCGGCCGACCGCACCGGCGTACGCGTGCCGCTGGTGCAGGCCGACGCGCTGGCGCTGCCGTTCGCCGACGCCGCGTTCGACACGGCCTGCACGGCGTTCGGGGCGGTCCCGTTCGTGGCCGACTCGGCGGCGGTCATGCGCGAGGTGTTCCGGGTGCTGCGTCCCGGCGGCCGGTGGGTGTTCTCGGTGACCCACCCGATGCGGTGGATCTTCCTCGACGATCCCGGCGAGGGCGGGCTGACCGCCGTGCACTCGTACTTCGACCGCTCCCCCTACGTCGAGCAGGACGAGGCCGGCGAGGCCACCTACGTCGAGCAGCACCGCACCCTCGGCGACCGGGTCCGGGAGCTCGTGGGCGCCGGCTTCCGCCTGGTCGACCTCGTGGAGCCGGAGTGGCCCGAGGGGCACGAGGGGATCTGGGGGCAGTGGAGCCCGCTGCGTGGCCGCCTCTTCCCCGGCACCGCCATCTTCGTCGCGGAGAAGCCCGCCGGCTGACCGCACGGTGCGCGGCACCGACCCGGGAGCACGCCTCCGTCGTTTCGGGGCATCGACGCCGGGTAACCGCGTCGCATGGCCGAGCAGAGCGAGTTCCGCAAGGGTGACCACGTCTCCTGGGCCAGCCACAGCGGCCGGGCGTACGGCGTGGTCAAGGAGAAGCTGATCGACCGGACGCACGTACGCGGGCACGCCGTGAACGCGTCGCCGGACCACCCGCAGTACCGGATCCGGAACGACGACTCGGGCCGGGACGTCGCGCACCGACCGGAGGTGCTGCGCCATGAGCAGGAGTGACGAGGGCCGGGACACCTACCGGGAGTTCACCGGGGCGGTGAACATGAAGCCGGCTGAGTTGTCGACGTGGCTGGAGACCGACGAGTCGAAACGGGTCGGCTGGCGCAAGGGCACCAAGGGCGGCGAGTCGGTGGGCCACGAGTCCGGCCGCAGGATCATCGGCCTGCTGCGCCGCAGGCGCGACCAGCTCTCCGAGGCCGACTACCGGCACATGCGCAAGGTCGTCGGGTACGTCCGGCGGCACCTGGCCCAGCGCCCCTCCGGCGACGTCCGCGACACGAAGTGGCGCTGGTCCCTGATGAACTGGGGCCACGACCCCCTCAAGTGACCCGAACCGAAAACGCACCGACCAGCCCCAGATCACTCCCCGCAGCAGCGCCGACCACCACGCCCACGACGGGGTTCCGGGGCAGCCCGACCCGCGCAGGGATCAAGCCTGACCGCCCGGAGCGGTCGGGCTGCCCCGGAACCCACCAAGAAGACTCAGTGGTCGGCGCTGTTCCAGTCCCGCCCCTCGCCGACGGAGACCTCCAGCGGCACCGCCAGCGGGTGCGCCGCGCCCATCTCCCGCCGCACCAGCGCCTCCAGCGTCTCCCGCTCGCCCGGGGCGACCTCGAAGACCAGTTCGTCGTGCACCTGGAGCAGCATCCGTGAACGCAGGCCCGCCTCGCGCAGCGCGGTGTCGACGTGCAGCATGGCGACCTTGATGATGTCGGCCGCCGAGCCCTGGATGGGGGCGTTGAGCGCCATCCGCTCGGCCATCTCGCGGCGCTGCCGGTTGTCGCTGACCAGGTCGGGCAGGTAGCGGCGGCGGCCCAGGATGGTCGAGGTGTAGCCGTTGTGCCGGGCCCGGGCGACGACCTCCTGGAGGTAGTCGCGTACTCCGCCGAACCCGGCGAAGTAGTCCTCCATCAGCCCGCGCGCCTCCTCGGCGGTGATCCCGAGCTGCTGGGAGAGGCCGAAGGCGCTGAGCCCGTACGCCAGGCCGTAGTTCATCGCCTTGATCTTGCGCCGCTGGTCGGCGGTGACCTCGTCGACCGGCACGCCGAAGACCGACGAGGCGGTGACGGCGTGGAAGTCGGCGCCGGAGTTGAACGCCTCGATCAGGGCGTCGTCCGACGACAGGTGCGCCATGATCCGCATCTCGATCTGGCTGTAGTCGGCGGTGAGCAGGCACTCGTAGCCCTCCCCCACCACGAAGGCGCGGCGGATCCGGCGCCCCTCCTCGGTGCGGATCGGGATGTTCTGGAGGTTGGGCTCGGTCGAGGAGAGCCGGCCGGTGGCCGCCACCGTCTGGTTGAACGTGGTGTGGATGCGGCCGTCGTCGGAGACCGACTTGAGCAATCCGTCGACGGTCGTCTTGAGCTTGGCGACGTCCCGGTGGCGCAGCAGGTGGGCCAGCACCGGGTGCGGGTTCTGCGCGTGCAGCCACTGGAGGGCGTCGGCGTCGGTGGTGTAGCCGGTCTTGATCTTCTTGGTCTTGGGCAGGCCCAACTCGCCGAAGAGGATCTCCTGCAACTGCTTCGGCGAGCCGAGGTTGAACTCCCGCCCGACCGCCGCGTACGCCCCCTGGGCGGCGGCCTTCACCTCGGCGGCGAAGTGCGCCTCCAACTCGGAGAGGTAGTGCGTGTCGGCGGCGATGCCGGTGCGTTCCATGCCGGCGAGCACCCGCATCAGCGGCAGCTCCACGCCGGCCATCAGCCGCGCCGACTGCTCGCCGTCGCGGGACAGCTCGGCGTCGATCGCGTCGGCCAGGTCGAGGGTGGCGCGGGCCTGGAGCATGAGGTTCTGCTCCGCCTCGCCGTCGTTGCCGAGCCCGTCGAGGGTGAGCTGGCCGGTCTCCGGGGCGTCGACCCGCAGCTCGCGGTGCAGGTAGCGCAGGGCCAGGTCGGTCAGGTCGTAGGACCGCTGGTCGGGGCGGGCCAGGTAGGCGGCGATCTGCGTGTCGCGGAGGATGCCCTCCAGGCTCCAGCCGTGCGCGGCGAACGCCAGCACCGCCGGCTTGCTGTCGTGCAGCACCTTGGGCCGCCCGGCGTCGGCCAGCCACGCCGCGAGGGCCGCCTCGTCGGTCGGGTCGAGCGTGGCGGGGTCGAACCAGGCCGCCGCGCCGCCGGCGGTGGCCAGCGCCATCCCGGTCACCGAGGCGGTGTGCCGGCGGTTGGGGCCCGTGTCGAGCTTCGCCGCCACGCCCACTGGGGTGCCGGCCGGCGCGTGCGTCTCCAGCCACCCGGCGAGCGAGCCGGGCGCGGTGAGCACCTCGCCGGTCAGGTCGAACCCGGACTCGGCCTCCGGCTCCACCGCCTCCAGGTACTGGTAGAGCCGGTCGCGCAGGATGCGGAACTCGAGGGTGTCGAAGACCTGGTGGACTGCCTCGCGGTCCCACCCCTCCCAGCGCGCGTCCTCGGGACGCAGCGGCAGCTCCAGGTCGGAGACGAGGCGGTTGATCTCGTAGTTGCGGATCACGTCGGCGAGCCGCTCGCGCAGGCTGTCGCCGGCCTTGCCCTTGATCTCGTCGGCCCGCGCGATGACCCCGTCGACCCCGCCGTACAAGTTGATCCACTTCGCGGCGGTCTTCGGGCCGACACCCGGGACGCCGGGCAGGTTGTCGCTGGTCTCGCCGACCAGGGCGGCCAGGTCGCGGTATCGGTCCGGCGCGACGCCGTACTTCGTCTCGATCGCCGCCGGATCCATCCGGGCCAGGTCGGAGACGCCCTTGCGCGGGTAGAGCACGGTGATCTGGTCGCCGACGAGCTGGAACGCGTCCCGGTCGCCGGTGCTGATCAGCACCGACATGCCCTGGTCGCGGGCCTGGCAGGCGAGAGTGGCGATGATGTCGTCGGCCTCGTAGCCCTCCTTCTCCACCACCGGGATGCGCAGCGCCGCGAGGACCTCCTTGACCAGGCTCACCTGGCCCTTGAAGTCGGTCGGGGTCTCGCTGCGGCCGGCCTTGTACTCCGCGTACTGCTCGGTGCGGAAGGAACGGCGGGAGACGTCGAAGGTGACCACGATGTGCGTGGGCTGCTCGTCGCGCAGCACGTTGATCAGCATGGACGTGAAGCCGTAGACCGCGTTGGTCGGCTGCCCTGTCGTGGTGGAGAAGTTTTCCACCGGGAGGGCGAAGAAGGCCCGGTATGCCAGGGAGTGTCCGTCGACGAGGAGCAGGCGCGGCGTCGTAGCTGTCACGCGAGCGACTCTAGTCGCCCGCTCCGACACTCCCGGGCACCGGCACGGGCGTGACCGCGACGGACGTCACCGGCACGGCACGCCGGCGCGGCCCGGAGGCGGGCTGCGCCGGCGTGCCGACTCAGAGCACCTTGGCCAGGAACGCCTTCGTCCGGTCGTGCCGGGGGTTGGCGATCACCTCGCGGGGCACGCCGGACTCGACCACGACGCCGCCGTCCATGAAGACCAGCGAGTCGCCGACCTCGCGGGCGAAGCCGATCTCGTGGGTGACCACGATCATCGTCATGCCGTCGCGGGCCAGGTCCTTCATCACGTCGAGCACCTCGCCGACCAGTTCCGGGTCGAGCGCGCTGGTCGGCTCGTCGAAGAGCATCAGCTTCGGCTGCATCGCCAGTGCCCGGGCGATCGCCACCCGCTGCTGCTGGCCGCCGGAGAGCTGGCCCGGGTAGTTGCCGAGCTTGTCGCCCAGCCCCACCCGCTCCAGCAGGGCGGCGGCCCGGTCCCGGGCGGCGGCCTTCTTCTCGCGGCCCACCAGCACCGGCGCCTCGGCAACGTTCTGCAGGGCGGTCATGTGCGGGAAGAGGTTGAACCGCTGGAACACCATGCCGATCGCGCGGCGCTGGGCGGCCACCTCCCGCTCCCGCAGCTCGTGCAGCTTCCCGCCGCGCTCGCGGTAGCCGATCAGGTCGCCGTCCACCCAGATCCTACCGGCGTTGATCTTCTCCAGGTGGTTGATGCAGCGCAGGAACGTCGACTTGCCGGAGCCCGAGGGACCCAGCAGGCAGCACACCTCGCCGCTGCGGACCTCCAGGTCGATGCCCTTGAGCACCTCGATCGGCCCGAACGACTTGTGTACCTGCTCGGCCCGGACCATCACGCCGGACTCCGTCGCGGGCGCACCGGCCTGGGCCGGCACCGTCAGCTCGGTCATGCGCCGTCCACCTTCCCGGTCGTGCCGCCGCTCTCCGCGGCGATCCCCCGCAGCTTGGTCTTCGCCCGTACGCTGCGCCCGACGCCCTTGGAGAAGTGCCGCTCCAGGTAGTACTGCCCGACCAGCAGCACGCTGGTCAGCAGCAGATACCAGATGGTCGCCGCGACCAGCATCGGGAAGACCTGGAAGGTCCGGCTACCCACAGCCCTGAGCTGGAAGAACAGCTCCATCGAGACTGGCACGAAGGCCACCAGCGAGGTGTCCTTGAGCATCGCGATGGTCTCGTTGCCGGTCGGCGGGACGATCACCCGCATGGCCTGCGGCAGCACGATGCGGCGCAGGATCTGCCCGCGCTTCAGGCCGAGCGCCTGGGCGGCCTCCGTCTGCCCCTCGTCGACCGACTGGATGCCGGCCCGGACGATCTCCGCCATGTAGGCGGCCTCGGAGAGGCCCAGCGCCAGCATGCCGGCGACGAACCCGGTGAGGATGTCCACCGCCGAGAAGCCGAACAGCCGCGCCTCGAAGTCGTCGACCCCGAACAGGGCGCCGATCTGCCGGTCGAAGGGCAGCCCGAACTCGATGCGCGCCCAGAGGATGCCCAGGTTGCCGAAGAGGATCGCCAGCACCAGCCGGGGCACCGCCCGGAAGAACCAGGTGTACGCCCAGGCGACGCCGCGCAGGATCGGGTTCTCCGACAGCCGCATGATGGCGATGACGACGCCCAGCACGATGCCGATCAGCATGGCGGTCAGCAGCAGCGCGATGCTTCCGCGTACGCCCTCGATGATCGGCGGGCGGAACATCTCGTCGATCATGAACGGCCAGTTGAACGCCTTGTTCGTCACCAGCAGGTGCACGAACATGGCCACCAGCACCCCGATCACGGCGACGGCGACCCACCGCCCGGGATGCCGCACGGGCACGGCCTGGATGGGTTCCGGCCGTGCCCGCTCGGGTGTGTCTGTCTCGACCGACATGGTCAGTTGGTCGGGTTCAGCGCCGGAGTCGTGATGGCGCCGCCCTCGACGCCCCACTTCTTCAGCGCGCCCTCGTACGAGCCGTCGGCGATGACCGCCGCGACAGCCTCCTTCAGCACCTCGGCGAACGCGGCCTGGTCCTTCTTCACCGCGTAGCCGTACGGGGCCGACTCGTAGATGTCGCCGAGCAGCTCCAACTGGCCGTTGCTCTGCTTCACCGCGTACGCGCCCACCGGGGAGTCGGCCAGCATGGCGTCGTCCTTGCCGCTGACCACGGCGGCGGTGGCGTCGCTCTGCGCCTGGTACTGGTCGATGGTGATCGCCGGCTTGCCGGCGTCGGTGCACTTCTTCGACCGGGCGGTGATGTCGTCGAGCTGCACGGTGCCGACCTGCACGGCGATCTTCTTGCCGCAGGCGTTCTCGGTGTCGACCTTGGCCGGGTTGCCGGCCTTGGTCGCCCACTGGGTGCCGGCCGAGTAGTAGCTGACCATGTTGACGGTCTTCATCCGGTCGGCGTTGATGGTGAACGAGGAGACGCCGACCTCGTACTTGCCGGAGTCGACGCCGGGCAGGATCGCGTCGAACGGCGCCGACTCGTACTCGGCCTTCAGACCGAGCTTCTGCGCGACGGCGTTGAACAGCTCGATGTCGAAGCCGATGACGGTCTTGCCGTCGGCGTCGAGGAACTCCGCCGGGGCGTACGTCGAGTCGGTGCCGACCTTGATCACGCCGTCGGCCTTGATGGCGTCGGGCACCTTACCGGCCAGCGCCGAGTCGGCGGCGGCGGTGACGCTGGGGCCGGCGCCGGGCTGCTCGGTGCTCTCCTTCTCGCCGCAGCCGACCAGCGAGAGGGCCAGCAGCGCGGCGCCGGTGACGCCGAGGGCGGCCCGGCGGCCACCACGGATGTGGAACATGGGTACTCCTTGCGATGAGGGGTGACGGCCGGTCAGGCCACGCCGAGGTAGGCCTCTTTGACCGCCGGGTCGTGCAATAGTTCCGCACCGGTGCCGCTCTTGACGATCCGGCCGGTCTCCAGCACGTACGCGCGGTGGGCCCGGGCCAGCGCCTGCTGGGCGTTCTGTTCGACCAGCAGGATGGTGGTGCCCTGTTCGTTGATCTCGGTGATGATGTCGAAGATCTGCTGGATCAGCATCGGCGCCAGCCCCATCGAGGGCTCGTCGAGCAGCAGCAGCTTCGGCCGGCTCATCAGCGCCCGCCCGACGGCCAGCATCTGCTGCTCACCGCCGGAGAGGGTGCCGCCGGCCTGCTTGCGCCGCTCGGCCAGGCGCGGGAAGAGGTTCAGCACCCGGTCGAGGTCCTGGGCGATGCCGGCCCGGTCACGCCGCGTGTACGCGCCCATGTCCAGGTTGTCCAGCACCGTCATGCCCGGGAAGATCCCGCGGCCCTCGGGGGCCTGGCACAGCCCACGCCGGACCCGCAGGTCCGCCCGGAGCTTGGTGATGTCCTCGCCGTTGAACCGGATGCTGCCGCTGGCGACCGGCCGGATGCCGGAGATCGCCCGCATCGTGGTCGACTTGCCGGCGCCGTTGGCGCCGATCAGGGCGACGATCTCGCCCTCGTCCACCGTCAGGCTGATGCCGTGCAGCGCCTGGATCCGCCCGTACAGCAGGCTCACATCGTCGATCTCAAGCAGCATCGTCCGGCACCCCCAGGTACGCCGCGATCACCTTCGGGTTGTCCCGCACCTCGGCGGGGAGCCCCTCGGCGATCTTCTTTCCGAACTCGAGCACCACGATCCGGTCTGTGACCCCCATGACCAGGCGCATGTCGTGCTCGATGAGCAGCACGGTCACGCCGGTGTCCCGGATCTGCCGGATGAGCTGGAGCAGTTCCTCCTTCTCGGCCGGGTTGAAGCCGGCGGCCGGCTCGTCCAGGCAGAGCAGCGCCGGGTCGGTGGCCAGCGCACGGGCGATCTCCAGCCGCCGCTGCTCACCGTAGGAGAGGTTGCGGGCGAACTCGTGCAGCCGCTTGCGGATGCCGACGAACTCCAGCAGACGCTCGGCCTTCTCCCGGCTCTCGCGCTCCTCCTTCCAGTACCTCGGCAGGCGGAACAGCGCGGAGATGACGCTCGTCTTGTTGTGCGCGTCCGCGCCCACCAGGACGTTCTCCAGCGCGGTCATCTCGGGGAAGAGGCGGATGTTCTGGAACGTCCGCGCCATGCCCATCTTGGTGATGTGGTGCCGCTTCTTGCCGCTGATCTTCTGGCCGCGGAACCGGATCTGCCCCTCGGTGGGCTGGTAGATGCCGGTCATGGCGTTGAAGCAGGTGGTCTTGCCGGCGCCGTTCGGGCCGATCAGACCGAGGATCTCCCCCTTGTAGAGGGTGAAGTCCACCTCGTTCAGCGCGACCACGCCGCCGAAGCGCAGCGTGACCTTGTCGACCTCCAGCAGCGGTTCCCGGGTGGGCACCGCCTCCACGGCCGGCGAGCCGGCCTGCGCCGGAACGGCCGGCGTCTGTTCGGTGTCACTCACCGACGGTCACCTCCTTGCGGCGATCCTTGAACTCCGCCGCACGTCGTCGGTTGGGGATCAGACCCTCCGGCCGGAAGATCATCATGACCACCAGCACCAGGCCGAAGAACAGGAACCGGTACTCGTACAGCTCGACACCGAGCAGCTCGATGCCACGGAAGCGCTCGATCATGTACGCCACCAGACCACCGCCGACGATCGCGCCGACGATGTTGCCGGAGCCACCGAAGATGACCGCGGCCAGGATGATGATCGAGTTCAGCAGCTCGAAGTTCTGCGAGTTGACGAAGTTCTGCTTGCCCGCGAACAGCGCGCCGGCCAGGCCGGCGATCGCGGCGCCCGCGGCGAACGCCCAGAGCTTGAACTTGAACGTCGGCACGCCCATGAGCTGCGCGGCGTCCTCGTCCTCCCGGATGGAGATCCAGGCCCGGCCGACCCGGCTGTGGGTCAGGTTCCGCACCCCGATCACCACCAGGATGATCACCGTGAGCACCAGCCAGTAGTACGGCCGGGCATCGAGCACGCCGAAGAACGGCTTGCCGTCGGCGTACTGGCCCGGCGGGTGCGGGATCTGGTTGAAGCCCCGCTGGCCCTTGAGGAACTCCGAGCTGACCGCGCCGATCCGGATCATCTCGGCGAAGCCGAGCGTCACCAGCGCCAGGTAGTCGCCCCGCAGCCGCAGGGTCGGCGTACCGAGCATCACGCCGGAGACCATCGTCAGGGCGATCGCCACCGGCACCGCCAGCAGCCACGGCCACAGCGTCTTGATGTCGCTGCTCGGCGAGGTCAACACCGCCACGGTGTACGCGCCGACGGCGAAGAAGCCGAAGTAGCCGAGGTCGAGCAGACCGGCGAAGCCGACCACGATGTTCAGCCCGACGGCCAGCAGCACGTAGATCGAGACGGTGAACATCACCTGGGTGAAGTTCGCACCGGGGGTTGGGATCGGCCCGAGGTACTGGTAGAACTCCTTGTTCGGCAGGGCGTAGAAGAACACGATCACCGCTGCCAGCAGCGCCCAGCGCACCCAGCGCGGCGCGCCGCGCCACCGTTCCCCGGCCGCCTCGCGGCCGGAGCGCACCTTCTCCAAGACGGTCGTCATGCCCGTGCCCTCCCCAGCGACTCACCCAGCAGACCGGTCGGCCGGAACATCAGCAGCACCACCAGCAGCGCGAAGGCGGCGAAGTCCTTCCACTGGCTGCCGAACAGGCCGGAGGCGTAGTTCTCGATCAGGCCCAGCAACAGGCCGCCGACGAGCGCGCCGCGCAGGTTGCCGATGCCGCCGAGCACCGCGGCGGTGAACGCCTTGAGGCCGAGCAGGAAGCCGACGCTGTAGGTGAGGGTCTGGATCCGCACGTCGTAGAGCAGGCCGGCGACGCCGGCCATGCTGCCGCCGGCGATGAAGACGATCAGGATGATCCGGTCCTTGTTCACGCCCATCAGCGCGGCGGTGTTGGCGTCCTGGGCCACCGCCCGGATGCCGCGACCGACCCGGCTGCGGTTGATGAACATGTCCAGCCCGATCATCATCACCAGCGCGGCGCCGATGGTCAGCAGCTGGATGGCGTCGATCGGCACGCCGGCGATCTCGAACAGCGGCTTGGGGCTGACCAACTGCGGGGCGCCCTCCGGGCGGCGGCGGGTCCAGACGCCGAACGCCTCGGAGATGGCGATCGACGCGCCGATGGCGGTGATCAGGAAGGCCAGCGGCGGCGCGTTGCGCCTACGCAGCGGCCGGTACGCCACCCGCTCGATCACCGTCGCGGTGCCCGCCGACGCGATCGCCGCGACGATCATCGCCACGAGCAGGTAGAACATGATCGAGCCGAGCCCACTGACCTGCGAGTCCTGGTTGAGGCCGAATCCGTTCCAGGTCCAGATCGCCGCGAACGCGCCGGCGATGAAGACCTCGGAGTGGGCGAAGTTGATGAGTCTCAGCACGCCGTAGACCAGCGTGTAACCCAGCGCGACCAGGGCATAGATCGCACCCTGCGTCAGGCCGGTCGTGGTGAGTTCTCCGAAGTTGGAGAACAGTCCGTCGAAGTTCAAGGAGGGACGCTCCATCGGGGTCTGGAGAGAAAAATGGGGTGGGGGGGGGGGGGGGGGCCCCGCCCCCCCCCCCCCCACAACACAAAAAAAGTGACAAAGCA
>NZ_JBEZMR010000012.1:71555-197159 GCF_040652795.1 Micromonospora sp. NPDC048170
TTGTCTTCGCCGTTGTTGTCAACCTCCCGGCCTTCTTACCGGGCGGGCCGCGCCTGGGGGGTCTGGAGAAAAATTTGGGGGGGGGCGGGGCGCGCCCCCCCGCCCCCACCCGCGATCACAACTCAATCGCTGTAGCAGCGACCGGCGTCAGGACTTCGGGATCTCCTGGTCCGGAACGACCTTGCCGCCGACGACCTTGAAGGCCCAGACCTTGACCTGCGCCGGGTCGAGCTCGCCGCCCTCGACGAACTTGTAGCTCGCCGCGACGCCCTCGCCGCTGTAGCCCTTCACGAACTCCAGCAGGCCCTCGCGGGAGGTCTTGCCCGCCTTGATGCCGGCGAGCAGGATGTTCGCCGCGTCGTAGGCGGTGTCGCTGTAGGTGCCCGGGTCAGTGCCGTTGAGGGCCTTGTACTCCTGGACGAAGGTGCCGCGCGCCTCGGCAGCCGGCTGGCACGGGCAGGTGAGGATGGTGCCCTCGGCCGCCGCCGCACCCGCGGAGGTGATGTACGCGGCGTCGTTCACGCCGTCGCCGGCGATCAGCGGAGCGGTGACCCCGGCAGCGGTGAGCTGCTTACGGATCAGGCCGGCCTCCTGGTAGTAGCCACCGTAGAAGATCGCCTTGACGTTGGCGGCCTTGACCTTGGTGACCACGGCCGAGAACTCGACCTGCTTGCCCTCGCCCTGGACCTTGTCCGAGCCGACGACCACCGGGCCGAGCAGCTTCTTGACCTCGTCGGCCAGGCCGGCGCCGTACGCGGACTGGTCGTCGATGACGAAGACCTTGTCGGCCTTCATCACGTTCTTGATGTAGTTGCCGGCCGCGGGGCCCTGGCTGAAGTCGTTGCCGACCGCGCGGAAGAAGGTCTTCCACTTCTGCTCGGAGAGGCTCGGGCGGGTCGCGGAGGGGGTGATGGTCACCAGGCCGGCCTCGTTGAACAGCGGGCCGGCGGCCTCCGACTCACCCGAGTAGGCCGGGCCGACGATGCCGAGGATCTTGGTGTCGTCGATGGCCTTCTGGGCCAGACCCGGAGCCTGGTCCGGGCTGCCCTGCGAGTCCAGCGGGACCAGCTCGACCTTGCAGTCGGCGTTCTCCTTGTTGTACTTGTCGACGGCCAGCTTGACGCCGTTGTTCTCGTTGATGCCGAGCGCCGCCGATGGACCGGTCAGCGCGCCGAAGAACGCGATCTTGTTGCCGCAGGCGTCGCCACCGGACGCCGTGTCGTCGCTACCGCTGGAGCACGCGGTGCCGCCGGCGACGAGCGCCAGCATGGCAACCCCACCGATAACGCGAGCGAGCTTCTGCCTCAAGGCCCGAACCCTCCTCCGTCCCATGGTCCGAACCACCCGCTGCCGATTGGCCCTTGCGGGGGCGGACGAACCAGACCGTCGTCGCCGGTCTGGGGCCGGACGCTATCCCACCTTTGAGCTGTGACGAAAGCCCCAACGGAGGGGGTTGACCGAACCGTTACACGCCGTGGCGGATTGGAAACGATCGCTGTAAGAACCGTCGGCAGCGAAAGCTTTTCGCCTTCGTTTCGTCGGTAACGGGTCGAAGGCCGTCGACTCCCTACCGATCGACGGTCGGCAACCGGACTGACCAGGCACGGGAGGCTTCCCCGTCATCGGACACCAACAGCAGTCGATCGCCCTGCGACGCCACCGCCACGGCAGTGTCCCCACCGTCCGGCACGGCACCCGGCATCGCCAGCACTCGCCATGAGTTCCCCGAATCGACCGAGGACCACAGCCCGTGACCGCCGCCGTCTCCCGTCACGGCCACCAGTTCCCGCCCCACCGGCACCAGGGCGTCCACCGAGGGCACCCCCGAGCCGGCCGCGCCGAACCCGCCGACCCGCCGCCAGCCCTCCCCCACCAACCGCCAGACGGCGAAGCCCTCACGCACCGGCCCGACCGCCACCACCGCACCGCCGACCGACGCCACCCGCTGCGCCTCGCCACGCCCGTCCGGCACCGGAAGCGCCACCCGCCGCCAGGCCCGCCCGTCGGCCGAGCTCCAGGCCAACGGCGCCAGCGCCGTCGTGCCGGGCGGCAGCACGGCCCCCACCACCCACCAGCCCGGCGGCGCGGCCGCCACGTCGTACGCGACCGTCCGGCCGCGCCCGTCACCGGCAAGCTCCGGCACACCCTCCCGGATCGTGAACCGCTCGCCGTCCGGCGACGTCCAGACCGCCGCCCCGTCGACCCGCGCCCCCGCGATCAGCCAACCGGCCGGGCCCGCCGCCAGCCGCGCCACGCTCACCGCGCGCGGGCCCGCGTACAGCTCGAAGGGCGCCGGCGCCTCCCGGAGCTTCCCACCCGGCGACTGCGACCAGGTGCCCGTGCGGGGATTGCCGTGCGCGCCGCCGTTCTTCGCCCCGAGCGCCGCCAGCCGGCCGTCGCGGCACGCCGCCGCGTAGAGCACGTGCTGGCGGCCGTAGTGGCTCGACGGCGACAACGGCAACGCCGACCAGGACACGCCGTCGGCGCTGCTCCAGGCCGCCGGCCGGGTCTCCCCCGCCGCGTCGGCCAGCCCGCCGACCACGTACCACCGGCCGGCGCAGGCCACGGCGGCGCGCAGCAGCGGCCGGCCGGGAACGCCCGGCGGCGCGGGCAGGGTCAGCGGCTGCCACCGCGGGCGCGACGGCTCGTCGGCGGGCTGCGTCGGGGCCTGGTCGCAGCCGGCCAGCAGCACCGCGAGGACGCCGAGCGCCGCCACCAGCCGCCAGGTCCGCACGGATCAGATGCTATCGATCAACTGGTCCCGCGAGGAGCCCCTCGGCAGCGGTCACCGGCGTGTCGCGCCGCCCCGGCGGCCCGTCAGGAGGTGGGCTGGGCGACCTCGCCGCCGGCGGTCTCGGCGAGGATCCGCTCGGCGACCTCCTTCATGGTCATCCGGTGGTCCATCGCCGTGCGCTGGATCCACTTGAACGCCTCCGGCTCGGTCATCCCGTACGTCGTCATCAGCGCGCCCTTGGCACGCTCGACCGTCTTGCGGATCTCCAGCCGGTCGGTCAGCCCCGCGACCTCCGCCTCCAGGGCGGCGATCTCCGAGTAGCGCGACAGCGCGATCTCCACCGCCGGCACCAGGTCGCTCTTCTGGAAGGGCTTCACGAGGTACGCCATCGCGCCCGCCGCCCGGGCCCGCTCGACGAGGTCACGCTGGCTGAACGCGGTCAGGATGATCACCGGGGCGATCCGGGCGCCCGCGATCCGCTCGGCGGCGGCCAGCCCGTCCATGATCGGCATCTTGATGTCGAGGATGACCAGGTCGGGCTTCAGCTCCTCGGCGAGCCGGACGGCGGTCTCCCCGTCACCGGCCTCCCCGACGACCTCGTAACCCTCCTCGACGAGCATCTCGGCGAGGTCCAGCCGGATGAGCGCCTCGTCTTCGGCGATCAGAACGCGCCTGCGCTCGACGTCCGTCTGCGTCTCGGCCACGAGCCACTCCCACAAGTCTGTGCTCGACACCCGCGGTGCCGGGTGTCGCCGTCCTTAGCGTAGTGGGTAACCTATGTGGCGCCGCCACAGCGTTGGGCAAGGACGTCCCCGTATTCCAATGGCAGAGAAACGGAGCTCAAACCTCCGACAGTGTGGGTTCGAATCCCACCGGGGACACCAAAAATGTCAGACGCGCGCACGATGCTCGTTTCTGTGCACGCACCGGAGCTACGCACCCGCGCGCGGGCGGTCTACCTCGCCGGCGCAACCGTCGCTGAAGCCGCCCGGGCCGTCGGCCTCTCCTACCGCACGGTGTGGGAGTGGTGCCGCGAGCGGCCGGAGCCGCTGGTTCGAAGCACAGCCGAGCGCTGTTTCCGCTGCCGTCCCGACGTCGGCGATCCCACAGATCCCCGGGCCTACAGCTATCTGTTCGGCCTCTACCTGGGGGACGGACACCTGGTCACCACCGTGCGCGTGCCGGTACTGAGAATCTCCTGCGGCAACGCGTGGCCGGGCCTGATCGACGCCTGCGACCTCGCCATGCGCGCGGTGCTGGCGACGAAGGTCCAGCGGGTCCAGCAGCAGGGCTGCGTCAACGTGCAGAGCTACGGCAGGCACTGGCCATGTCTGCTGCCGCAACACGGGCCGGGCAAGAAGCACGATCGGCCCATCAGGCTCGACGAGTGGCAACGCGCCACCGTCGGCGCGCATCCCGGCGACTTCCTCCGCGGCCTGTTCCACTCCGACGGGGCGCGGTTCGCCAACCGGGTGAGGGCGCGCGGCAAGGAGTACGTCTACCCGCGCTACATGTTCGTCAACGAGTCGGCCGACATCATGGGGCTCTGCCAGTGGGCGCTGGACCTGCTCGGCATCGCATGGCGGATGAACCGCCGCAACTCCCTCTCCGTGGCCCGCCGGGAAGCCGTCGCCGCTCTCGACCGCCACGTCGGCCCGAAGTCCTGACCGGGTGGCCGGGTACCGACCTGGGCCTCGGGACCGCCACGGACACCTGCCGCGCCGGGGGGCGCGACGGGGCCAGGAGCGCCGGCTGGGCTGGGAAGCCGACGCGCGAGGGCGTCAGCGCGGGGCCGAGCGCTACCGGCGGTGGGCCAGCCGAACCGTCGGCGCGGATCAGCCGAGTTCGGCGAAGGCCTGTGCCAGGTCCGCGCGCAGGTCCTCGGGATCCTCCAGCCCCACGGAGACGCGCAGCAGGCCCCCGCACGGCTTGGCATCCCCCTCGACGGGCCGGTGGGTCAGCGAGGCGGGGTGCTGGATGAGGGTGTCGACACCGCCCAGCGACACCGCGTGGGTGATCAGCCGGCAGGCGTTCGCGACGGCCGCCGCCGCGGACGCGCCGCCGCGTACCTCGAAGGCCAGGAGGCTGCCGGGGCCGCTCATCTGCCGTCCGACGAGCCCGGCGGGATCGTGCAGCGACGGGTGGTGCACCCGCACGACGGCCGGGTGGGTGGCGAGCCAGCTGGCGAGCTTCTCGGCGCCGGCCTGCTGGGCGCGGACCCGCACCGGCAGGGTCTGCAGGCCGCGGTGCAGCAGGTAGGCCCCGAGGGGGTGCAGGATCGCGCCGGTGAGCGCGCGGACCTGGCGCAGCCGGGCGGCCCAGTCGGCGTCGCAGGCGACCACACCGGCGAGGACGTCGCCGTGCCCGCCGATGCTCTTGGTGGCGCTGTGCAGCACGAGCGTGGCACCGTGCCGGGTGGGCTGCTGGAGCACGGGGGTGGCGACGGTGTTGTCGACGAGCAGCGGCACGTCGCCGGCGGCCCGGGCGAGCACGGCGATGTCGACCAGGTCGAGGGTGGGGTTGGCCGGGGTCTCGGCGATCACCAGGGCGGTGTCGGGTCGGACGGCGTCGGCGACCTCGTCCGCGCGGGCCCAGGTGACGGTGGTGCCGAGCAGGCCGGTGGCGAGCACGTGGTCGGTGCCGCCGTAGAGGGGGCGGACGGCGACGAGGTGCCGCTTCCCGTCCCGGGTGGCGGCGAGCAGGGTCGCGGTGAGGGCGGCCATACCGCTGGCGAAGGCGACGGCGTCGGTGGTGTCTTCGAGGTCGGCGAGGGCGGTCTCGAAGCGGGCCACGGTGGGGTTCCACAGGCGCTGGTAGACGGCGCTGCCGCCGGCGGGGAGCGTGCCTCCGGTGGCGAGGGCCTCGTACGCGTCGCCGCCGGCGTCGACCGACGGCAGCGGGTTGGTGGTGGAGAAGTCGATGGGCGGCACGTGGACGCCGAGGGCGGCGAGATCGTCGCGGCCCGCGTGCACGGCTCTGGTGTCCACGGTTGTCATGCCGGAAGGATCGAACATCTCGCCAACATCAAGCAATAGTTCCGCAGATGATTCGGGAAATGCCCTTTGCGACGCGAACAATTCGGTGGAAGATGCCTACATGCCCCTTGCGACGAAGAATGTGCGGCGGTTCGCCGACCTGGACGACACCGACCGGGCGATCCTGTCGGAGCTGACCGCCGACGGGCGGCTGCCGAACAACGCCCTCGCCGAGCGGGTCGGCGTGGCTCCCTCGACCTGCCTGGCCCGCACCCGCGCCCTGCGCGAGTGCGGGGCGATCCGCGGGTTCCACGCGGAGGTGGATCCGGCGGCGGTGGGGCTGCCGTTGCAGGCGCTGGTGTCGGTGCGGCTGACCGCGCACGAGCGGGCGGCGGTGGACGCGTTCCGGGCCCGGTCGGTGCGGCTGCCCGGAGTGGTGGCGGTGTTCCACGTGGCCGGCGCGGAGGACTACGTGCTGCACGTACGGGCCGCCTCGGCGGACGCGCTGCGGGACTTCGTACTCGACCATCTGGCCGTGGACCCGGCCGTGCTGCACACCCAGACGAGTCTGATCTTCGAGCAGGCGCGCGGCATGGGCTGAGCTGCCGGGGGACGACGTGGGGTGGACGCGGCGGGCACCGTGAGCCTCGTTGCCTCAGGGAACAACGCCGAGGTGGGTGGGGTTGGTGAACCGTGTGATCAACGTACCGCTGTCTGTTCTCGATCTTGCCCCGGTCGCGGCCGGCGCCACCGCCGGCGCGGCGCTGCGGCACACCACCGAGCTGGCCCGGCGCACGGAGGAACTCGGGTACCGCCGGTTCTGGGTGGCCGAGCACCACAACATGCCGGCGATCGCCAGTTCCGCCCCGGCGGTGCTGCTCGCCCACCTGGCGGCCCACACGTCGACGATCCGGCTGGGCTCGGGCGGGGTGATGCTGCCCAACCACGCCCCGCTCGTGGTGGCCGAGCAGTTCGGCACGCTGGAGGCGCTGCACCCGGGCCGCATCGACCTGGGCATCGGGCGCGCCCCGGGCACCGACCAGGTGACCGCGCTGGCGCTGCGCCGCACGACGGAGGGGCTGTCGGCGGAGGGCTTCCCCCGGGAGCTGGCGGACCTGATGAACTACTTCAGCGGCGAGCGGCCCGGGCCGATCACCGCCACCCCCGGCCTCGGCGAGCAGCCGGCGGTCTGGCTGCTCGGCTCCAGCGGGTTCAGCGCCCAGCTGGCCGGGCTGCTGGGCCTGCCGTTCTCCTTCGCGCACCACTTCAGCGCGCAGAACACCGTGCCCGCGCTGGCGCTGTACCGGCAGCACTTCAGGCCGTCGCGGTGGCTGGCCGAGCCGTACGCGATGGTGGCGGTCAACGCCGTCTGCGCGGACACCGACGAGCGGGCGGAGTGGCTGGCGGGCCCGGCGGCGCTGTCGTTCCTGCGACTGCGCTCGGGTCGGCCGGAGCCCCTGGCGACGCCGGACGAGGCGGCGGCGTACCCGTACACGCCGGCCGAGCGGGAGTTCGTGCGGCAGCGCCGGGACGGGCAGGCCACCGGCTCCCCGGAGACGGTACGGCGGCAGCTCGGCGAGCTGCTGGCGCGGACCGGCGCGGACGAGCTGATGCTGACCGCGCTGGTGTACGACGTGGCCGACCGGGTGCGCTCGTACGAGCTGATCGCCGAGCAGGTGGCCGGTGGCCTGCCCCGGAAGGGCTGAAACACGATCTTCACGTCGGCGTCACCGGGGCGACGTGTGGCCCGCCTAGTTTTGTCCTCGGTGGTGGTACGGCATTCCCGGTCGGGACGGGTCGGGGATGCCGCGGTGTGGGGCACCGGGCCGCAGCTGTGCGGATTCCGCGGCTGCGGCCCGGTGCCCGTCCCACCCGTGACCGGCCGACCGACGGGCACTGCCGGCGTTCCCTTGCCCCCGACCCGGATTCTTGATCGACTCAGGGCGTGGCTGAGCACATGACCCCGGACGAGTTCCGACTCGCCGGGCACGCCGTGGTGGACTGGATCGCCGACTACTGGGCGACGGTGGGGCAGCGCCCGGTGACCTCGCAGGACCCGCCCGGAGCGGTGGCCGCCAGGCTGCCGGCCGGCCCACCGGAGCACGGCGAGCCGGTGGAGGCCGTCCTCGCCGATTTGGACACTCTGATCGCCCCGGGGCTGACCCACTGGCAGCATCCCGGCTTCTTCGGCTATTTCCCGGCCAACACCTCGGGGCCCAGCGTGCTGGGCGACCTGGTCAGTGCCGGGCTCGGCGTGCAGGGGATGCTCTGGGCGACCGGGCCGGCGTGCACCGAGTTGGAGACGGTGCTGCTGGACTGGCTCGCCGGCCTGCTGGATCTGCCGAAGCGGTTCCGCTCCGGCTCCGGGGGCGGCGGGGTGATCCAGGACTCGGCGTCCTCGGCGACGCTGGTGGCGACCCTGGTCGCCCTGCACCGGGCCGGCGGCGGCCGGTGGCGCGAGGTCGGCGTCGACCGCCGCTACCGCGCCTACGCCTCGACCCAGGGCCACTCGTCCATCGAGAAGGCCGCGCGCATCGCCGGGCTGGGCGCCGACGGCGTACGGCCGGTCGAGGTCGACCCGCGGACGCAGGCGATGTCCCCGGCGGCGCTGCGCGCGGCGATCGAGGCGGACGTGGCTGCCGGCGTCGTGCCGGCGATCGTGGTGGCCACCGTCGGCACCACCTCCACGACCGCGATCGACCCGCTGGCGGAGATCGGCGCGATCTGCGCCGAGCACGGGGTCTTCCTGCACGTCGACGCCGCGTACGCGGGAGCCGCGGCGGTCTGCCCGGAGCTGCGGTTCGGGCACGACGGGCTGGAGTACGCCGACTCGTACTGCTTCGACCCGCACAAGTGGCTGCTCACCGGCTTCGACTGCGACGCGTTCTGGGTGGCCGACACGGCCGAGCTGATCGAGGCGCTGAGCGTGCTGCCGGAGTACCTGCGCAACGCCGCCACCGAGTCCGGTGCGGTCATCGACTACCGGGACTGGCAGGTGCCGCTGGGCCGCCGGTTCCGGGCGTTGAAGCTCTGGTTCGTGCTGCGCTGGTACGGCGCCGAGGGGCTACGGGCGCACATCCGCTCCGGCGTGGCGCTCGCCGCCCGGTTCGCCGACCGGGTCCGCGTCGACGACCGGTTCACGCTGGTGGGGGCGCACCCGTACTCGCTGGTGTGCTTCCGGCTGGAGGCGGACGACGAGGTCAACGCGGAACTGCTGGCGCGGGTGAACGCCACGGGCCGGGTGCACCTGACGCACACGCGGGTGAACGGCTGGTACACGCTGCGGCTGGCCGTCGGCTCCCCGCAGACCACCGAGGTCCACGTCGACGAGGCGTGGACCCTCCTCGCCGACACCGCGACCGCCCTGCTCCCCCGCTGACGCGCGGTGGAGCCGCCGGAGACCTGAGGCCCCTCCGAGGACACCCTCCTACCAGGATCTCCAGGTGGGACGTCAGCGGTGGTCGCGGGCGCCGGCAGCCGCCGGTTCGGAGGCGACCCTGTCTTCCGGCGCCCGTAGCGGCGACGGCGCGTCGGCCGGGACCGCGCGCCGGTCGGCCGCCGCGGTGTCCACCGGGGGCTCGCCGGTCGGGGTGAGGCTGCCGGCCGCGAGGGCGGTCGCGGCGACGGCCCGCCCACGGCGGGCGCGCAGCAGCGCCCGGACGGCCAGCGTGAGGGCGGCCACCCAGGCGGCGGCCAGCAGGGCGTAGACGGCCGGCCGGGCCGGGCCGGCGAGGTCGGCCGAGCGCATCAGCGTGCGGGCGTTGGTCAGCACGATCACGCCGCCGATCGCCGCGCCGAGCAGTTGGGCGGGGACGATGCGCACCAGCCAGGCCGCAATCGGCGCGGCGATCAGGCCGCCGACGAGCAGCGCGGCCACCATGGGCAGCAGGAAGCCCTCGGAGCCGAGGCCGATCAGGAAGCCGAGGCTGGCGGCGGCGGCGACCACGAACTCGGACGTGTCCACCGAGCCGATCACCTTGCGCGGCTCCATCCGCCCGCTGACCAGCAGGGCGGGCGTGGCGACCGGGCCCCACCCGCCGCCGCCGGTGGCGTCGACGAAGCCGGCGACCAGGCCGAGGGGGCCGAGGAAGCGGCTGCGCAGCCGTCCCCCGCGCCGGTCGGTCCGCAGCGGCCGGGAGAAGCGCACCAGCAGGTACGCGCCGAGGGTGAACAGGATGCCGGCCATCCACGGGGCGGCCGACTCGGTGGAGATCGAACTGAGGAAGGTCGCGCCCGCGAACGCGCCCACGGCACCGGGGAAGGCGATCCGGGCCACGACCCGCCAGTCGACGTTGCCGAACCGCCAGTGCGACACCCCGGCGGCGAGCGTCGTACCGATCTCGGCCAGGTGTACGGACGCGGACGCGGCGGCCGGCGCCACCCCGACGAGCAGCAGCAACGTGGAGGAGGTCAGCCCGTACGCCATGCCGAGCGCGCCGTCGACGAGTTGCGCGGCGAGCCCGACCAGCGCGAGGACCAGCAGCTTGCGCACGAGCGCCCCCTACTTTTCGGCATCTCCTATCGACTTGGTCGACAATGCGGCACGGGGCATGCCCCGGTCAAGCCTCCAACCGGTCAATGAGACGACAGACTCCGCGCGGCCGGCACCACGGCGCTCAGCTCGGCCGGCCAGCAGCCGGAGTGCGGGTCAGGTCCAGGCGCGGGGGTCGGCGGCCAGCTCGACGACCCGACCGGGCAGGGTGCCGCCCGCCACGTCGGCGACGGTGACCAGTTCCAGGATCTCGCGCTCGCTGGCCCGCAGGGCGATCCAGACCTCTTGGAGGGCCTGGGCCGCCCCGTGGTAGCCGAGGTTCTCGGGCCGCTGCCCGCGCACGTGCGCGAGGGGACCGTCGATCACCCGGATCACCTCGGCCAGGGAGATCTCCCCGGCCGGCCGGGCCAGCCAGTAGCCGCCCTCCGGGCCGCGCTGGGCCTGCACGATGCCGCCCCGGCGCAACTGCAACAGGATGCTCTCCAGGAACTTCGGCGGGATCTCCTGGGCGCGGGCGATCTGGTCGGCGGTCACGGGCCGGCCGCGCCCCGGCCCGGCGTCGCCGGTCACCGAGGCGAGCTCGGCGACGGCGCGGAGGGCGTAGTCGACCCGGGCGGAGAGGCGCATGCGGCAAGGTTAGTCGCCTGCGCGCCCCGCCCGGACGATCACCCCTCAACCGATCGGCTGGCGACGATGTGTTGTCGGCCGACGAGTCGTCGGTCCCCTGGTGGACCTGGTCGCGCCGGGACGGTCAGTCGCCGACGCGGCGGAGCAGCCCCTCCTGCACGACGCTGGCGATGTGCCGCCCGTCGCCGGTGAACATGCGGCCGGCGGCGAGCCCCCGCGCGCCGGAGGCCGACGGGCTCCAGCAGTCGTAGAGGAACCAGTCGTCGGCGCGGAACGGCCGGTGGAACCAGAGCGCGTGGTCGAGGCTGGCCCCGACCACGCCGCCCGGGCCCCAGACCTCGCCGTGCACCGAGAGCACCGAGTCCAGCAGCGTCAGGTCGGAGGCGTAGGTCAGCGCGCAGGCGTGCAGCAGCGGATCGTCGGGCAGCTTTCCGTCGATGCGCATCCACACCCGCTGGTGCGGGTCGGCGGGGCGGTCGCCGGGGCGTACCCAGCCGGGCTCGCCGACGTAGCGAACGTCGATCGGGCGGGGGATCTGGGCCCAGATGCCGAGCCGCTCCGGATAGCGGCCGAGCCGGTCGGCCATCGTCGGGACCTCGTCCGGCCCCGGCACGTCCAGCGGGGTGGGGGCCTGATGGTCCAGGCCCTCCTCGGTCCGCTGAAACGACGCCGACATGAAGAAGATCGGCTTGCCGTGCTGGAGCGCCACCGAGCGGCGCACCGAGAACGAACGGCCGTCGCGGACGTTCTCCACCTCGTACACGATCGGCTCGGCCGGGTCGCCCGGGCGGACGAAGTAGCCGTGCAGGGAGTGCACGAAACGGGCCGGGTCGACGGTGCGGCCGGCGGCCACCAGCGCCTGGCCGGCGACCTGGCCGCCGTACACCCGCTGGGGGCCGACCGGGGGGCTCACCCCCCGGAAGTTCATCCCGCCGGTGTGCTCCAGGTCGAGCACCTCCAGGAGATGGTCGACTGCGGCCTGCCCGACCGCGACGTCCGCGTCGCTCACTGCAAGGCCCGCGCCGACGCCGCGTCGACCAGCGACCCGAGCTGGTGTACGCGCAGCGTGTTGGTCGAGCCGGGGGTGCCGGGCGGGCTGCCGGCGACGATCACCACGTAGTCGCCGGGGTTGGCCCGGTTGAGCCCGAGCAGCGCCTCGTCGACCTGGCGGAACATGTCGTCGGTGTGCTCGACGAACGGCATCAGGAACGTCTCCACGCCCCACGAGAGGGCGAGCTGGTTGCGCACCTCGGGCACCGGGGTGAAGGCGAGCAGCGGCAGGTCGCAGTGCAGCCGGGACAGCCGCCGCACGGTGTCGCCGGTCTGCGAGAAGGCGACGAGTGCCTTCGCGCCGATGGCCCGGGAGATCGAGGAGGCGGCGACGGTGAGCGCGCCGCCGTGCGTACGGGGGTCGTGCTGAAGGCGCGGCACCCCGATCGAGCCGGACTCGGTGGTGGTGACGATCTTCGCCATGGTGCTGACGGTGAGCACCGGGTACTTGCCGACGCTGGTCTCGCCGGAGAGCATCACCGCGTCCGCGCCGTCGAGCACGGCGTTGGCCACGTCGGAGGCCTCGGCGCGGGTCGGCCGGGAATTCTCGATCATCGAGTCGAGCATCTGGGTGGCCACGATGACGGGCTTGGCGTTCTCCCGGCAGAGCTGCACGGCGCGCTTCTGCACCAGCGGGACCTGGTCCAGCGGCAGCTCGACGCCGAGATCGCCGCGGGCGACCATGATGCCGTCGAAGGCCAGCACGATCTGCTCCAGGCAGTCGACCGCCTCGGGCTTCTCGACCTTGGCCAGCACCGGGCGGTGCACGCCCACCTCGGCCATGATGCCGTGCACCAGCTTGATGTCGTCGGCCGCGCGGACGAAGGACAGCGCGATCAGGTCCACGCCCAGGCCGAGCGCGAACCGCAGGTCCTCGGCATCCTTCTCGGACATCGCCGGCACGCTGACCGCCACGTTCGGCAGCGAGACGCCCTTGTTGTTGGAGACCGGGCCGCCCTCGGTGACCAGGCAGCGGATGTCGTTGCCGGTGACGTCGGTGACCTCGACGGCGACCCGGCCGTCGTCGATCAGCAGCCGGTCGCCGGGCTTTACCTCCTGCGGAAGCTTGCGGTAGGTGCAGGAGACCCGGTCCTTGGTGCCGAGGATGTCGTCGCCGGTGATCACGACCGAGTCGCCGGTGCGCCACTCGTGCGGGCCGTCGGCGAACCGACCGAGCCGGATCTTCGGACCCTGGAGGTCGGCCAGCACGGCCACCGGCCGCCCGGCGGCCTCCGCGGCCTCGCGGACCAGTCGGTACACCGCCTCGTGATCCTCGTGGCTGCCGTGGCTGAAGTTGAGTCTGGCCACGTTCATGCCGGCCTCGACGAGGCCCCGGATGCGCTCCGGCGACGAGGTGGCAGGACCAAGAGTGCAGACGATCTTCGCGCGGCGTGTCACGCCCATCAGGCTAGTCTCTCCCCCGGGTCGGGCTGTGGGCCGACCCCTTGCGGACTGCGGAACATTGTCCAACGACGCGCGTCACACGCGCAGCCGGCGGGCGGAACCCACACCGGAATGTCGAGGCGGCGGGCAACGGCGACCGCGCGCCGGAAATCGTACGCCCCCACCGCGAACGGACAGTCGGGTGCTCCCCGTCGGTCGGCCCCGGCGCGGAGGCTCGGCACGCCGACGGGACCCCGCGCGGGTGTAGCGGGCGCGGCGGAGGTCCGCTCGGGCTGCCGGCGTCCCTGCCGGAAGTCGCCCCGGCGGCCAGGCGACCGCCTCCGCGACGTCCGCCGTCAGGTTGCCGGCAGGCGGCTCAGGTCTGCGTCTTGACCAGCGGGAACTCCAGCGAGCCGGCCGGGCAGAGGAAGGTCATCACGTCCACCCGGTAGAGCCCGGCCTGGATGGCCGGGTCGGCCTCCATCACGCTGCGCACGTCGTCCACCGAGCCGGTGCGGGCCAGGCCGAAGCCGATCGGCGGGTCCGGTTCGCGGGCCGGGCCGTCCACCGAGCCGGCGATCAGGATGATCCCCCGGCGTTGCAGCGCCTGCATGTGGGTCAGGTGCTCGGCCTGCAACCGCTGCACCGTCTCCGCCGGCAGCGCCCGCCCGGCCGCTCCGGGATACAGCACGATGCACTCGTACGTGTCGAGCGCGAAGTCGACCTGCGGCACTCCCGTCATGGCGCTCCTCCCGCGTCGCGCCGCACGCGGCGACCCCTGGTCGACGCCGAGCCGGCACCGGCCCCAGCGTCGCACGGGCGGCCGGCCGACACGGGCGCTCCGGTCAACTTCGTCCGCGCCCCGGCCCGGTTGCGGCCCGGTCGCGCCGTTTCGTCGACACCCACCTCGACCACGTGCCGGCGCCGGTGCACGTGCGACCCTGGTGATTCCGGTCTCGATCCACCCCGATGGTGGTGCGGGCGACGATCGACGGGAAAGCCTCTCCGACGGTGGCTGGAACCGGCCGCTGGAATCGGACGGACAGGATGGGGAATCCACGCATGACGAACGATGCCGGCAAGCAGCCCGCGAAGGCCTCGGGGACGTACCGGATCGGGGGCGACCTCCAGGTCGACCGCCTCGGCTACGGGGCCATGCAGATCACCGGCCCCGGCGTGTGGGGCGACCCGAAGGACCCGGCCGAGGCCGTGCGGGTGCTGCGCCGGGCGTACGAGCTTGGTGTGACGTTCATCGACACCGCCGACTCCTACGGGCCCTTCGTCAGCGAGCTGCTGATCCGCGAGGCGCTGCACCCGTACGCCGACGACCTGGTCATCGCGACGAAGGCCGGCCTGACCCGCTCCGGCCCGGGCGACTGGCGACCGGTGGGGCGCCCGGAGTACCTGCGCCAGCAGTGCGAGCTGAGCCTGCGGCACCTCGGCCTGGACTGCATCCCGCTCTACCAGCTGCACCGGATCGACCCGCAGGTGCCGCTCGCCGACCAGCTCGGGGAGCTGGCGCTGCTCCGGCAGGAGGGCAAGATCCGGCACATCGGCCTGTCCGAGGTGACCGTCGAGCAGATCGAGGCGGCCCGCAGCATCACCCCGATCGTCTCCGTGCAGAACCTCTACAACCTGGCGGACCGCAGCGCGGAGGCCGTCCTGGAGCACTGCGAGCGCAACGACCTCGCGTTCATCCCCTGGTTCCCGATCGCCACCGGCAACCTGGCCCGCCCGGGCGGCCCGCTGGACGCGATCAGCACCGAGCACGGCGCGACGCCCGCCCAGCTCGCCCTCGCCTGGCTGCTGCGCCGCTCGCCGGTGATGCTGCCGATCCCGGGCACGTCGTCGGTGGCGCACCTGGAGGAGAACGTGACCGCCGCCGAGGTGCGGCTCACCGACGACGAGTACGCGGCCCTCGCCAAGGCCACCTGACGCCGCGCGGGGGCGGACGGCACCGGCGGCGGGCTCGCGCTGCTGCTCGCCGCCGGGCGACAGTGGATCGGCGAGCGCGCCCGCCCGCGCCCGGCGAATGCCTTACCGGCGACGCGCCGGGCGACGCGCCCCGCCGCCCCGACGACGCCACCGGTGGAACAGCACGGTTGTCTCCCGGCCCCGGTGACAACCGTGCTGTTCCACCGGTCACGTCCCGCGTGCGTCGCGGGCCCCGGCTGGAAGGTGGGCTCATCGGCGGGGCAGCTCGACAGGGGCCGACCGGGCAACCCGCGGAGAGCGTGGGGAGGCTGGTGTCCAGTCAGGACCTGAAGGACGCCGTCCGAACCGATCCGTGAACGATGCCATGCTCGCAGTCAGCGCAGGACGCGGAACAGCAGCAGGAAAGCCACGTAGGCGACCGGCACGGCGGCGAAGCAGACCAGGAAGCCGAGATGCACGTAGCGGGGCGGGGTGCCGGCGACCGCGGCCGGCCTCCCCCAGCGGCCGAGCACCAGGTAGCCGGCAAAGAAGGAGAGCGCCGGCAGCCCCGCACAGATCCACGCGCCGAGGGTGAAGCCGTCGACCAGGCCGACGCCGGAGGCGAGCACCATGATCATCATGAGGATCACGCCCACGGCGGCGCAGCCCGCGTAGACGGCGAGCGCCCGGGCCACCGGCGACCAGCCCGGCAGCAGCGCCGGCCGTTGCGCGAGCAGTTCGGCCTGCTGCCCGTGCCGGTCGGACTCGTCGGCGTAGCGTCGGACCAGCTCCAGTTCGACGGTCGGGTCGGTCTCCGCCGGACGCGGGGCCGGCACCCCGCCCGCCGCCGCCGGCAACGCCAGCCTCGCCTCCCCCACTTGGGAATACGCCCCGACACCCGACCGCCCCGGCACGCCGGCTGCGCCGGCGGGTCCATCCTCCCCCGGAGCGGCACCGGCGAGCGGGGCGCCCCCGGCCCCACCGTCACCACCCGACGTCGCCCACGACCCGGCGCCGGACCCGACGGCCCCGTCCCCGTGCGTCCCGTTCCGGTGCGGCGCGGGGCCATGCGGCCCGTTCCCGTGCGGCCCGTTGCCCTCCGGCGCGGGGCCGTGCGGCCCGTTGCCGAGCGGCGCGAGGCCGGTGGGCACGCTCGACGCCGGGATGCCGATGGCCTGGCCGAGCTGGTCGAGGCGCTGCCCCTGGGCGATCAGCCGGTGCTGGAGGTAGTCCGCCGCGGTGTGCAGGTTGCGCCGGCGCTCGGCGTCGGCGGCGGCACCCCGCTCACCGGCCCGCCGCTGCTCGGCGAGTTGCCGGGCCAGCGCCGCGTACTCGTCGAAGGTGGACACCGCCTCAGTCCTCCCCGTCCGGGCCGTGCCCCTCGCGGGCGAACGGCACGATGAGCCGGGTGCGCTGGTCGTGCCGGTCGACCAGGAGCGCCCGGTCGGGCCGGGGCACGTACGCGAGGTCGTGCACGCCGAGGTGCAGGCCGAGCTCGGCGCCGGGCACGTTCAACGCGACCAGGCAGGCGACGTCGTCGCGGTTGTGGGCACCGCCGAGATCGTCGGCGAGCCGGCGCAGCCCGCGCCACCAGCCGAGCAGGTGCACCCCCTGCCCGGGTCCCTGCCGCAGCAGGCTCCGCAGGTCGTCGTGACCGGAGCGGAACGTGTCGGGGTCGGTGGCGGCGAGCACGCCGCTGGCCGCGTCCACCCCGAAGACGACCAGATAGGTGCGGCCGTCGGCGGGCGCGACGCCCCCCGCCGGTGCGGCCGTGGCGGCCGAGCCGGCGGGGACGGACAGCGTGGTGGCGAGGGTGCCGACGTGCTGGCGCAGGTCGGCCGCGTCGAGGCGGTGGACCGGGTGGCCGGCGGCGGCGAGGATCGCGGCGGTGTCGGCGGCGGCGGATTCGGCGGCGGTGACCAGCGGGGCGAGCAGGAAGCGGGCGTCGCCCGGGGCGAGCTGCCGGGCGAGGCTCAGGGTGGCCGCGCGCAGCACCTCCGCGCCGGTGACCGAGGTGCCGACGACGGCCAGGTGCCGGCCGGGGGTCGCGTCCATCATGAACAGCGCGGAGGTGCCCTCGACGTCGACCGTCCGCCCGACCAGGGCCAGCGGGCGGCGGCCGCCCGGGCGCAGCCCGGCGAAGGTCGGGTCGTCCTCGACGTGGGCGGCCTCGTAGCCCTTGAAGACCGACGGGGGGCGCGCACCCGCCGGTCGGGCCTGCCACAGCTCGTGACGCAGGCCGGCCAACTCCCCGGCGGCGGCGTGCGCGTCGGGGAAGCGGACGACGGTGTCGGCGCCGACCGCGCCGGCCGAGGTGTTGAGCACCGCCGAGCCGACCGGCAGGGTCTGGGCGGCCTCGTTCAGCGGATCGAGCACCCCGCCGCCACCGGGCAGCGCCACCCGGAGCGCGAACTGGCCGAAGATCGCCTCGGCCCGGCCGTAGAGCGCCTCGACACCGGTCATGCTCTGGCTGGCCAGGACCAGGTGCACGCCGTACGAACGGCCCTTGCGGGCCAACTCCTCCAGCAGGTCGACCGACTCGCGGGCCAGCGCGTCGTTGCCGGCGAGGAGCACGTGGAACTCGTCGATCACCGCCACGATCCGGGGCACCGGACTGTCGCGGGGCAGGTCGGCGAGCTTGGTGACGCCGTGCCGCTTGAGCGTGGTGGCCCGCCGGGACAGCTCGCGGCGCAGCTCGCGCAGCACGGCGACGCCGTACTCCCGGTCGGACTCGATGCCGACGGCCCGCGCGTGCGGCAGCCAGGACGGGTCGCGGGGGGTGGGGACGAACTCGGTGAAGCTCACCCCCTCCTTGAAGTCGAGCAGGTAGAGCTGGAGTTCGGCCGGCGAGTAGCGGGCGGCCAGCCCGTAGAGGACGTCGAGCAGGAAGACGGTCTTGCCGGCGCCGGTGCGCCCGCCGACGAGCCAGTGTGGGGTGGCGTCGTCGAAGGCGACGGTGACCTGGTCGCGGCCGGCCCGGCCGACCACCGTGCGCAGCCCGTCGCCCGAGGACTCGACCCACCGCCGCCGGGGCAGCAGCTCGGCGAAGCCCACCGTGTCGCTGCGCCGGGCGGCGGCACCGAGATGCGCGGCGAGGGCGGCCACCGACGCGGCGGGCGGGTCGCCGTCGAGCAGCACGGGGGCGGCCAGGCCGCTGCCGTCGTGGCTGAACGGGGCATCGTGCGGGTCGCCGACGTGGGCGTACCGCTCGGTCAGTCGGATCGTGGTGGTGGCGCCGAGCTGCGGTGCCGGCTGCGCCGACGCGGTGGCCGGCTGGCCGGCGACCAGCACGCAGACGGCGGCGGCCGGCCCGGCGTGGGTGAGCGCGGCGAGCCGGGCCGCCTCGCGCGGCGGCGGCGCCGAGGCGGCGACGACCAGCAGCAGTTCCTGGTCGGGGCGGTCGGTGTGCCGGGCGGCGCGGGCGTGCCGCTCGGCGTCGTCGAGCAGGGTGGCCACCTCGGCCTCGCCGGTGGCCGGCGGGTCGAGGACGCCGGCGTCGACCAGCGGGCGCAACGGCCCGAAGGTGGCGCCGAGCGCGGCGGTGTCGATCCCGGCGACCCGGACACCGCCGGCCGGGGCGGTGGCGAGCAGCCGCAGCACGAGTGCCCGCAGCAGGCCGGCCACCCGGGGGTCGCGGGCGTCCGCGTCGACCGCGAGGTGGTGCCCGCCGCCCAGCGGTACGAGGACGGGAAAGCCGCCGTCGGGAGTGGACGCCTCGCCGACGCGGACCGCAACGGGCGCGCCGGCCACCGGGGTCGCGCCGGGGGTCGGGGTGGCGAGCGCGCCGCCGAGTGCCGCGAGCCGGGCGACCAGTTCGCCGTCGCCGACCGGGCCGGCCTGGGGCGTCCGCCCGGCCAGCGCCCGACGGGCGGTGTCGAGGTGTGCCCGGGCCGCCCGGTGTGCCGCGACCGCCTGCCCGTACGCCGACGCGAGCCTGCCCACCCTCTGCTCCCGTCGCCGTCGCCCCGCCTGGTCCCCAAGGACCCTAACGGACACCGGCGACACCCGGACAGTGGTGAGGCGGGTGCGCGGTCAGTGGGTGACGGCGTTCAGGGCCGGCAGGTAGCCGTGGCGGTAGCCGTCGGCGTCCGGGTGGTACGCCTCGATGACGCCGCTGACGTCGCGGATCCACGGGTCGGCCGCGCAGACCCCGTGCCCGGCGAAGTACGGCCGGGTGTCGGCGAACGTGGCGCCGGCCGCAGCCGCCCGGCCGGAGATGACGGTGGCGAGCACGTCCGCGGCCTCGTTGAGGATGGTCCGCTTGTAGGTGCTCATCGCCAGCAGCCCGCAGGAGCCCGTCTCGAACAGCCGCGGGTAGCCGAGCACGATCAGCCTCGCGTTCGGGGCCCGGTCACGGATGGCGGCGTAGGTGGCGTCCAGCCGGCCGGGCAGCGTCGCGGTGGCGAACGCCTTGGCCTCGTTCACGGCGTTGGTGCAGGCCGAGGTGCTGCCGAAGCGGCAACTGGTGATCACGTCGGCGAAGCCGGCGTCGTTGCCGCCGATGGTGATGGTGACGAGGGTGGTGGTGCCACTCAGCGAGCCGACCTGGTTGTTGATCACGTCGGCGGTGACGGCGCCGCCGCAGGCGGGGAACTTGAAGCTGGTGACCGCGTTGGCGGCGGCCCACAGCGGGGCGTACGACTTCTGGCTGCGCAGGCAGGTGGAGAGGTCGTACGGGCCGGCGCCGACGCCGGAGGAGTAGGAGTCGCCGAGGGCCACGTAGTTGACGGCTGCGGCGGCCTGGGCGGTGCCGGGGGCGAGTACCGCGCCGAGGGCGGCGGTGGACAGGGCGACCAGCGCGGCGAGGGCGCGGGCCAGCGGGCGGTTAGGCATGCGGGACCTCCACGGGACAGGGGATGGTGGGCCGGTGACCGCGCGCGTGGCCAGGGACGGAAGCTTGTTACCAGGCGGTAATGCTATCGAAACATTCGGATCAATGGAATGGGCGGGATCGGGCGAGGGGGACCAATCCGTTCACGATCGTCGATTAAGGTTGGCCGGTGCGTACACCCCGACGGAGGGAGTCCACCCCGTGCGACGCGCTCTCACGGCGGCCATCGCCGCCCTGACCGTCACCACCGCCGGCGGCCTGGTCGCCGGCACCCCCGGCCAGGCCGCCCCACCGGCCCCTGGCCGTCCGCCCGTTCCCACCACCGCACCGCAACCCGGCGGCCCCGGACTGGGCGACAGCTACTTCCCCGACTACGGCAACGGCGGCTACGACGTCCAGCACTACGACGTCCGGCTGCGCTACGACCCGGCGACCGACCGGCTCACCGGAACCACCACCATCCTGGCCCGGGCCACCCGGGACCTGTCCCGGTTCAACCTGGACTTCCTGCTCGACGTCGAGTCGGTGCGGGTCAACGGCTGGCAGGCCACGGCCGCCCGCGAGGGCGCGCACGAACTCGCGGTCACCCCGCGCCGCACCGTCGCGGCCGGCCAGCAGCTCACCATCGTGGTGCGCTACTCGGGTGTGCCGTCGGAGACGACGGTCGACGGCTACACCGGCTGGACCCGCACCGCCGACGGGGCGATGGTGGTGAACCAGCCCGAGTCGGCCTGGTGGTGGTTCCCCAGCAACGACCACCCGCTGGACAAGGCCACCTACGACGTCTCCGTCTCGGTGCCGACCGGCGTCGAGGTGATCAGCAACGGCGTGCAGCCCCGCGCGCCGCTGCCCGAGGCCGGCAACCGCACCCGGTGGAGCTGGCGGACCACGTCACCGACCGCCACGTACCTGACGTTCCTCGCCATCGGCCAGTACGACGTCGTCACCGACACCGCACCGAACGGGCAGCCGGTGGTCAACGCGTACAGCACCAGCCTCGGCGAGCTCGGGCCGGCCGCACGGGCCAGCGTCGAGCGCACCGCCGAGGTCGTCGAGTGGTGCAGTGGGATCTTCGGGCCGTACCCGTTCGAGGCGCAGGGCGGCGTGGCCGGGCCCGTCGACGGCATCAGCTTCGCCCTGGAGACGCAGACCCGTTCGGTGTACGGGCCGGGCTTCTGGCGGCGCGGTGCCAACACCTACGTGGTGGTGCACGAGAACGCACACCAGTGGTTCGGCGACTCGGTGTCGCTGGCCGACTGGCGTGACATCTGGCTCAACGAGGGCTTCGCCTCGTACGCGGAGTGGCTCTGGTCGGAGGAGCAGGGCGAGGGCACCGCGCAGGAGCTGTTCGACTTCACGTACGCCAGCTACCCGGCGGACGACGAGTTCTGGCGGGTGCCGCCGGGCAATCCGGGCCCGAGCCGGATTTTCGACGCCGCCGTCTACGACCGTGGCGCGATGACGGTGCACCAGCTCCGGCTGGCCATCGGCGACGAGGCGTTCTTCCGGCTCCTGCCGGCCTGGACGGCCGCGCACCGGCACGGCAACGCCACCACCGCCCAGTTCCAGGCCCTCGCCGAACAGGTCTCCGGCCTGGACCTGGACGACTTCTTCACCACCTGGCTGCTCACGCCCAGCCGGCCGGACGTGGCGAGCGCGGCCCGCAAGACCAGCCCGCCGGCCGAACCGAAGTCCTGGGCCAAGCTCCGCGAGTCGCACCACCTCCTGACCCGCTGAACCGTCCGGATGCCCGCCCGTTCACCGGGCGGGCATCGCCGACCCGGCCGAGGCACCAGCGTCGGCACCGGTGCCGGGCCGGGTCGGTCGGGCCGGTGCCGGCCGGGCCGGGGGCCGTCCTGCGGCTGGTAGCCGGCCGGACCGCTTTGCGGCGGTGCCGGCCGGCTAGCGCACGGCCAGGAGCGCCGGCCACCACACAGCCAAGGCCGCCGGCTAGCGCACAGCCAGGGGCTGGCGGGCCGGGTCCACCGGGGCGGGCAGCGTGCCCGTCCCGCCCAGGTGGGCGTGGATGGCGGCGGCCGCGGCCCGGCCCTCGGCGATCGCCCAGACGATCAGCGAGGCGCCCCGGTGCATGTCGCCGGCGACGAAGACGCCGTCGGCGTCGGTCTGCCAGTCGGGTCGGGCGTCGACCGCGCCGCGCGCGTTGCGGGCGACCCCGAACTGGTCGAGCAGCGGCTGCTCCTCGGTGCCCTCGAAGCCGATCGCCAGCAGCACCAGGTCGGCCGGTAGCTCCCGTTCCGAGCCCGGCAGCGGGGTGACGATGCGGCGCCCGTCCCGCTTCTCCACGGTCACCTCGGCGATCCGCACCGCCCGCACCTGGCCGGTGCCGTCGTCGACGAACTCCTGCACCGCGACGGCGAAGACCCGCTCGCCGCCTTCCTCGTGCGCCGCGTAGCTACGCAGCAGCCACGGCCAGGTCGGCCACGGGTCCCGGGCCTCGTCCCGGGCCGTCGGCGGCTGCGGGTAGAGGTCCAGCTGGTGTACGCCGGCCGCGCCCTGGCGGTGCGCCACGCCCAGGCAGTCGGCCGCCGTGTCGCCGCCACCGATGATCACGATGTGCTTCCCGGCCGCGTCGATCGGGGTGCCGTCGGGCAGTACCGCCGGGTCGGGCCGGCCGCCCGCCGCCGCCGCGACCACCCGGTTGGCCGCGACGAGATGGTCCATCGCCTGGTGTACGCCACGCAGCCCGCGACCCGGCGTCCCCGGGGTGTCCCGGCCCTGCAACGCGCCGCAGGCGAGCAGCACGGCGTCGTGCTCGGCACGCAACTGCTCGGCGGTGACGTCCACGCCGACGTTCACCCCGGTGCGGAAGCGCACGCCCTCGGCGGAGAGCTGGGCCAGTCGCCGGTCGATGTGCGCCTTCTCCAGCTTGAAGTCGGGGATGCCGTACCGCAGGAGGCCGCCGATCGCGTCGTCGCGCTCGTACACCGTGACGGCGTGACCGGCGCGGGCGAGTTGCTGCGCGGCGGCGAGGCCGGCGGGGCCGGAGCCGACCACGGCGACCGACCGGCCGGTCGGCGGCGGCACCGGGCGCGGCGACAGCCCGCCCCGCGCGACGGCCGCGCCGGCGATCTCCACCTCGACCTGCTTGATGGTGACGGGCTCGCCGCCACCGATACCGAGAACGCAGGCCGCCTCGCAGGGCGCCGGGCAGAGCCGGCCGGTGAACTCGGGGAAGTTGTTGGTGGCGTGCAGCGACTCGACCGCGGCGTCCCAGTTGCCGGTGCGGACCAGGTCGTTCCAGTCCGGAATCCGGTTGCCGAGCGGGCAACCGGCGTCGCTGTGGCAGAACGGGATGCCGCAGTCCATGCAGCGGGTCGCCTGCTCGCGGACCAGTTCCTCGCCGGCCGGCGGGTACACCTCCCGCCAGTCGCTGATCCGCACCGGCACGGGGCGGCGCGCGGGCAGCCGCCGGTCGTAGCGCAGGAAACCGTTCGGGTCAGGCACGAGCCACCTCCTGGACCGTCACCCGCGGGGCGGGCATGGTCGGCACGGACGAATCGGACGACGCCGACCGCGCGGGCGGCGCAGCGGAAGGCGCCGGCCGAACTGTTGGGGCGGCGGGCGCCAGTGCGCTCATCACCGCGTCGTCGACGTCGCGGCCGGCGGCTTCGGCGGCCCGCATGATCTCCAGCACCCGGCGGTAGTCCCGGGGCACCACGGCGGTGAACTCCGTTACCGCCTCCGGCCAGCGCTTGAGCAGCCCCTCGGCGACCGCCGAGTCGGTCTCGGCGAAGTGCCGCTGCACCAGCTCGTGCAGCGCCGTCTGCTCCTCCTCGGACAGCGGGGCCAGGTCGACCAGTTCCGCGTTCACCCGGCGGCGGTCCAGCCGGTGCACGAACGCGGTACCCCCGGACATGCCGGCGGCGAAGTTGCGGCCGGTCGGACCCAGCACCACCACGGTCCCGCCGGTCATGTACTCGCAGCCGTGGTCGCCGACGCCCTCGACGACGGCCACCGCGCCGGAGTTGCGTACCGCGAACCGCTCCCCCACCCGGCCGCGCAGGAACAGCTCGCCCGCCGTGGCCCCGTAGAGGATGGTGTTCCCGGCGATGGTCTGGTCTTCGGCCCGCTGCCCCGGCGCGGCGTCGCCGTCGAGGAACGGGGCGGCGGCGTCCGGCCGCACGACGAGCCGGCCACCGGAGAGGCCCTTGCCCACGTAGTCGTTGGCGTCACCGTGCAGGCGCAGGGTGACCCCGCGCGGGAGGAACGCGCCGAACGACTGCCCGGCGGTGCCGCGCAGCGTGAACTCGATCGTGTCGGTGGGCAGGCCGGCCCCGCCGAAGCGGCGGGTCACCTCGCCGCCGAGCATCGCGCCGACGCTGCGGTGCTCGTTGCGCACCGCCACCTCCACCCGCACGGGCGTACGGTCGCGCAGCGCCGGCCCGGCCAGGTCGATCAGCTCGTTGTCCAGCGCCAGTTCCAGGCCGTGGTCCTGGGCGCGGACGCCCCGGCGGGCGGCCCCGGCCGGCAGCTCCGGCAGGTGCAGTACGGGGGTCAGGTCCAGCCCGCCGGCCTTCCAGTGCGCGATCGCCGGGGCGACGTCGAGCAGCTCCGTCTGCCCGATGGCCTCCTCGATCGACCGGAGGCCCAGCTCGGCCAGGTAGCCGCGGACCTCCTCGGCGAGGAACAGGAAGAAGTTCTCCACGAACTCCGGCCGGCCGGTGAAGCGTTCCCGCAGCACCGGATTCTGGGTGGCGATGCCGACCGGGCAGGTGTCGAGGTGGCAGACCCGCATCATCACGCAGCCCTCGACGATCAGCGGCGCGGTGGCGAAGCCGAACTCCTCGGCGCCGAGCAGGGCCGCGACCAGCACGTCCCGGCCGGTCTTGAGCTGCCCGTCGACCTGCACGGTGACCCGATCGCGGAGCTTGTTGAGCAGCAGCGTCTGCTGCGCCTCGGCCAGCCCCAGCTCCCAGGGGGTGCCGGCGTGCTTGAGCGAGTTGAGCGGGGAGGCGCCGGTGCCGCCGTCGTGGCCCGAGATCAGGATGACGTCGGCCTTGAGCTTGGCCACACCCGCGGCCACGGTGCCGACGCCGACCTCGCTGACCAGCTTGACGTGCACCCGTGCCGACGGGTTGACGCACTTCAGGTCGTGCACGAGCTGTGCGAGGTCCTCGATGGAGTAGATGTCGTGGTGCGGCGGCGGAGAGATCAGGCCGACGCCGGGGGTGGCGTGCCGGGTACGGGCGATCCACGGCCAGACCTTGTTGCCGGGCAGCTGCCCGCCCTCGCCGGGCTTGGCCCCCTGCGCCATCTTGATCTGGAGGTCGTCGGCGTTGACCAGGTATTCGCTGGTCACCCCGAACCGGCCGCTGGCGATCTGCTTCACGGCGGAACGGCGGGCCGGGTCGTGCAGCCGCTCGACGTCCTCGCCGCCCTCGCCGGTGTTGGACTTGCCGCCGAGCCGGTTCATCGCGATCGCCAGGGTCTCGTGCGCCTCCGCCGAGATCGACCCGTACGACATGGCGCCGGTGGCGAACCGCTTGACGATCTCGGTGGCCGGCTCGACCTCCTCGATCGGCACCGGGGGCCGGACGCCGGTGCGCAGGGTGAACAGCCCGCGCAGCGAGCCCGCCCGGGCGGCCAGCTCGTCGACCTTGGCCGTGTACCGGCGGAAGACGTCGTACTGGCGGCTGCGGGTGGCGTGCTGGAGCAGGAAGACCGTCTCCGGGTTGAACAGGTGCAGCTCGCCCTCGCGGCGCCACTGGTACTCGCCGCCCACCTCGAGCCGGCCGGTGGGCTCGGTTCCGGGCGGCGGCCAGGCCACGGCGTGCCGGGCGGCGACCTCGGCGTGGATGCCGTCCAGCCCGATCCCGCCGATCTTGCTCGGGGTGCCCCGGAAGTAGCGGTGGACCAGCCGGGCGTCCAGCCCGACGGCCTCGAAGACCTGCGCCCCGCAGTACGACGACACCGTCGAGATGCCCATCTTCGACATGATCTTCAGGACGCCCTTGCCGAGGCCCCTGACGTAGTTGCGTACCGCCGTGGCCGGCTCCACCCCGGACAGCGCTCCGGTGGAGATCATGTCCTCCACCGACTCGAACGCCAGGTACGGGTTGACCGCCGCCGCGCCGTAGCCGACCAGCACCGCCGCGTGGTGCACCTCGCGGCAGTCGCCCGACTCGACGACCAGCGCCACCTGGGTGCGGGTCTGCTCGCGCACCAGGTGCTGGTGCACGGCGGCGGTGAGCAGCAGCGACGGGATCGGGGCGAGGTCGGCGTTGGAGTCCCGGTCCGACAGCACCAGGATGCGTACGCCGTCCTCGATGGCCTCGGAGACGTGCCGGCAGATCTCCGTCAGCCGGGCCTTGATCCCGGCGCCGCCCTCCCGGATCCGGTAGAGCCCGGAGACCCGCACCGCCTTGAAGCCGGGCAGGTTGCCGTCCTCGTCGATGGAGAGGATCTTCGCCAGCTCGTCGTTGTCGATCACCGGGTACGGCAGCACGATCTGCCGGCAGCTCGCCGGGCCCGGGTCGAGCAGGTTGCCCTCCGGCCCGATGGTCGACGCCAGGCTGGTCACCAACTCCTCGCGGATGGCGTCCAGCGGCGGGTTCGTGACCTGGGCGAAGAGCTGGTGGAAGTAGTCGTAGAGCAGCCGGGGCCGGGTGGAGAGCGGGGCGATCGGGGTGTCGGTGCCCATCGAGCCGAGCGGCTCGGCGCCGGTGCGCGCCATCGGCGCGAGCAGGATCTTCAGCTCCTCCTCGGTGTAGCCGAAGGCCTGCTGGCGGCGGCGTACCGAGTCGTGGGTGTAGACGATGTGCTCGCGCGGGGGCAGCTCGGTCAGCTCGATCAGGCCGGCGTGCAGCCAGTCGGCGTACGGCTGCTCCGCCGCCAGCTCCGCCTTGATCTCCTCGTCGTGCACGATCCGGCCGGCGACGGTGTCGACCAGGAACATCTTCCCCGGCTGGAGGCGGCCCTTGGCGACCACCCGGGCCGGGTCGAGGTCGAGCACGCCCGCCTCGCTGCCGAGCACCACGAGCCCGTCGTGCGTACGCCACCAGCGTCCCGGGCGCAGCCCGTTGCGGTCCAGCACGGCGCCGACGACCTCGCCGTCGGTGAAGGCGACCGAGGCCGGCCCGTCCCACGGCTCCATCAGGCTCGCGTGGAAGCGGTAGAAGGCGCGCTTGTCGGCGCCCATGTCCGGGTCGTTCTCCCACGCCTCGGGGATCATCATCAGCACCGCGTGCGGCAGGCTCCGCCCGGCCAGGTGC
The DNA here is from genome assembly GCF_040652795.1 of Micromonospora sp. NPDC048170. Lineage (NCBI taxonomy): Bacteria > Bacillati > Actinomycetota > Actinomycetes > Micromonosporales > Micromonosporaceae > Micromonospora > Micromonospora sp. NPDC048170. The sequence continues at coordinate 98,794 of NZ_JBEZMR010000012.1, forward strand.
AGCAGTTCGAGGACCTCGTCGAAGTTCGCCGAGTCGGAGGCGGCCGGGGTGCAGACCGGGAAGACCCGACGGATGTTGCCGGGGAGGTGCGGGGTCCGGAGCAGTGCCTCGCGGGCCTGCATCCAGTTGCGGTTGCCCCGGATCGTGTTGATCTCGCCGTTGTGCGCGATCAGCCGGTACGGGTGCGCCAGCGGCCAGGACGGGAACGTGTTGGTGGAGAACCGGGAGTGCACCAGCGCGATCGCGCTGTGCACCCGCTCGTCGGTCAGCTCTGGGAAGAACACCGGGAGCTGGTCGGGGGTGAGCATGCCCTTGAAGACCATGGTCCGCGCGGACAGCGACGGGAAGTAGGCCGGCACGCCCCGCTCGGCGCTCTCCCGCTCGGCCTGCTTGCGTACGCAGAACGCCACCCGCTCCAACTCGACGCCGCCCAGCCGCGACCCGGCCGGCCCGGCCGGCGAGTCGGTGAGCCGGTGCGCGGCGAGGAAGAGCTGCCGGACCCGGGGCAGCGCCGCGAGGGCGGTCTCGCCGAGTCCACTCGGGTCGACCGGCACGTCCCGCCAGCCGAGCACGTCGGCTCCTTCGACCAGCGCGTACTTCTCCACCACGCGGCGGGCCTGCGCCTCGGCCGCGTCGTCGTCGGGCAGGAAGGCCAGGCCGGTGGCGTACTCGCCGGCCGGCGGCAGCGGGAAGTCCACCACGGCGCGCAGGAACGCGTCCGGAATCTGGATCATGATGCCCGCGCCGTCGCCGGTGTTCGGTTCCGCGCCCCGGGCGCCCCGGTGGTCCAGCCGGCAGAGCGCGTCGAGGCCGTTGACCACGACCGTGTGCGAGCGCCGTCCGTGCAGGTCCGCCACGAAGGCCACACCGCAGGCGTCGTGCTCCTGCGCGGGGTCGTAGAGCCCGGCCGCGGGCGCTCCCGGGCCGAGGTGCGGGGCCTGCTGCGGGCTGTTTTGAGGGTACGGAAAGGCCACCGGGCCTCCTGTCGTCACTCAGGGTGGATCTCGATCGGGACGACGTCGGCCCTCAAAGGTCTATTGAGTCTACGTTAGGGTCCCGAGCGCAAGGCCAGGGCAGATTGATCACACCTTCCAGACTCTGGGACGTGTAGTCTCGCGCGGTGGATCACCCGAACAAGGACCTGTTCGACCGGTTGGAGCTTTTCTACGACGCGGTGCCCCGCGACGGGGCCCGGGCGGAGGAGCACGGCGCCCTGGTGCTGTTCGTCCGCGACGGCGCCGGTTGGCCGTACTACGCCCGGCCCCGGATCGACGCCACCGAGCCGCCGTCACTGGCCGACGTCGCGGCGGTACGCGAGCGGCAGCGCGAGCTCGGCCTGCCCGAGGCCTTCGAGTGGGTCCACGAGACCACCCCCGGCCTGCTGGCGGTGGCCCGCTCGGCGGGGCTGTCGGTGCTGGAGGCGCCACTGATGGTGCTCGACCCGGCTGCCCTGCCCGACCCGGGCACCCTCACGGACGTACCGCTGTGGGTGCTCGACACGGCGGATCCCGGCTTCGCGGCGGACGTGGCGACGCGGCGGGCGGTCGCCGCCGTCGGGTTCTCCGCGGCCGGCACCGAACCCGGCGAGGCCGGGCCCGCGCAGCGGGACGCCGCGGTGGCCGAGCTGGACGAGGACGCGGTGGACGAGGAGCGGGCCCGCGTCGCCGACGGCCGGCGGCTGTCGGTGCTGGCGGGGACGCCCACCGAGGGCGCGCTGGCCAGCGGGATGGCGATGCGGGTCGGCGACGTGGCCGAGATCGCCGGGGTGGCGACCCTTCCGGCCGCCCGCCGCCACGGCCTGGGCGCGGCCGTCACCGCCACACTGGCCCGCGAGCTGCTGGCCGCCGGCACCGACCTGGTCTTCCTCTCGGCGGGCAGCGAGGACATCGCCCGGGTCTACCTGCGGGTCGGCTTCCGCCGCGTGGGCACCGCCTGCATCGCCGAACCCGCCCCGGTCACCCCCTGACCGCGCGGCTGCCGCAGCATCCTCCGGGCATCAGGCCGGGGGACGCCACTGGGCGGCCGTGGTGGCAGCCGTCGAGAGCAGCCGGGGGCTGAGCGCGCCGAGGGCGGCGTCGCGGGCGCGCAGCGCCAACGGGCCCCGGGCCTTCAACACCGCCGACATCCGGCGGGTCTGCCGGACCACCGTCGCGGCCCGGGGCCGACGCGCCCGGTCGTACGCGACGACCGCGTCGGGCAGCCGGGACTCCCGCAGCAGCGAGGCCAGGGTGGCCGCGTCCTCGAAGGCGAGGCAGGCGCCCTGGCCGAGGTGTGGCGGCATGGCGTGCGCGGCGTCGCCGAGCAGCACCACCCCGCCCGGGCCGGCCGGGAAGCCGTACGACTTCGGCAACGGCCGCAGTTCGCGGATCTCCTGCTGCACCAGGTCCGGCGGGTCGGTGGCGTCGAGCAGGTCGGCGATAGGGGCGGGCCAGCCGGCGTACCAGCGACGGAGCAGGGCGAGCTGGGTCTCCGGCGATTCCGGGCGGGGCGCGCCGACGGCGGTGGCCACCCAGTAGATGCCGCCCCGGCTGGAGGCGCCGGAGGAGCCGCGCTCGCCGAGCGAGGCGGACACGAAGCGGTAGCCGGCACCGAGCACCTCGCCGCCGACAGGCCTGTCGGCGGGCAGCTTCGGGGCCCGGTACCAGGGGATCACCGCCCGCCAGGCGGCGCAGCCCGAGCTGACCACGCCGGCCTCCGGGGCGAGCTGCCGGCGGATCTCGCTGTCGGTGCCGTCGGCGGCCACGACCAGGTCCGCCTCGATCGTGTCCCGGCCGTCGCCGACCGAGGGGCGCTCCCCGGACGCGGCGCGGACCGTCCGCACGGTCACCCCCGTACGCAGCTCGACCTCGTCGCCCAGGCCGGCGATCAGCGCGTCGTGCAGGTCCTCCCGGTGCACCACCACCGGCATCCGGTCCGCCGGCGTCGGGCGGGGCTGCACCAACCAGTGCCCGTCCGGGCGGCGTACCCCGCCGTCGGGCAGCGGCGTGGCGATCGCCTCCAGGCCGGCGCCGAGGCCCAGGGCGCGCAGCGCGCGTACGCCGTTGGGCCAGAGCACCATGGCGGTCGGCTCGGGGCGGACCCGGTCGGCCCGCTCCAGCAGGGTGACCCGCCAGCCGGAGCGGGCCAGCGCGCCGGCGACCGCGAGGCCGCCGATCCCGGCGCCGACCACGACCGCGCTGCGCATGGGGGTGCTCCTCAGCTGTCGCGGTCGACGGGCCGGGTGCCCGTGGCCCCGGCCCGGCCCTCCGTGGTCTCCCCGGCGGCGTCCGACCCGGCGGGCCCGGCACCGTCACCGGCGGGCGCGGTGGTGACGTCCGCCCCGGCCGGTCCGGCACCGTCACCGGCGGGCGCGGTGGTGGCGTCCGCCCCGGCCGGTCCGTCCGACGGCGCGTCGGCCCCGCCGGACGTGGTCTCCTCGGCCGGCGTCTCGCCGGTCTCCCGCCAGTGCCGGTACTGCTCCTCGCTCACCACTCGGTAGCCCTCCGGTGCGGCCGGCCGGGAACCGGCCTCCCGCGCGGACAGGTCCACCTGCGACACGTCGGAGTCGACGGCCGTCTCCGGCGTCGCGGCGGCGCCGACCGGGACGAGGTACTCCCGGGGCCCGCGTACCCGCACGAAGTAGGCCAGGGCGCCGAGGAAGACCAGGCCGGCGGTCCAGACGTTCAGGCGTACGCCGAGAATGGTGTTCGCCTCGTCGGTACGCATCAGCTCGATCCAGAACCGCCCGGCCGTGTAGCCCATCACGTAGAGCGCGAACGCCCGTCCCCGGCCGAGGCGCAGCTTACGGTCGAGGGCGAACACCAGCGCGGCCACGCCGAGGTTCCACAGCAGCTCGTAGGCGAACGTCGGGTGGTAGAGGCCCGGTTCGAGGATCGGCTGGCCGGCGTCGTCGCGCAGCGCGTGACCCGGATTGTCCGGGTCCATCCGGTGGATCTCCAGCCCCCAGGGCAGGCTGGTCCGGCCGCCGTAGAGCTCGTTGTTGAACCAGTTGCCGAGCCGGCCGATCGCCTGCGCCAGCGGCAGGCCGGGGGCCAGCGCGTCGGCGACCACCGCGAACGGGATGCCGAGCTGCCGTGCCGCGAACCACGCGCCGACGGCTCCGCCGGCCACCGCGCCCCAGATGCCGAGACCGCCCTCCCAGATGGCGAGCGCCTTCAGCGGGTCTCCGCCGGTGCCGAAATACTTCTCGGGCGAGGTGACCACGTGGTAGATGCGGGCGCCGATGATGCCGGCCGGCACCGCCCAGACCGCGATGTCGAGAACCGCGCCGGGGGCGACACCGCGCTGACGCAGCCGCCGCTCGGTGACCCAGCAGGCCACCACGATGCCGATGATGATGCACAGCGCGTACGCCCGGATCGGCACTGGTCCGAGCTGCCAGACGGCGGTGCTTGGGCTGGGCAGGGCCGCCTGGGGGGTCAGCGAGGCGAGAGTCACGGATGCACACGCTACCGCCGTGGCCCCCTCCGGCGGCACCCCGGTCCGCGTCCGCCGGTCCCGGTGACTTCTGGTTTGCGCCGCCGTACGCTGTTTGTCCATGAGCGCGCTCACCTGGGCGGTCGCCGCGGTCGTCACCGACGACGCCGGCCGGGTGCTGCTGTGCCGGCAGGGCCGCGGCGAACGGCGCTACGCCCTACCCGGCGGGCGGCTGCGCCCGGCGGAGAGCCCCGTACACGCCGTCCTGCGCGACATCCGGGCCGAGACCGGGTGGGAGGTCGAGATCGTCGACCTGGTCGGTCTCTACCATCTCGCCCTGCTGTGCGGCCGGTCGCCGGCCGGCCCCGCCTTGTTGGTTGGTCGCGCCGAACCAGCGTTGCCGGCCGGTCGTGCCGGACCAGCGTTGCCGACCGGTAGCGCCGCGCCGGCACTGCCGGCCGGTCGCGCCGGACCGTTGCCCGACGTCCTGGTCCACGTCTTCCGGGCCCGCACGCGGGGGCCGGGGCCGGCGGGCGACCCGGTGGGCGGATGCCGAGTGTCCTGGCACGATCCCGGGGCGCTGCCCGACGCGCTCACCCCGACCACCCGGTCGGCACTCACCGACGCGCTGGCGGGCCACTCCGGCGTCCTGCGTGACGCCGTCCCGGACACGACCACGCCACCGACGGGCCACCCCCCGGGCCAGCGCACCACCCCACCCACCCACCAGCCAACCCACCCCTGACCCACCCCACCAGGCCCACCTGACCCAAACCGCCTCGGCCGCCCCCATCTCGACTCAGCCCAGCCCAGCTCGGCTCGGTTCGGCTCGGGCTCAGCCCAGCTCGGCTCGGTTCGGGCTCAGCCCAGCTCGGCTCGGTTCGGGCTCAGCCCAGCTCGGCTCGACCCAGCTCGGCTCGACCCAGCCTGGCCAGCCTGCCCAGCCTGGCTGGGCTGGGCTCAGCCAGGCCCAGCCGACCCGCCCCTGCCGACCCCACCCGGCGATCTTGCAGTTTCTGCCCCGACAAAGAGGGCATCAGCCACATTTCGAGGGCACAAAGTGCAAGATCGCGGGGCAGCGAAGCCGGGCGGCAGAGCAGGGGCGGCAGAGCAGGGGCGGCAGGGCGCGCGGCGGAGCGAGGGAAGGGCGACGAAGCAAGGCAGCACGCGGGTGGGTCAGGGGGTGGGGGTGCGGACGCCTTCGGCGAGTTCCGTGCTCAGCGCGCGGAGGGCGGCCAGTCCGGACGCCTCGTCCGGCGCGTCGAGCAGGCAGCGGATCAGGGCGCTGCCGACGATGACGCCGTCGGCGTACGCGGCCACGGTGCCGGCCTGTGCGCCCGTGCCGACGCCCAGCCCGACGCCGACCGGCAGGTCGGTGACCTCCCGCACCCGGGAGACCAGGACCGGGGCGGCGTCGGAGGTGCGGGCGCGGGCGCCGGTGACACCCATGATCGCCGTGGCGTAGACGAAGCCCCGGCAGTGCTCGACGGTCATCGCCAGCCGCGCGTCGGTCGAGGACGGCGAGACCAGGAAGGTGCGGTCCAGCCCGTACGCGTCCGAGGCGGCGAGCCACTCGCCGGCCTCCTCGGGGATCAGGTCCGGGGTGACCAGGCCGGTGCCCCCGGCCGAGGCGAGGTCCCGGGCGAAGGCGTCGACGCCGTACCGCTCCACCGGGTTCCAGTAGGTCATGGTGACCACGGGCGCGCCGGCGGCCGCGACCGCCTCGATGACGCGCAGCGTGTCCCTGGTGCGTACGCCGCCGGCCAGGGCGATGCCGCTGGCCTTCTGGATCACCGGGCCGTCCATCACCGGGTCGGAGTACGGGATCTCCACCTCGATGACGTCGACGCCGGCCTCGACCATCGCGGTCATCGCGGCGATGCTGCCCTCGACGGTCGGGAACCCGGCCGGCATGCAGCCGACCAGCACGGCCCGACCGTCGGCGCGGGCCTTGTCGAAGGCCACCCCGATCCGGCTCACGTTCTCACTGCTCCTTGTCGAGGATGCCGAAGTACTCGCCGGCGGTGTGCACGTCCTTGTCGCCCCGGCCGGAGAGGTTGACGACGATCGTCGGTTCCCGGCCCAGCTCGGCGGCGAGCTTCGGGGCGATCTTGAGGGTGCCGGCGAGCGCGTGCGCGCTCTCGATCGCCGGGATGACGCCCTCGGTCCGGCAGAGCAGCTCGAACGCGGCCATCGCCTCGTCGTCGTTGACCGGCAGGTAGGTCGCGCGACCACTGTCGTGCAGCCAGGCGTGTTCCGGCCCGACGCCCGGGTAGTCCAGCCCGGCGGAGATCGAGTGCGACTCGCAGGTCTGCCCGTCGTCGTCCTGGAGGACGTACGTGCGGGTGCCGTGCAGCACCCCGGCGGAGCCGCCGGTGATGCTGGCCGCGTGCCGGCCGGTCTCCACCCCGTCGCCGCCGGCCTCGAAGCCGTAGAGCCGCACGTCAGGGTCGCCGACGAAGGCGTGGAAGATGCCCAGCGCGTTGGAGCCGCCGCCGACACAGGCGGTGACGGCGTCCGGCAGCCCGCCGGTCAGGTCGAGGCACTGCTGGCGCGCCTCGTCGCCGATGCCCCGGACGAAGTCGCGGACCATCGCCGGGAAGGGGTGCGGCCCGGCGGCGGTGCCGATCAGGTAGTGGGTGTCGTCGACGTTGGCGACCCAGTCGCGCATCGCCTCGTTCATCGCGTCCTTGAGGGTGCGCGAGCCGTTGGCGACGGGGACGACGGTGGCGCCGAGCATCCGCATCCGGGCCACGTTGAGCGCCTGCCGCTCGGTGTCGACCTCGCCCATGTAGACCACGCAGTCGAGGTCGAACAGGGCCGCGGCGGTGGCGGTGGCGACGCCGTGCTGGCCGGCGCCGGTCTCCGCGATCACCCGACGCTTGCCCATCCGCCTGGTCAGCAGGGCCTGCCCGAGCACGTTGCGCACCTTGTGCGCCCCGGTGTGGTTGAGGTCCTCCCGTTTGAGCAGCACCCGCGCGCCCACCTTGGCGGAGAACCGCTCGGCCGCGTAGAGCAGCGAGGGGGTGCCGGCGTAGTCGCGCAGCAGGGCGGCGAACTCGGCCCGGAACGACTCGTCGGCCATCGCCGTGCGGTGCGCGGCGTCCAGCTCGTCCAGCGCGGCGACCAGCGCTTCCGGTACGAACCGGCCGCCGAACCGGCCGAAGTGGCCGGCCGGGTCGGGCAGCGGACCGGCCGGGGCGGCCAGCGCGTCGGCGCTCATGCCCGCACTCCGCTTCGCTCCGTGCCGACATGAGACAACACCGCACTGAGCTTGATGATTCGCTCGCTGCGCTCGCTCATGCCGGCACTCCGCTCCGCTCCGTGCCACCATGAGGCACCACCCGCACAGAACCTGATGATTCGCTCGCTGCGCTCGCTCATGGGGTCGTCCTCTCGGTGCTGACGAACCGGCGCGGGATCAGCGCACCGGGCGGGGCGTGGCCGGGTGGTTGCCGGCGTTGACCAGCTCGGCCACCGCCTCGCGGGGGCTCTTCTGGGTGACCAGGCCCTCGCCGACCAGGACCGCGTCGGCGCCCGCCGAGGCGTACCGGATGAGGTCGTGCGGGCCGCGTACCCCCGACTCGGCGATCTTGACGATGCTGCTGGGCAGGCCGGGCGCGATCCGCTCGAACACCGAGCGGTCGACCTCAAGGGTACGCAGGTTGCGGGCGTTGACCCCGATCACCTGGGCGCCGGCCTCCAGGGCGCGGTCGGCCTCCTCCTCGTCGTGGACCTCGACCAGCGCGGTCATGCCCAGCGACTCGATCCGCTCCAGCAGGCCGACGAGGGCGTTCTGCTCCAGGGCGGCGACGATCAGCAGCACCAGGTCGGCGCCGTGCGCGCGGGCCTCGTGCACCTGGTAGCTGGAGACCACGAAGTCCTTGCGCAGCACCGGGATGTTGACGGCGGCGCGGACGGCGGCCAGGTCGTCGAGCGAGCCGCCGAACCAGCGCCCCTCGGTCAGCACGCTGATCGCCCGCGCGCCGCCGGCGGCGTAGTCGCCGGCCAGGTCGGCCGGGTCGGCGATCTCGGCCAACCGCCCCTTGGACGGCGACGAACGCTTCACCTCGGCGATCACCGCGACGCCCGGCTTGCGCAGGGCCGCGTACGCGTCCAGCGGTGGCGGCGCGGCGGCGGCCAGTTCGCGGATCCGCTCCAGCGGAACCTGCTCCTGTCGCCGGGCGACGTCCTCACGTACGCCGGCCAGGATCTCGTCGAGTACGCCTACGGACGCCGCCGGACCGGCCTCGTCCCCCTCCGCGTGCGCATGCTCAGCAGTCACCAACGGACTCCCCTCTCCGGGTGTCATGGGCCGATGCTAGGGGGCGCCACCTGGCGACAGGCGCCGGGGGTATGGCGTGCCTCACGAGATGGGCTGGGGCATAATGGCCGACCTCCGGTGAACGGGATGTCACGCTGGGCGACCGCGCCCATCGACGACCACCGTCCGACCACCCCACCTCCGCCACCCAGGTCATCGACGTGATCCTATCCGGTGGCGCGGCCGGCCGCCCGTTCGGTGCCGGCCGCCGACGCCCGCCCCCCGCTGTGACCTACCTCAAGGCCGAACGGCCCTTTCCCTGGTGGCGGCCCCGCAAGCAGAGTTGACGTGTCGGTCACCACGGCGAAACGTGAGCCAGCCAGCATCGTCCTCGGGCAGACTCGATGACGCGCCTGCCCGACCGGCACCAACGATCTTCTGCGAGTGATCATGAGCACTGTCGAGCCACACCAGACCATCGGACTGACGACCATCTCGCGCACCGTCGCGTCGCTCGCCGTCGGCGTGGTGCACACCCTGGAACGCGCGGTGGTGGGCGAGGCACGGATGCGCACCGCGCGAGGCAACGCCTGGGAGGCGGTCTGCGCCGACCGGGCCCGGGCCGAGCAGCGGGCCGACCTCGACCGCCTGGTGGCGGAGCTGGCGGCGGCCCGGGCCGCCGCCCGCGAGCGCCAGCCGGTCAGTTGACCGTCGGGTCCTCGCCCCGGTCCAGCGCGTCCCACGCCTGGGTGGTGTGCCGGCCGGTGACCTGGCCGTCCTCCCCCCGGGCGGCCGGCGCCCCGTCGCCCGCGGCCCGCCGCTCGTAGCGGGCACCCATCTCCGGCCAGTGTCGGCCCCGCAACGCCGTCAGCAGCCCGCCCGCCGTGGCGAGCACCCCACCGAGCAGGCAGAGCGCCGGCCAGTGCCGGCTGACCTCACCGTCGAACGCCGCGACCAGGCCGTAGCCGCCGCCGGCGGCCACCGCCGCGCCGAGCCCGCACAGCAGCCCGCCCAGCAGCCGCCGCACCCGGCCCCGGGTGGCGAGCACGGCGCCGCCGCCGGCCAGCCCGACCAGCGCCAACGCCGGCAGCCAGGGCAGCAGGCCGGCGCCCGTGCGGGCGTCGCGTACCGGCGGCAGCGGAGTGGGCCGGGCGGTCAACTCGACCGCCCAGGTGCGGGTCGACGCCCACAGCGCCAGGCCCGCGCCGGCCACGCAGAGCAGCACGGCGTACGTCAGCTCGCGCCGGGCCGCGCCGGACCGCGCGCCCTCCCCCGCGTCGGTCGCCGGGACCGTCCCCGGTTCCTGACCACGCGACTCGGCGGCCGTCATCGGGCGGGCCGGAGGGTCTCGGCGGCGGCGATGGCGGCGAGCACCGCGGCGGCCTTGTTCCGGGTCTCCTCGTCCTCGGCGGCAGGGTCCGAGTCGGCCACCACCCCCGCCCCGGCCTGCACGTACGCCCTGCCGTCGCGCATCAGCGCGGTGCGGATGGCGATCGCCATGTCCAGGTCGCCGCCGAAGCCGAAGTAGCCCACCGTGCCGCCGTAGAGGCCGCGCCGGACCGGTTCCAGCTCCTCGATGATCTCCATCGCCCGCACCTTGGGCGCGCCGGAGAGGGTGCCGGCGGGGAAGGTCGCGGCCAGCGCGTCGAAGGCCGTGCGATCCTCACGCAGCGTGCCGACGACGGTCGAGACGATGTGCATGACGTGGCTGTAGCGCTCGATGGTGGCGAACTCCGGCACCTCCACGGTGCCCGGGCGGCACACCCGGCCCAGGTCGTTGCGGCCCAGGTCGACCAGCATCACGTGCTCGGCCCGCTCCTTGGGGTCGGCGAGCAGTTCCGCGGCGAGCCGGGCGTCGGAGGTGGGGGTGCCGCCGCGCGGGCGGGTGCCGGCGATCGGGTGCAGCAGCGCCCGCCGCCGCCCGTCGGCGTCGGTGGTCACCTTCAGGTGCGCCTCCGGCGAGGACCCGACGATGTCGAAGCCGTCGAAGCGCAGCAGGTACATGTACGGGCTCGGGTTCGTCGTACGCAGCACGCGGTAGACGTCCAGGGGGTCGGCGTGCGTCTCCCGCTCGAACCGCTGGGCGAGCACGATCTGGAAGCACTCGCCGGCCCGGATCGCCTCCTTGGCCGCCTCGACGGCCTTCGGATAGCCGCCCTCGGGCGTACGGCTGCGCACCTCGCCCGCCGGGGGACGCTCGACGGTCGACACCATCGGCGGGATCGGCCGGGACAGCGCCGTGGTCATCGCGTCGAGCCGGCCGACCGCGTGGTGGTACGCGGCCGAGAACAGGGCGTCCCGGTCCGGCTCGGTCAGCGGCGGCAGGATCGCGTTGGCGACGAGGGTCGCCGAGCCCTCGTGGTGGTCCAGCACCACCAGGTCGGCGGCGAGCATCATGCCCAGCTCGGGCACGCCCAGGTCGTCCTCGGTCAGCTCGGGCAGCCGCTCGAACCGCCGGATCAGGTCGTAGCCCAGGTAGCCGACCATGCCCCCGGTCAGCGGTGGCATGCCGCTGGCCGCGTCCCACGCCGGGCCGGCGAGCGCCTGCACGGTCTCGCGCAGCACCCGGACCGGATCCCCGGAGGTGGGCAGGCCGGCCGGCGGCTGACCCGTCCAGACCGCGGCGCCGTCCCGCTCGGTCAGCGTGGCGCTGCTGCGTACGCCGATGAACGAATACCGCGACCAGGCCAGGCCGGCCGAGCCGACGCCCTGCTCGGCGGACTCCAGCAGGAACGTCCCCGGGCCACCGGCGAGCTTGCGGTAGACACCGACCGGGGTCTCCGCGTCGGCGAGCAGTCGCCGGGTGACCGGGACGACCCGCCAGCGGCTGGCCAGTTCGGTGAAGGTGGCCAGGTCGGGGCTGACCGTGCCGTCGGTGCGGGACCTCCCGCCGTTCGCGGCGGCGGGGCCGGACAGCGCCGCGCTCTGCGCGCTCATCGGGCCCCCGCCGCTTCCCCGCCGACCGGCAGCTCGGTGAAGAAGCAGGTGCGGTGCCCCGTGTGGCAGGCCGCGCCGACCTGTTCCACGTCGACCAGCAGCGCGTCGCCGTCGCAGTCCAGCGCGACCGCGCGGACGTACTGGTGGTGCCCGGAGGTCGCGCCCTTGACCCAGTACTCGCGGCGGCTGCGCGACCAGTAGGTGGCCCGGCCGGTGGTCAGGGTGCGGTGCAGCGCCTCGTCGTCCATCCAGGCGACCATCAGCACCTCGCCGGAGTCGTGCTGGCGGACCACGGCGGCCACCAGGCCGTCGGGGGTGCGGCGCAGCCGGCCGGCGATGGCCGGATCGAGCCGGGAGGGACGGACGGGACCGTCGGCCGCGGGCTCCTGCGGACTGGGGTGGGCGCCGGTCACGGGCGCGTCAGGTACGGGCACAGTGACCCATTGTCCCGCACGCGGGGCGGGCACGGGCGACGGCTCCCGCCGGGGCCGCGGCGGCCGGTGGGCGGGCCGGGTCAACTGGTCGACGTAGCGGTCCAGCCGACCGTCGACCAGGGCGTCGGCCAGGTCCGCGCCGGCGGCCTGCGCGACCTCGGCGGCGTACGGGCGGATCAGCGGCAGGACACCGGCGACCAGGCGGGCCGCGGCGGCGCAGAGCTGGCCGACGGAGCCGGGCCGCAGCCCGAGGCAGAGCAGCAGGTCCTCCCGGTAGTTCGGGGGCGCCACCGGCAGGTCGAGGGCGGCGGCGAAGGCCCCCCGCCGGGACGCCACCCGGACCGTGGGGTTGGCCAGCCGCAGCACGGACGGACAGTGCCGGGCCAGGTCGGCGGCGGCCAGCCGGACGCCGAGGTGGTCGTCGGCGTCGCGCGCGCCGGCCACCTTGCCGAGCGCCGCGATCAGCTCCTCCAGTTGCGGCTCGCCGGCGGGTTGGCAGAGCACCGGCAGGTCGATCCGGGGCCGCCAGTGCGGATCCGCCCAGAGCAGCCGGGCCGGCGCCGTCACGGGCAGCCCGAACGCCCAGTCGGCGGGCTCGCCGAGTCGGGTCAGCCAGGAGCGGACGTCGCGGGCGGCCACCGAGACGTGGGTCAGCCGGCCCGCGTGCTCGGCCAGGTACGCCTGGCGGGCGGCGTACGGGGCGCCGGCGAGCAGCACGTCCATGTCGACGTCGCTGTGCGCGGTGGCGGCCCGCCGGGCATGGCTGCCGCGCAGCATGATGCCGACCACGGGCTGCTCGGCACCGGCCCGCAGCCGGGCGGCCCATTCGCCGAGGAACCTCTCGTCCGGTGACGCAGCGTGACCCACGGCGCCATCGTGCCGTACGTCCGTTCGGGGCGCAATGCCCGGTGCCGCGCGGGATGCCCGTTGGCGGACCCGGTGTCCGGTCCGAAGGCTAATGCCCGGCCGATCTCCCGGCCGCCTCGGGGTTCCCGTGTCGACCCGGATCATCGGCCCTCCCCTGCCTGGCGGAGTCGCGCCCCCGGCCGGCCCGGTCGCATCCGACCAGGTGACGAGGCCGCGCGAAGTCAACCGTTGCATCCGGGCGGGAAGCTCCACTAGCGTCGAGTTCAACGCGTGATGAATTTCTCCGGGGAGGCGCCGGTGGACGAGGCGATCGCGGTCCGGGACCTGGTCGTCGAGCGGGGCGGCCGGCGGGTGCTGCACGGCATCAGCGCGGCCGTGCCCCGCGGTGTGGTCACCGGGCTGCTCGGCCCGAGCGGCAGTGGCAAGACCACGCTGCTGCGGGCGGTGGTCGGCGTACAGGTGGTCGGCGCCGGCTCGGTGACCGTGCTGGGGCGCCCCGCCGGTTCGGCCGAGCTGCGCCGCCGCGTCGGCTACGTCACCCAGGCGCCCAGCGTCTACGCCGACCTGACCGTGCGGGAGAACGCGCGTTACTTCGCCGCCCTGCACGGCCGGAGCCGGGCCGAGGCCGACCGGGCGGTCGCCGAGGTGGGGCTCGGGCCGGCCGCCGGCCAACTCGTCGGCGCCCTCTCCGGCGGGCAGCGCAGCCGGGCGTCGTTGGCCTGCGCCCTGGTCGGGGAGCCGGAACTGCTCGTCCTCGACGAGCCCACCGTCGGCCAGGACCCGGTCCTGCGCGCCGAGCTGTGGGCCCGGTTCCACGCCATGGCCGCCGCCGGCACCACCCTGCTGGTCTCCAGCCACGTCATGGACGAGGCGGCCCGCTGCGACCGGCTGCTGCTGATCCGCGAGGGGCGGCTGATCGCCGACGACACGCCCGACGCGGTCCGCGCCGCCGCCGGCACCGACGACCTGGACGAGGCGTTCCTGCGGCTGATCAGGGCGGGCGCCGCCGGACGGGAGGCGTCGTGAACCCCCGCATCCTGGCCGCCACCACCGGCCGCATCCTGCGCCAGCTGCGGCACGACCGGCGTACCGTGGCCCTGCTGGTGGTGGTCCCGTCGGCGCTGCTCACCCTGGTCCACTCCATGTACGTCGACCAGCCCGCCCCGCCGGGGCAGCCGTCGACGTTCGACCGGGTCGCCCTGGTGATGCTCGGCTTCTTCCCCTTCGTGATCATGTTCCTGGTGACCAGCATCGCGATGCTGCGCGAGCGCACCACGGGCACGCTGGAGCGGCTGCTCACCACCCCGCTGGGCAAGCTCGACCTGCTCTTCGGCTACGGCCTCGCGTTCGGGCTCGCCGCGGTGGTCCAGGCGGTCGTCGCGTCCGTGGTCGCGTACGGGGTCTTCGGCCTTCAGACGGCCGGGCACAGCGCGCTGGTGGTCATGATCGCCGCGCTGAACGCCGTGCTCGCCGTCGCGCTCGGGCTGTTCTGCAGCGCCTTCGCCCGCACCGAGTTCCAGGCCGTGCAGTTCATGCCGGTCGTGGTGGTGCCCCAGTTGCTGCTCTGCGGGCTCTTCGTACCCCGGGGCGAGATGGCCGGCTGGTTGCAGGCGGTCAGCGACGTGCTGCCGCTGTCGTACGCCGTCGAGGCGCTCCAGGAGGTCGGCGCCCACGCCGAGCCGACCGGCACGATGTGGCGGGACGTGGCGGTGGTCGCGGGCGCGGCGGCGCTGGCACTGGTGCTCGCCGCGGCCACCCTCCGGCGGCGCAGCGGCTGAGAAGCCGTCCCGGCTGGCGGGCGGCGACGAGCAGGAGGACGGAGCGAAGGGCGGGCGATGGCGCGGCGGACCGGACGACGACCCGGCAACCTGGACACCCGGCAGGCCATTCTCGACGCGGCCCGCGCCGCCTTCGCCGAGCGGGGCTTCGACGGGGCCTCGATCCGGGCCGTGGCCGCCGCCGCGCAGGTGGACCCGGCGCTGGTGCACCACTACTTCGGCAGCAAGGACCGGCTCTTCCTGGCCGCGGTGCACGCGCCGGTCGACCCGGGCGAGTTGCTGCCGGGGGTGCTCGCCGGCGACCACGCGGGTCTCGGGGAGCGGCTGGTACGCGCCTTCCTCGGCGTCTGGGACTCCCCGGCCGGCACCGCCGCCGTGGCCCTGCTGCGCTCGGCGGTGAGCAACGAGTGGACCGCCCGGCTGCTGCGGGAGTTCCTGGTCACCCAGGTGCTGCGCCGGATCCTCGACCAGCTCGACGTCGATCCGGCCGAGCGGCCGCTGCGCGGCTCGCTGGTGGCCAGCCAGCTGATCGGGCTGGCCGTGCTGCGGCACGTGGTCCGGCTCGAGCCGGTCGCCTCGGCCGCCCCGGAGACCCTCGTCGCGGCTATCGGCCCCACCGTGCAGCGCTACCTCACGGGCGACCTGGCCGACGTCCCCGCCGGCTGACCGCACGGCCGGGGCGACCTCCGGTCAGGCGTGGTCGGCGTGCCGGGGCGAGGCGTGGCGGCAGACCAGCGGGTGCAGGAGCCGGGTCAGCTCCGCATGGCAGCCCAGCGGGCGCGGGAACTCCAGCCGGACGCGGGCACCGGGCCGGCCGTGGGAGACCAGCAGGCCGTACCGGTCGATCCGGACCACCCGGGGCGCGGTGTCGGGGGCGCCGTCGGCGAGGCCGAGTTGGCGGCGCAGGTACCCGGCCACCTCGGGAGCGTGGTGGTCGGCGAGGTCGGCCAGGAGTTCGGCCTCGACCGCGTGCAGCGGGTCGGGCTCCGCCTCGGCGTACGCCTCGGGGTCGACCCGGCGCACGGTGTCGCCGCGTTCCCAGCGGGCCTCGACCACCTCGAAGCGGTGCAGCCGGAACCGGGTGCCGACGTCGAGCAGGTCACCGGCCGGCTCGACGGCCGCGAAGTCCAGCGCGGCGGCGCGTTCCTCGGCCCCGTCGAGTCGGGCCGCCCAGCCGGAGACCCAGGCCCGGCCGAGGCTCGGCGCGCCGGCGGCGGGCGGCAGGTCGAGCACGTCCAGCACCAGCGCGACCTCGGACTCGCCGTCGGCGGGGCGCAGCGCGGCGGCGAGGTCGCTGACCACCGGCACCAGCAGCAGCACCCGGCCGTCCGGGTCGGTCACGTGCCGGACCTGGTGCGGGCCGGGCCGGTGCGCGACGTGGGCGATCCCGGGCAGCCGGCCCGCGACGAGGGTACGGACGATCTCCGCCGGACTGGGCCGCATGGACGACTCCTTAATAGGTTAGCCTTACCTAACTCGGAGACTAGAGCACCGGATCGGAGACGTCCAGCGTGAACCACCCCAGGCCAAAGGCCAGGCTCTCCCGCGCCCTCGGCATCCCGCTGACCCGCAAGTGCGTGCGGTACGTCGAGCGGCGCCCCTACCCGCCCGGCGTCCACGGCCGGCAGCGCCGCAAGACCTCGGACTACCAGGTGCGGCTGCTGGAGAAGCAACGCCTGCGCCACCAGTACAACGTCAGCGAGACCCAGCTGCGGCGCGTCTTCGACGAGGCCGTCCGGGGCGCGGGCAAGACCGGCGAGAGCCTGGTGACGCTCCTCGAACGACGGCTCGACGCGGTGGTGCACCGGGCCGGCCTGGCCCGCAGCATCTACCAGGCCCGACAGCTCGTCGCGCACGGCCACTTCACCGTCGACGGGCGCAAGGTCGACCGGCCGTCGTACCGGCTGCGACCGGGACAGGTGGTCGCCGTCCGCGACCGCAGCCGCGCGTCCGTGCCGTTCCAGCTCGCCGCCGCCGGCGCCAACGCCACCGAGGGACCCGGCCAGCCGTACCTGTCGGTGGAGCTGGCCGAGCTGCGGACCACGCTGCTGCGCGACCCCGCCCGGCACGAGGTGCCGGTGATCTGCGACGAGCAACTGGTGGTGGAGTTCTACTCCCGCTGACCACCGCGCGCGGCCCGTCCCGGGGGACGGGCCGCGCGCCGACGGGCTCCGGCCGGCGGTGGCGAGTCAGCGCGTCCGCGGGACGGGCCGACTCGGTCCGCTCAGCGGGTCTGCTCCAGCCAGGAGGCGTAGAGCAGGCCGTACACCGACTCCGGGTCGCGGACCAGCTCATCGTGCGGACCGCGCTGCACGATCCGGCCCCGGTCCACCACGATCACCTCGTCGGCGGACTGCGCCGTGGAGAGCCGGTGCGCGATCGCGAGGGTCGTACGCCCCCGGGTCACCGCGTCCAGGGTGCGTTGCAGCCGCACCTCCGTGGCCGGGTCGACCGCGCTGGTCGCCTCGTCCAGCACCAGCAGGTCCGGGTCGGCCACGTACGCGCGGGCCAACGCGACCAACTGCCGCTCCCCCACGCTCAACGCCTCGCCCCGCTCCCCCACCGGGGTGTGCAGGCCCGACGGGAGCCCGTCCAGCCAGTCCGCCAGCCCCAACTCGGTGAAGGCCGCCGCGAGCTGCTCGTCGGTCAACTCCGGGCGGGCGAAGCGGACGTTCTCGGCCACCGTGGCGTCGAACAGGAAGCCGTCCTGCGGCACCATCACCACCCGCGAACGCAGCGAGGCGAACCGGACCCGCTCCAGCGGCACGCCGGAGAGCAGCACCTCACCGGCCGTCGGGTCCATCAGGCGGGTGAGCAGCTTGGCGAAGGTGGTCTTGCCGCTGCCGGTCTCCCCGACCACCGCCACCCGGCTCTTCGCCGGGATCTCCAGGCTGACGTCGTGCAGCACCGGCGGACCACCCGGGTACGCGAAGCGCACCCCGGCGAAGCGGATGTCGAGCGGTCCGGACGGCAGCTCACGCCCCTGCTCGCCCGGGTCGGCGACGTCGGGCTCCACGTCCAGCACGTCCAGCACCCGGCGCCAGCCCGCGATGGCGTTCTGCGCCTCGTTGAGCACCTCGGTGGCGATCTGCACCGGCTGGATGAAGAGCGTGACCAGGAAGAGGAAGGCGGTCACCTCGCCGATGCTCAGGGTGCGGTCGGCGCCGAGGGTCACCCCGAGCACCACCACACCGGCCAACGCCACCCCGGCCGCCAGCTCCCCGACCGAGCTGCCCACGATGCTGATCCTGATCGCCCGCTGCTGGGCCCGCCGCTGACCGTCGATCGCCTCGTCCAGCCGGCGCGACGTGCGGCCGGCGATCCCGTAGGCCCGGATCACCGGCGCGCCGACGACGCTCTCCCCGATCGCGCCGAGCAGCGTCCCGGTGCGCTGCCGGACCACCCCGTACGCCCCGGCGAGGCGGCGCTGGAGCAGCCGGATCACGAACACCGCGGGCAGGAAGGCGGCGAAGACCACCAGGGTCAGCTGCCAGGAGTACGCGAACATGACCAGCGTCGTCACCGCCAGCTGACCGAGGTTGATCACCAAGATCACGCCGCCCCACTGGAGGAACTGGGTGATCTGGTCGACGTCGCTGGTCACCCGGGAGACCAGCGAACCGCGCCGCTCCGACTGCTGGTGCAGCATGGACAGGTCGTGCACGTGCCGGAACGCCCGGATCCGCACGTTGGCCAGCGCGGTCTCGCTGACCGTGAAGAGCCGGCGCATCATCAGGTACCCGCAGAGCGTCGTCACCACCAGCACCGCGGCGGTGGCGGCGACCACCGTCCCGACCACGTCCAGGTCCAGGCCACCGACGATGCCGTTGTCGATGCCCTGCTGCACCGCCACCGGCACGGCCGCCCGGCCGACCATGTAGACCAGGGCCAGGCCGAGCGTGCCGGCGAGGCCGACCCGCAGCTCCGGGGAGAGCGCCAGACCACGGCGCATCGTCTGCCAGGTCGTCTCAGGCGCCTCGGGCGCCTCGGACGTGTCGACGGAAGCACTCACCGGGTTTGCCTCTCGTTCGCGACTGCGGGGCTCGCAAGCTCACTCCTCGCGCTCACCGGTGCCTGCCCTTCGTTCGCGACTGCGGGGCTCGCAAGCTCACTCCTCGCGCTCACCGGTCCACCTCGATTTCCAGGCCCGACGTCAGCGGGGCGACCTCGTCGTACGTCTCGTCCTTGGCGTGGTCGACCTCGGCCTGCTCGTAGGCGGTGACCAGATCGGCGTAGCCCGGCACCGTGGCCAGCAGCTCGGCGTGCGGGCCCCGGGCGACCACCCTGCCCTGTTGCAGGTAGACCACCTCGTCGGCCAGTGCGATGGTGGCCCGCCGGTAGGCGACCACCAGGATCGACGCGGCCGGCGCCCCGGCCTGCCCCGCCGAGGAGCGCAGCCCGGCCAGGATGGCGGCCTCCACCCGGGGGTCGACGGCGCTGGTCGCGTCGTCGAGGACCAGCAGGCGCGGCCGGCCGGCGAGGGCGCGGGCCAGGGTGAGCCGCTGCCGCTGGCCGCCGGAGAGCGAGGTGCCCCGCTCGCCGACCTTCGTGTCGAGACCGTCGGGCAGGGCGGCGACGAAGCCGTCCGCCTCGGCCAGCCGCAGCGCGGCCCAGACCTCGTCGTCGCCGATGCCCGGCCGGTCCAGGGTGACGTTGGCGCGCACGGTGTCGTCGAAGACGAACGGCACCTGGGCGACCAGCGCGGCGGTGCCCGCCAGCGAGGCGGCGGTGAGCCGGCGGACGTCCACCCCGTCCAGGCACACCGTGCCGACCCGGGGGTCGACCAGCCGCACGGCCAGCGCGGCGATCGTCGACTTGCCGGAGCCGGTCGGCCCGACCAGGGCGACGGTCCTGCCGGCGGGCACGGTGAAGGAGACCTCGCCGAGCACCTCCGTGCCGGGCAGGTGCGCCTCGGCCGGCTCGTAGCCGAAGTGCACGTCGGCGAAGGTGAGGGTGGCCGGGCGGTGCTCCGCCACGTCGAGCGTCGTGTCGCCGTACGGCATCTCGCCGGTGGCGTCGAGCACCCGGCGGACCCGGTCCCAGCCGGCGACGCTGCGCGGCAGCTCGGCCAGCACCCAGCCGATGGCCCGCACGGGGAACGCCAGCACGGTGAAGAGGAAGGCGACGCTGATCAGCTCGGCGACGCTGATCGCGCCCTGCCGCAACCGGATCGCGCCGACCACCAGCACGGCGAGGGTGCCGAGGCTGGGCAGGGTCTCCAGCAGCGGGTCGAAGACGCCGCGCAGCCGCCCCACCGCTACCAGTGAGTCCCGCAACTCGCCCGCGCGGCCGGCGAACCGGTCGGTCTCCTGTGCCTCCCGGCCCATCGTCTTGACGACCAGGGCACCGTCGAAGCTCTCGTGGGCGATGCCGCTGACCTCGGCGCGCAGCCGCTGGGCCCGGGCCTGGCGGGGGGCCATCCGTCGGGAGTAGGCGACGTTGAGCGCGAAGAGCGCCGGGAAGACCGCGAGGCCGACCAGGGCCAGCGCCCAGTCGGTGGCGAAGAGCGACGCCACCGCGCCGACCAGCATCACCAGGGTGCCGACCGCGAACGGCAACGGGGCGATCGGATGCCAGGCGGCCTCGACATCGGAGTTGGCGTTGGACAGCAGCGTGCCGGTGGCGTTGCGGTGGTGCCAGGACAGCGGCAGCTCCAGGTAGCGGCGGGTGACCCGGCGCCGGTAGGCGGCCTGGAGGCGGTACTGCATGTAGCCCGCGCCGAGCCGGCGGCCGAAGATGCCGGCCACCCGCAGCACGCTGATGCCGAACAGCGCGACGGCCGCCAGCGCGAGCCCGCCGACTCCGACCTCGCCGCGCTCGATCGCCGGCACCACCACGTCGCCGACCACGGCGCCCACCACGAAGGCGCTGGCCACCGTCATGGCGCCGAAGAGCACGCTGCCGCCCACCGCGACCGCGAAGATGCGCGGCTCCTCCCGGATCGCCCGCCCGAGGACGGCCAGCCCCCGCACCAGCACGTCCCGACTTGTCCTGCTCGCCACGCTCTCCCCCGCCGTAAGCCGCAATTATCTTCCTCATCCTTACCGGTCGGGGCCAGCCCCGTCGCCCCGGCCCGCTATGTCCGCCGTCACGGCCGCGCCGGCCCGCCCGCCGCGCCGAAAAGGCCGTCCGCGCCTACGATCGGTCCCATGCCGCGGTACGCCCGATCGGAGCGCGAGGCGCTCGCCGACCTGATGCAGACGCTGGGGCCGGACGCGCCGACGATCAACGAGGGGTGGACCACCCGCGACCTCGCCGCCCACCTGGTGCTGCGGGAACGCCGGCCCGATGCCGCCGGCGGCATCCTGCTCCCGCCGTTGCGCGGCTACGCCGAGCGGGTGCGCCTGCGTGTCGCGGCGCGCCCCTGGCCGCGCCTTCTCGACCAGGTGCGCAGGCCGCCGGTGTGGAGTCCGGTCAGCAACCCGGTCGCCGACGAGCTGGCCAACACGCTGGAGTTCTTCATCCACCACGAGGACGTGCGCCGGGCCGGCCCCGACTGGCGCCCGCGCGACCTGGCGGCGGGGCTGAACGCGGCGCTCTGGAAGCGCTGCGCCGGGCTGGCCCGGCTGGCGCTGCGCCGGTTCCCGGCCGACGTCTTCGTCCAGGCGCCCGGCCACGGCGAGCTCTCCGTCGGCCGGGGCGGCGAACCCGTGCGGGTGGTGGGGGTGCCGGGCGAGTTGGCCCTGTTCCTCAGCGGCCGGCAGCGGGTGTCCCGGGTGCAGGTCGACGGGCCGGCGGCGTTGACCGAACGGCTTCGGGGTGCCGACCTGGGCATGTGACGCGCCGGTGCGGAAGTGGGCGCCCGACAGGCCGGGAAAGCCTCTCCCAAGTGATATCGGCCGATCCCTGCTCCCGTAGGCTGTCCCGCGCGGTCCCGCCGGGGGCGGCGCGACGGGGGGACCATGCGGACCTTTGCGCTCTCGGCGCTGCGGGAACCCCCCTTTCCCGCACGCCAGCACGACGCCACCGCACGGGTCGGGCGGGAGAGCACCGAGTGGGTGCTCGGCCACGGACTGGTCAGTGACGGGCACCGGCTGCACCGGCTACGCCGGGCCGACGCCGCCGGGCTGGCCGGGCGGGCCTGCCCGGACGGCCCCGCCGGCCCGCTGCGGCTGCTCGCCGACCTGATCTCCTGGCTGTTCGTGATGGACGACGCCTGCGACGAGGACGGCCTCGGCGACGCCCCGACCCGGCTGGCGCCGACCGTGGCCGCCCTGCTCGACGTGCTGGACGGGCACGGGACGCCGCCCGACGGGCCGGCCACCGCGGCCGGGCCGCTCGGCGAGGCGCTGGGCGACCTGTGCCGGCGGGTCCGCGCCACCGGTGGTCCCGCATTCCTGCTGCGCTTCGTCGGCGAGGTGCGGGAGTACCTGATGGCGCTGCTCTGGGAGGCGGCCAACCGGGAGCACGGGCGGGTGCCGGGACTGGCCGAGTACGTCCAGATGCGCCGGCACACCGGCGGGGTCCACCCCAGTTTCACCCTCACCGAACTGGCCGCCGGGGAGCTGCCGGGCGCGGCCCACCGCACCGAGCCGGCGCTGGTCACCCTGGACCTGCTCGCCGCCGACCTGGTCTGCTGGTGCAACGACGTCTTCTCGTACGGCAAGGAGAACCTGGTCCGACCGGACGCGCACAACCTGGTCGTGGTGATCGCCGCGGGCCGGGCGGACAACGACGAGCCCTCGGCCCTGCGGGCCGCTGCCGACCGGTTCAACGAGGCGATGTCGGCCTACCTGGCGGCGGAGGCGGCGCTGCTCGCCACCGGTGACGACGGCCTGCGGCCGGCCCTCACCGCACGGCGCAACTGGATCCGCGCCACCTACGACTGGTCGCTGCGGGCGGCCCGGTACGCCTGAGCGGGGCGTCCAACCTCCGAGACGTGGCCCAGCCGTGATCGACGGGGCTAGCCGATGTCCGGGCGCAGGCAATACCCTTCGGTAACGAACACCGACGTGACCGTTGTCACGTCTCCACCCTCGAAGGCGGCTACAGCGATGGCTCTCGATGTACCGTACCGTTCCATCCCCGACATGTTCCTCAAGCGCGTGGCGGCGACCCCCGGCCGCGACGCCTTCGGTCACCCGGCCTCCGACGGATCCGGGCCGGTCTGGCTGAGCTGGGAACAGGTGGCCCACCGCGCCAAGGCGATCGCCGCCGGGCTGCACGGGCTCGGTGTCGGCCTGGAGGATCCGGTCGCGATCCTGGCGAACACCCGGCTCGACTGGGTGGTCGCCGACCTCGGCATCATGTGCGCCGGTGGTGCGACCACCACCGTCTACCCCACCACGGAGCCCGACGACGCGACCTACATCATCGTCGACTCCGGTTCCAAGGTGCTGTTCGCCGAGAACCCGGCCCAGGCCGCCAAGATCGCCGGCGCGGACCTCCCGGCGCTGACCCACGTCGTGCTCTTCGACGGCGCCGTCGACCCGTCCGCCGCCGTCCCCCAGCTCACCCTCGCCGAGCTGGAGGAGCAGGGCGCCCGCGCGCTGGCCGCCGAGCCCGACCTGATCGAGATGCTGGTCGCCGGGATCGGCCCCGACCACCTGGCGACGCTGATCTACACCTCCGGCACCACCGGGCGCCCGAAGGGCGTCGAGCTGCTGCACGGCGGCTGGTGCTGGGAGGGCGTGGCGCAGGCCGACCTGGGGCTGCTCCGCGAGAACGACCTGCAGTACCTCTGGCTCCCGCTGTCCCACTCGTTCGGCAAGACCCTGCTCTGCGGGTCGATCCACGTGGGCCTGCCGACGTACGTCGACGGGCGGGTCGACAAGCTGGTCGAGCTGCTCTCGGTGATCCGGCCGACGCTGATGTGCGGCGCGCCCCGGGTCTTCGAGAAGGTCTACAACAAGGCGGTGACCACCGCGCAGGACGGCGGCGGGCTGAAGGCGAAGATCTTCGCCTGGGCCGTCCGGGTCGGCAAGGAGAAGGTCGCCCTGGAGCAGGCCGGCAGGCCGGTTCCGGGAGGGCTGAAGCTGAAGTACTCGGTGGCCGAGAAGCTGGTGTTCAGCAAGCTCCAGGCCCGCCTCGGCGGCCGGATCCGGGTGCTCGTCTCGGGCGCCGCCCCGCTCAGCCCCGAGATCGCCACCTTCTTCGCCGCCGCGAACCTGCCGATCTCCGAGGGCTACGGCCTCACCGAGACCAGCGCCGGCAACTTCGTCAACCCGCCGGACGGGCTGCGCATCGGCACCGTCGGCAAGGCCATGGGCGACCTGGAGTGCCGGATCGACACCGACGGCGAGATCCTGGTGCGCGGCCGGCCGGTGATGCGCGGTTACCACAACCTGCCCGAGGAGACGGCAGCCGCGTTCACCGAGGATGGCTTCTTCCGCACCGGCGACATCGGCAGCCTGGACGCCGACGGCTACCTGAAGATCACCGACCGGAAGAAGGACCTGGTCAAGACCTCGGGCGGCAAGTACGTCGCGCCCTCGCACATCGAGGGGATGTTCAAGGCCACCTGCCCGTACACCTCGCAGGCGGTGGTGGTCGGCCAGGCCCGCAACTACTGCACGATGCTGGTCACGCTGGACCCGGAGGCGATCAAGGGCTGGGCGACCGGCACCCCGCTGGAGGGCCGCGACTACGCCGACATCGTCGCCTCGCCGGAGGCGAAGGCCATGGTCGAGGGGTACGTCGCCGAGCTCAACACCAAGCTCAACCGCTGGGAGACGATCAAGAAGGTCGCCATCCTGCCGCGGGACCTCACCATCGAGGACGGCGAGATCACCCCGTCGCTGAAGATCAAGCGCCGCGGCGTGGAGAGCAACTTCGCCAGCGAGATCGAGAAGATGTACGCGGGCTCGTTGGCCGAGCTCTGAGCACGACGCGTCGTCGGCGGCCCCGCACTCCGGTGCGGGGCCGCCAGCCTCAGAGGTGGTGACCCCGCCACCTGGTCTGCTCGGCCTCCGAGGCGAGCTGCTCGTCGAGCGCCACCTGCCGCACGCGCCGCCGCCGGGGCGCGTCGACGACCGTCTGCGCCCCGACCACCAGCACGGCGGCCACCGCCAGCATGGCCAGCGCGACCAGCTCCGGCAGCTGTCCGGCCACGGGGACCAGCGCCACGAGCAGCGCCACCCCGGCGATCGACGGCCAGCGCGCCGCGCCCAGCGTCCGGCTCCCGAGCGTGATCAACGTGAGCAGGTAGAGCGCGACCCCGCCGTAGAGGGTCAACAGGTGGAACCCGGGCAGCGGCACCCCCCACTGCGGGGTCGCCGGGTCGCCGACCTCGTAGATCAGGCCCTTGAGGCCCAGGGCGAAGAGGATCACGCCCGCGATCAGCGGCAGGTGCAGGTAGGTGTAGGCGTCCCGGGCCAGCCCGGCGCGGGCACGGGGCTCCCGGGTGCGGTGCAGCACCTGCTCCATGGCGAGGGCGAGGGTGTCGAAGTACGCCCACCACAACGCCGCGACCACCGTGATGCCCAGCACCGCCGCGATGATGACCGGCAACGTCAGCGGCAGGCCGGCGGTGGCGCCGGGCCCGATCCCGAGCGCGATGATCGACTCGCCGAGCGCCACCATGATGATCAACGCGTGGCGTTCCGCCCAGTGCCCCGCCGAGAGCACCATCCACCCGGCGCGGTACTGGGCCAGGCCGGCGCCGTACTCGACGCCGAGCGCGGCGAGCCACAACGCCAGCCGGACCGCGATCTCCGCCGAGCCGTCGAAGAGCCGCTGCGGCACCAACGCGGCGGTGAGGATGAGCCCCGTCGCGACCAGGAACGGCAGGGCCAGCATGGGAATCCGTCGACGCACCTCCGGGTCGGTGCGCACGGCCCAGAGGAAGACCGCCACCTGGATCGCGCGGACCAGGAAGTAGCAGACGGCGAAGACCACCGGGCCCTGCAGCCCGCCGGGCTGGTCGATGAACGCCTTGGGCAGGCTCAGCGCGAGCACGAAGACGGCCGCCGAGGTGACGAAGCCAAACAGCGGCACGATCCCCTGGTCGGTGCGGACCACGTTGCCCAGCGCGGCGAAGCCGGTCCAGCACCACCAGAGCAGGGCGAGCGCCACCAGACACTGGGCCAGCCCGCGTACGTGCAGGCTGCCGGCGGTCACCGTGGTGACGTTGAGGAAGGCGAAGACGAAGACGAGGTCGTAGAAGAGTTCGAGCCGGGTGGTGCGGGAGCCCGGGGCGCTCGGCCGGATCCCACGCGGCCACCGGATTCCGCCCACGTTCGCCACCAGCGCAGTTTCCCAGCCGAAGGGGCCCACGCAGGCCCGATCGGGCCACCTCCGTCCCGCTGCGGCCCGGTCAGGCGATGACCGTGGGTTCCCGCCACTGCGACCGGCCGCCCCGGTCCAGGTCGTACCGGACCGCGGCGATCCGGCCCACCGCCTCGGCCAGGTCTGCGGCCGGCAGGGTGAACGGCAGCCGCAGGAAGCGCTCCAACGTGCCGTCCAGGCCGAACCGGGGACCGGGCGCCAGCCGTACGCCGACCTCCTCGGCGGCCCGGGCGAGCGCGCTGGAGATCGGGCCGTCGAGTTCGGCCCAGAGGGTCACCCCGCCGTGCGGGACGGTGACCCGCCACTCGGGCAGGCGCTGCGCGAGCGCCGCCAGCAGCGCGTCGCGCTGGGCGGTGAGCTGGGCCCGGCGCGCGGCGACGATGGCCGGGCCGTCGGCGAGCAGGTGGACCGCGACCAACTGGTCCAGGACCGGGCTGGCCATGTCGACACCGACCCGGGCGGCGGCCAGCCGCTGCACCTGCGGGGCGGAGGCGCGAACCCAGCCGATGCGCAGGCCGCCCCAGAACGGCTTGCTCATCCCCCCGATGGTGACGACCCGGGAGTGCCGGTCGAAGCTGGCCGTCGGCGGGGGCAGCACCGTCCCGTCCAGCGGCAGGTCCACGAACGACTCGTCGATGACCAGGTCCGTGCCGACGGCGTGCGCGGTGGCCACCACCCGTTCCCGCAGCGCCGCCGGCATCAGGTGGCCGGTCGGGTTCTGGAAGTCCGGAATCAGGTACGCCAGCTTGGGCCGGGCCTGCCGGAGCCCGCCGAGCAGCAGGTCGGCGTCCCAGCCGGGCTCCTCGACGGCCAGCCCGTGGGTGGTGATCCGGGCCCGGCGGGCGGCGAGCGCGGCCAGCGCGTTCGGGTAGCTGGGCGCCTCGACCAGCACGTTGCCGCCGGGGGCGAGGGCCAGGCGGAGCACCAGGTCCAGGGCGTGCTGGGTGCCGTTGGTGACCATGATCTGGTCGGGCGAGGTGGGCAGGCCCCGTTCGGTGTAGGCGCGGGCCACCGCCTCGCGCAGCTCGATGATCCCGGTCGGGTGGTAGCCGGCGCCGCCCAGGTAGCGGGGCAGGTCCTCGGCCGCCGCGCGGGCCGCCGGCAGCAGCTCGGGCGGTGCGGCCAGCGCGGCCACCCCGAGGTCGATCATGTCCCGGTCGTCCAGCGGGGTCCAGAGCCCGGTGCTCGCCACCCGGTGGGTGCCCGGGAGCATCGTCCAGCTGCCGGCGCCCCGCCGGCTGGCCAGGTGCCCGCTCTCCCGCAGTTCCCGGTACGCGGCCGTGACCGTGGTCCGGCTGATCTTCAGGGCCTCGGCCAGCTCCCGCTCGGCGGGCAGCCGTACGCCCAGCGGCAGCCGGCCGTCGGCGAGCAGGCCGCGGACGGCGCCGGCCAGCGCGGCGTAGTCGGGGCTGCGACGGCGGCCGGGAAGCGCGTGCCACTGGCCGAGGAGTCGGGCCAATTGGACGCCCCGAACCTGACTCGTCATGGCCACTCCTCCGGAATTGGCTCTTACGCTGCACCAATTGGCCTTTAGCGTGGCATGGGTGGCACCGATTGGCAATCTCCGGCATCGTCCCGCGCGGCGGCTCACCCAGCTCTACGCGGGCCTCGTCCTCTACGGCGTGAGCATGGCCCTGATGATCAACTCACGGTTGGGCCTGGACCCGTGGAACGTGTTCCACCAGGGCCTGTCCGAGCTGACCGGCCTCTCCTTCGGCACCGTCACCATCGCGGTGGGCGCACTGGTGCTGCTGCTCTGGATACCCCTGCGCCAGCGCCCCGGCCTCGGCACGGTCAGCAACGTCCTGGTGGTCGGGCTGGTGGTGGACGCGACGCTCGCGCTGCTGCCGGCCGGCGGGCCGCTGGGCGTACGGGCCGGGATGCTGGTGATCGGCATCGTGGCCAACGGGGCCGCGACCGGGCTCTACATCGGCGCCCGCCTCGGGCCCGGTCCCCGCGACGGCCTGATGACCGGCTACGTCGCCCGCCGGCCCGGCCGCTCGGTCCGGCTCGTCCGCACCGTCATCGAGGTCACCGTGCTGGCGTTGGGCTGGCTGCTCGGCGGGACGGTGGGCGTCGGCACGGTCGTCTACGCGCTGGCAATCGGCCCGCTTACCCAGTTCTTCCTGTCGCTGTTCACCATCCCCGAACCGCAGAGCCCCGCCTCGGGCCCGGTCACGCCGCTCCCCGCGACCTGATCCCCGCCCGTACGGCGCCGCCCCGACCCGACCACGCCGCCCGGCAGCACCCGGAGCCCCGTCCACGACGACCCCTCCGTCGGGAACACGGGCGGCGAACCGGTGTTCCCTTCGAGGGCAACGCCCGGCAGAATCCCCCCATGGGGGAGAACGGATGGCGCTGGACGGATGCCTGGATCTTCGTCTCGGTGGTGATCGCCAGCGGTGCCGGACGGCACCGCCGCGCGGCGTCCAGCCGCCGCCCCGAGGGCGTACGCCTCGCCGACGTGCTCTCCACCGCCGACCACCTCAACCAGGCGATCCCCGAACGGCACGAGGTGGAGGCGGCGGTCCGTCGCCTCGTCGGGGCCGGGCTGGTCAGCGTCACCGACGGCTGGTTCCGGATCACCTCCGACGGTGAGCACCTCTGGCGCACCCGGCCGAGCGCCGGGCTGGCCACCACGGTCGACACCGTGCAGGGCGTGCTGGCCCGGCGGCACGCACCGGTCAGCGCGGAGTGGTACCTGGAAGAGGCCGACCACGCCGCCGCCGTCCAGGAGTACGTGGTGCGGTCGATCCCGGCACCCCGGCGTTCCCCCGAGAACCGTTCCCGCCCGGACTGAGCGACCGCCGACGGCGGCTCGTACGGGCGGACGGCACGGCCCAGCGGACCAGGAGAAGCAGCGGGCCGGACGGCTCACGCGGGCGGTCAGCGGACGGTGTGGCCCGCCCCGCGCAGCGCGTCCTTGACCTCGGCGACGGTCAGTTCGCCGAAGTGGAAGACGCTGGCGGCGAGCACCGCGTCCGCGCCGGCACCGATCGCCGGCGCGAAGTGCGCCACCTCACCCGCGCCGCCGCTGGCCACCACCGGCACGTCGACCACCCGGCGCACCGCGCCGATGAGTTCGAGGTCGAAGCCGGCCTTGGTGCCGTCGGCGTCCATCGAGTTCAGCAGGATCTCCCCCGCGCCCAGTTCGGCGCCGCGACGGGCCCACTCGACCGCGTCCAGCCCGGTGCCACGCCGGCCGCCGTGGGTGGTCACCTCGAAACCGCTGGGCGTGCCGCCCCCGGTCACGCGCCGCACGTCGAGCGAGAGCACCAGCACCTGCCGGCCGAAGCGGTCGGCGATCTCGGCGATCAGCTCGGGTCGGGCGATCGCGGCGGTGTTCACCCCGACCTTGTCCGCGCCGGCCCGGAGCAGGGTGTCGACGTCGGCGACCTGCCGTACGCCGCCGCCGACGGTCAGCGGGATGAAGACCGACTCCGCCGTGCGACGGACCACGTCGAGCATGGTGCCCCGGTCGCTGGAGGAGGCGGTGACGTCGAGGAAGGTCAGCTCGTCCGCGCCGGCCCGGTCGTACGCCGCCGCCAGTTCCACCGGGTCGCCGGCGTCGCGCAGGTCGAGGAAGTTGACCCCCTTGACCACCCGACCGGCGTCCACGTCGAGACACGGGATGACCCGCACCGCCACCGTCATGCCGCGAGCCTATCTGCCCCGGGGACGGCGGTGACCGGCCTGTGAGGCCGGCCACCGCCGTCAGGAAGGGACCCTTGCTCCACCGAAGGCGTCAGGAAGGTGCCCTTTCTTACACCCGGACGAGCATCTTGCCCAGGTTCTCGCCGCGCAGCAGGCCGAGGAACGCCGCCGGGGCGTTCTCGATGCCGTCGACGACCGTCTCGTCGTACGAGACCTTTCCGTCCCGCAGCCAGCCGGACATCTCCCGCACGAACTCGGCGCGCAGGTGACCGTGGTCGCCGACCAGGAAGCCCCGCAGGGTGAGCCGCTTGCCGATGACCAGGGCCAGGTTGCGCGGCGCGGCCGGGGGCTCGGTGTCGTTGTACTGCGCGATCATGCCGCAGATCGCGGCCCGGCCGTGCATGTTCATCGCGGAGATCGCCGCCTCCAGGTGGTCGCCGCCGACGTTGTCGAAGTAGACGTCGACGCCGTCCGGGGCGGCGGCCTTCAGCGAGTCGCGCACCGGGCCGTCGTGGTAGTCGAACGCGGCGTCGAAGCCGAGCGCCCGCAGCCGCTCGACCTTCGCCGCCGAGCCCGCGCTGCCGACCACGTGCGCCGCGCCCCTGAGCTTGGCGATCTGGCCGACGAGGCTGCCCACCGCGCCGCCGGCGGCGGAGACGAAGACGCGCTCGCCCGGCTTCATCCCGGCGACCTCGAGCAGCCCGGCGTACGCGGTCAGGCCGGTCATGCCGAGCACGCTCAGGTAGGCGCTGGCCGGGGCGACCTCGGCGTCCACCTTGCGGGCGGCCCTCGCGTCGAGCAGCGCGTACTCGCGCCAGCCGAGGCCGTGCAGCACGGTGTCGCCGGGGTGGACGCCCTCGGCCTCGCTGGCCACGACCTCGCCGACCGCCCCGCCGTCCAGCGGCGCGTCGAGCGCGAACGGCGGCACGTACGACCTGACGTCGTTCATCCGCCCCCGCATGTACGGGTCGACCGACATGTACTGGTTGCGGACCACGATCTGACCCGGTCCCGGGGCGGGCACCTCGGTCTCCACCAGCCGAAAGTTGTCCGCCGTCGGCCAGCCCTCGGGCCGGGAGGCCAGGTGGATCTCGCGGTTGCGGGTGGTCACCGCGCCTCCCGCACGGTGTGGGCGACCTCGTCACGGCGGGTGGCGTACGGGTGGGGGCGGACCTGGTGCGCCCACCCGATGGGGGCCCAGGCTGATGCGGTGTGGAGCACCTGCATGGTGGTCGCGGCTCCTTCTGTCGGTGGATCAGGTGGCGCACAACGGTACGTCGGGCGGCACCGTCTCGGCGCGCTTCACCACCGTGCTCTGCGAGCCGAGCTGGCCGGAGCTCTCGATCGGCCTGGTCCGGAAGACCTTCAGGAAGAAGTTGACCACGTCGGCGACCACCTGCGGGATCGAGTAGCCGATGCCGTACCGCATGGTGACGTTGATCCCCGCACCCCGGCAGACGATGAGTCCGGCGCCCGAGCCCAGGGTCGCGCCGACGGTCGTGCGCAGCCCCACGTAGACACCGGCGCTGAAACCGAGCGCCCCGATCCCGACGGTGAACTTCACGTCGTAGCTGAGCAGCATCCCGTTCACGCCGATCGAGACACCCGTGATGGAGTTGGTCAGGCTGTCGCGGACCGCGAATCCGGCGGGCACCAGGGGCCCGAAGAACGGGCGACGGTACCCGTAGCCGACCGCTCCGGTCAGGGCGTATTCTCCGGCCGCCCGGAAGTACCCGTCCTTGGCGGTGAAGACGGTCCGGACCTCCAGCAACTGGTCCACGGTGGCGGAGAACGGCACCCCGAGGATGCTGCCGATCGGCACGCTGAACTGCACCGGCACCACGACGGACTTCGCCACGTTGCGGTCGTTGCCGACCCGGGTGGCGGCCTCGATCGAGACCCGGAGGCCGGCTCCCCCGGTGACGCTGAACTCGGCCCGGGTCACCGTGCCGCCGCTGATGGCCACGTCGAAGCTCGCCGTCGGCCGCCGCATCACGAAGGTGACCGCACCCAGCATCCGGATGTCACCGTCGTCGTAGGCGAAGCGCAGGCCGACCCCGTCGGCGCAGCACTGCGGGGTCAGCTTCATCCCGCCCGCCGTGGCGGCGGTCGACCCGCCCGAGCGGGCCGGCGGCTGCGGCGGCCGGGGCGCCGGACCCGCGCGGAGGGCCACGGCGCGACCGGGCAGGCGGGAACCGCCGGACGCGCCGCCCGCCACCGCCCCGGCGCTGTCGACCACCGCGCCGGCGCCGTCGGGCCCGGTCCCGGAGGGCGCCGGGAGCAGGCCGCCGCCCTTACCGCCACGGTCGGGCAGGTCAGCCGCCGCCCAGGCCGGCTCACCGGCGGCGTACGCGACGGGCCGGTCCAGCGGCACGGGCCGGTCGGTGCGGAAGGTGCCGTCCCGGACCACCTCGGTCAGGCTCACCGGGCCGATGGTCACCGCGAGGTCGTCGCCCTCCGGACGCACGTCCACCACCCGGCCGACCGCCCGTCCCGTCAGGAACATCACCCGACCCGGGGCGAGTTCGTCCGCCCGCTCCGCGTCCGGGTCGATCCGCCAGGTCAGGCCGTCGTCGGTCACCGACCGCACGGACCGCCCGCCGCCACCGACCAGCACCACGTCCGGCTGGTACGTCACGTCGGGATGCGGCTGCGGTGCCAGGCCGTGGCGGATCGCGTCGGCGTGGTACGGGTCCGACCGGTCCCCACCCGGCGGGGCGTCACGCTGGCAGGCAGCCGCCACCGCCACCAACAGGACCAGCACGGTCGCCGCCGCGAGCGACCGGACGACGGGATTCGTCCTCATCGCAGCCGCTCAGAGCCGTCCGGCCACGGTACGGGCCACGCGTTCCAGGGGTGCCTGGTTCTCCTCCGGGTCGTTGAGCCGGACCAGTCGCACCGACGCCCACCGGCCGGCCTGGTGGACGAAGACGGCCTCGTGGGTCGCGTACGCCTCGTCGCCGACCCCCGGCAGCGGCCGCAACTCGTGGCCCAGGTCCCGCTCGATGTCGAGGAACTTCTTGGCACCGTCGCCGACGAAGACCTCGACCTGGGCGGTCGGCCCGGTGACCGGACCGGTGTAGGTGCACGTCTCCCGCACCGGGTTGGCGTCGTCCAGCGGGGTGCCGGCGAGCTGCTCGGCCTCCCGTTTGGACACCAGCGCGCAGGGGTCCGGCGCCGCCGCTGCCGACGGTGCCGGGGGCTGCTCGGCCTCGGCGGTCGTGGTGACCACCTCCGGCGGCGCCTCGACACCGGCGGTCGGTGTCTGCTCGCTCCCGTCCCCACCGCAGCCGGCCACCGGCACGGCCGCCAGGCCGAGCAGCCCGGCCAGCAGCGCGGACCGCCCGTGACGGCGAATCTGCTTCAACACGACATCTCTCCCTTGTCGATGGTGGTCAGCTCCGCTCACCGACCAGGGCGGCGAGCCGGACCAGGGTGGGTCGTTCGGAGTCGTACGCCGCGAGGAGGGCGGCACGGGTCGGGTGACGGACGGGACGACGGCACGGTCATGGCCGGTCTCCCCGGGTCGACGGCGCCGGGCCCTCCGGCGCGGTGAGCCACTCGGCCGGGCCCAGCCGGTCGACCCGCCAGCCCACGGCGGCGGCCACCGCGGCGACCGTCTCCGCGTCCGGTCCCTCGACCAGCGCGAGCACCACCTCGTCGGCCACGATCCGCACCGCCGCCCGCAATCGGGTGGCGTCGGTGGTCAGCGCGCCGACCGGCCCGTCGGCGCACTCCCCCGCGACGCCGTCGTAGCGTTCGAGGACGAAGAGTCGAGTGGCCATACGTCGACGCTAGGTCGGCCCGCCGCCGGGGTAATCGGGTGTTTCCCTATCCTTCGCCGTCGGCGCGGGCCATCACGGCGCCGAGTTCGGCGCGGCTGGCGACCCCGAGCTTGCGGTAGATCCGCGCGAGATTCGCCTCGACCGTCTTGGGGCTGATGAACAGGGTGTCGGCGATGACCCGGTTGGTCCGTCCCGCGGCCGCGAGTCGGGCCACCTCCCGTTCGGTGCCGGTCAGCTGGCTCGGCGCCGCCGGGCGGCCCCCCGTGCGGTCGGCCTCCGCGCGGGCCCGGGCGGCGAGCGCTGCCGCGCCCAGCGCCTCGAACTCGACGGCGGCCGTGGTCAGCGCGTCCCGTGCCTCGCGCCGACGCCGGACCCGCCGGTACGCGATACCGGCCACCAGCAGGCAGCGGGCCCGGTCCAGGGGCAGCACGTCGGCGGGCACCTCGGCCCTGGCTGCGGCCAGCTCCGCCAGGGCGCCCGACGGGTCCCGGCCGAACGCGCCCGCGAGCAGCACCCGGCTGCGAGCCAGCCCGAGCGTGGTCCACGGCCGGGGCAGCCGCCGGTGCCGCACGGCCAGCCGGTCCAGCACGGCCTCCGCGGTGACCAGGTCGCCCGTCCCGACGCAGGCCTCCAGCCAGTCCGGCTCGAATCGCTGGGCGATGGGCTCCACCAGGCCCACCTCGTCGACCGTCGCGGCCAGCTCACCGTAGTGCCGGGCGGCCGCCGGCAGCCGGCCACCGGTCAGCGCGGCGAACCCGGCCAGCTGGGCGAAGATCCGGCGTCGCCAGCGGTCGTCCAGCTCGGCTGCCCGCCGCAGCCCGTCCTCGGCGATCCGGGTGGCCCCGGTCAACTGCCCCCGGTACGCCTGGAGCAGCCCGTCCAGCCAGTGCTCGCCGGCCGCGTCGCTGCCGTACTGCTCCCCCAGCTCGCGGGCGGCGGCGATGTGCGCCGCGGCGGCCGGGTAGCGGCCGGCGAGCAGCTCGCTCTCGCCCAGGTGGCAGAGGAGTTCGTGCTGGAACGGCTCGTCGCCGCGGGCGACGGCCCGGTCCAGCATCCGATGTAGCCGGTCGCGGGCCCGCCCGTGCTCGTCGACGGCCTTCCACCAGGCCGCCGGAACGATGCCCGCCAGCCAGGACGGGTCCTCCCCCTCCAGTACGAGCGCCCGCTCCAGCAGGTCGGTGCGGGCCGGCAGCCCGGCCCGGACCTCGTTGAAGAACAGCAGCAGCAGCGCCGCGGCCTGCACCGGACGGTCGTCGGGGCTGGCGGCCAGCAGGGCCACCGCCGCTTCCGCGTGCCGCCGCGCCGGGTCCGGAGCATCGCGGAACAGGCTGAGGTGGGCGTGGATGCGTCCCGCCAGCGTCGAGGCGTCCGGGGCCGCCGCCAGCGCCCGCTCGGCCGCCACCCGAGCCGCCTCCGGCGGTTCGTCGGAACTCCAGGCGACGACCGCCCGCAGCAGCAGCGCCTCCGCCCGGGCCGGGCCGGTCAACTCCTCGGCGGCGAGGTCGGCCGCCACCTTCGCGGCGGGATAGTCGCCGCTGTCGAACCGGCACTCCGCGGCGGCCAGCCGCCACCGCGCGAGTTCGTCGGGCACGTCCGGCGGGACGAGCCGGGCGGCCGTGTCGTACAGCCCCGCCGCCGTCTCGGGCGCTCCCCGGGCCCGTTGACGGGCGGCGGCCGCCGCGATCTCCGCCGCCGCCTCCGCGTCGGGTGCGCTGACGCAGCGGGCGAGCTGCCGGGCCCGCTCGTCCGGGTCGTGCGCGGTGTCGGCGAACAACCGGTGCAACCGGCGGCGCACCCCCGGCGGCACCTCGGCGCGGACCCCGGCGGCGTAGACGGGGTGGGTGAACGCGACGGCCTCCCCGGTGACGGTGACCAGGCCGGCCTCCTCCGCCGCGTCGAAGGCCGTCCCCGACACCCCGGCCCGGGCCAGCCCGACCAGCGTCGGCACGCCGGAGAGGGCGGCGAGACGGATCGCGTGCCGGGTGTCCGCCGGCAGGGCGGCCACCCGGTCGGCGACCAGCCGCCGCAGCGACGGCGCGGCCGGCAGGTCGGCGCCCGGGGCCGGCAGCTGCGGCATCCGCAGCACCGCGCGGGCCAGTTCGATGGCGAGCAGCGGGTTGCCCCCGGCCTCCTCGGCGATCCGTACCAGCAGGGGACGGGGCAGCGCGGTCCCGGTCTCGGTACGCAGCACGTGGTGCAGCGCGCCGACGCCGAGCGGGCCGAGTGCGATCCGGTCGAGCCGGGCACCGGTGGCGCCGTGATCGAGCCCCAGCGGGGCAGGACCCGTCCCCGCCGGCTCGGCGCGGGCGGTGACCAGGACGGCGACGCGCGGCACCAGCCGGCGCAGCGCGAACCGCAGGGCGCGCTCGCTCGGCGGGTCGAGCCACGGGGCGTCGTCCACGGCCACCAGCACCCGGGGCACGACCCGCTCGGCGGTGCCCGCATCGGCGGTAGCGGTGCCCGCATCGGCGGCGGCAGCGAGCAACGACGCGGTGGCGACGCCGACCGTCCGCTCGTCGACGGGCTGCGTCACCTCGCCGGAGAGGAGTACGCCGGCCAGCGCCGCGCGCTGTGGAGCGGGCAGCTCGGGAACCCGGGCGGCGAGTGGGGCGACCAGGTCGGCCAGCGCCGCGAACGGCAGCGTCGACTCCGACTCGGTCGGCGCGCAGGCCAGCACCAGCCAACCGGCCCGGTCGGCCGCGGCCAGCAGCGTCCGGTGCACGGCCGTCTTGCCGATCCCGGCGGGCCCCTCCACGAGGACCGGCCGTCCCTCGGCAAGGCTCCGCCGGACATGGTCGACCACCATGTCCCGACCGGCGGCCGCCCCGCTCACCGGCTCAGTCTGGCACCGGCCGACGACAACGGTCGAGAACCGGACGGCGGGTCGCGGGTGACCGGTCGGCCCGCATCCTCACCGCCGGGCTCAGCGGTCGCCGAGGTACGCCTCCAGCTCCACCTCGACCAGGTGGTCGGGGTCGAGCAGGCCGGCCACCACGACCATGGTGGCCGCCGGACGGACCGCGCCAAAGACCGCGTTGTGCGCCCGGCCCACCTCGTCGGCGTACGCCCGGTCGGTGACGTACATCCTGGTCCGCAGCACGTCCCCGGGCTCCGCGCCCACCTCGGCGAGCGCGTCCAGCCCGATCCGCAGGGCCTGGGCGGTCTGCGCCGCCGCGTCCCCGACGTGGGTGACCACGCCGTCCACGGTGGAGGTGCAGCCGGCCGTCAGGGCCCGGTCACCGGCCCGCACGACCCGGCAGTAGCCGTACAGCGACTCCCACGGGCCGCCCGAGCCGAGCCGCGTGACGGTCACGCCGCCGCCAGGGTTTCCAGCGCCTGCGCCACGGTGAAGGCGCCCGCGTACAGCGCCTTGCCGGTGATCACGCCCTCCACCCCGATCGGCTCCAGGGTGGCCAGCGCCCGCAGGTCGTCCAGGGTGGAGACGCCGCCGGAGGCGATCACCGGGGCGTCGGTACGGGCACACACCTCGCGCAGCAGGTCCAGGTTCGGCCCGCGCATGGTGCCGTCCTTGGTGATGTCGGTGACCACGTAACGCGTCGCGCCGGCCTTGTCCAGCCGCTCCAGCACCTCGAAGAGGTCGCCGCCGTCGCGGGTCCAGCCCCGC
Organism: Micromonospora sp. NPDC048170; assembly: GCF_040652795.1. Lineage (NCBI taxonomy): Bacteria > Bacillati > Actinomycetota > Actinomycetes > Micromonosporales > Micromonosporaceae > Micromonospora > Micromonospora sp. NPDC048170. Next base: position 135,780 of record NZ_JBEZMR010000012.1, read on the forward strand.
GCCGAGAGGGTACGACCCCGCACGTCCAGCCCGATCGCCACCCGGTCGCCGTACTCCCCGCACACCCGGTCGCACCAGACCGGGTCCTCCAGGGCGGCGGTGCCGATGTTCACCCGGGCGGCCCCGGTGCCGAGGGCGGCGTGCAGCGACTCGTCGTCGCGGATGCCGCCCGACAGTTCCACCTTCACGTCGAGCTGCCGCACCACCTCGGCCAGCAGGTGCGCGTTGGAGCCGCGGCCGAAGGCGGCGTCGAGGTCGACCAGGTGGATCCACTCGGCGCCGTCCCGCTGCCAGGCCAGCGCGGCCTCCAACGGGTCGCCGTACGTCGTCTCGCTGCCGGCGGCGCCCTGGACGAGTCGGACGGCCTGGCCGTCGGCGACGTCCACGGCGGGCAACAGGGTGAGGCTCACGGTTCTTCTCCTCGAAGTCAGGTACGACGGTCCAGGGCGATCACCACGATCGCCGGCAGTACGAGCAGCAACAGCACGACCAGCGCGATCCGCAGCGCCAGATCGTCGACGAACGTCCAGATCAGCGCCATCGCCGCCAGGGTCAGCAGCACGATGGCGGCGCGTTCGCCGCGGCTGTGCCGGGGCAACCGGCCCGTCCGCCCCCGGCGCAGCGACGGCGTCAACCGGCGGACCAACGCCCGGCGTCGCGACCGCCGGGCGGCCCGCCGCTCGCGTACGACCCGGTCCCGGGCGGCCTGCGCCTCCCGGGCCGCCCGGCGCCGGGCCCGCTCCTTGCTCACGACGTGCCCCGCCGGCGGGCGGGAGCGGGCCACAGCGGGCCCGCCGCACCGGCCGGACGCTCAGTCACCGGTGGGGAGCGTGGCGAGCCAGTTGCGCAGCAGCGCGGCACCGGTGTCGGCGGACTTCTCCGGGTGGAACTGCGCGGCGTGGAGCGGACCCCGCTCCACGGCCGCCACGAAGTCCGTCTCGTGGTGGGCGGTGGCGACCGTGGCACCGGCGTCCGCCAGCCCGCCCTGATCCCCCACCCCGTACGAGTGCACGAAGTAGAACCGGCTGTCCGCCGGCAGGCCGGCGAAGAGCACCGACCCCGCCGGTGCGGCGACCGTGTTCCAGCCCATGTGCGGCAGCCGGGCGGCGGCCAGCCTGGTCACCCCGCCGGGGAGCAGCCCGAGGCCCTTGGTCACCACCCCGTGCTCGTCGCCGTACTCGAAGAGCACCTGCATGCCCACGCAGATGCCCAGCACGGGACGGCCGGCGACGACGCGCCCGGCGATCACCGGCCCGGCGCCGAGGGACTCGATCCCGGCCATGCAGGCGGCGAAGGCGCCCACGCCCGGCACCACCAGCCCGTCCGCCTCGGCGGCGGCGGCCAGGTCGTCGGTCACCGTCACGTCCGCACCGGCGCGGGTCAGGGCCCGCTCGGCCGAACGCAGGTTGCCCGACCCGTAGTCGAGCACCACGACGCGGCTCATGTCGTCACCGCCCGCCGGTCGGCGCCGCGACGTCGCGGGCGGCGGCCCACGATCCGTCCGCTCACGCGCCCTCCCCCGGCAGCATCCAGAGCACGCCGGCGGCCGTGGCCAGGACGGCGAGCAGCGCGGTGACGATCACCGCGCCGCGCGGGGCGCCCTGCTTGTGCAGCGACCACGCCCCGCCGACCAGCACGCCGGCCAGGATCAGCAGCAACGACGGCAGCACCCCACCCATCAGAGCGCACCCTTCGTGCTGGGGATCGCGCCCGCCGCGCGCGGGTCGATCGCGGTGGCCTCGCGCAGCGCACGGGAGACCGCCTTGAACTGCGCCTCCACCACGTGGTGGGCGTCGGGGTGGCCGCCGGGGCGGGCCGCCCGCAGCACGTCCACGTGCAGGGTGATCCGGGCCGCCTGGCCGAAGGACTCCCAGACGTGCCGGGTCATGCTGGTCGGGTAGACCGGCCCGATGTACGGCGCCAGCGCCGGCTCGTCGTGCACCACGTACGGGCGGCCGGAGAGGTCGACCGCGGCCCGGACCAGCACCTCGTCCATCGGGACGGTGGCCGAGCCGTACCGCCGGATGCCGGCCTTGTCCCCCAGCGCCTGGTCGAAGGCGGCGCCCAGGGCGAGCGCGGTGTCCTCCATCGTGTGGTGGGCGTCGATCTCCAGGTCACCCGCGGTGCGCACGGTCAGGTCGAAGCCGCCGTGCCGGGCGATCTGGTGCAGCATGTGGTCGTAGAAGCCGACCCCGGTGCTGATCTCGGCCTGGCCGGTGCCGTCGAGGTCGATCTCGACGAGGACCTTCGTCTCCTTGGTGATCCGCTCCACGCGGGCGGTCCTGCTCATGCTGGGCAACCTTTCGTTCGCGACTGCGGGGCTCGCAACACCGGCTCACTCCTCGCGCTCACCGAGGCAACCTTTCGTTCGCGACTGCGGGGCTCCGCAGGACCGGCTCACTCCTCGCGCTCACAGCTTCTCCATCGCAGCGAGGAACGCGTCGGTCTCGGTGGGGGTGCCGGCGGTGACCCGCAGCCAGCCGGGCAGGCCGACGTCGCGCACCAGCACGCCGGCTTCGAGCAGGGTGCGCCAGGCGGCGGCCTGGTCGCCCCCGACCTCGAACAGCACGAAGTTGGCGTCGCTGTCGGCAACCCGGAACCCCCGGTCGCGCAGCCGCGCCACGATCCGGTCGCGCTGCTCGGAGATCGCAGCCACCGTGCCGAGGAGGGCGTCGCGGTGCGCCAGCGCCGCCCGCGCCGCGGCCTGGGTGAGCGCCGAGAGGTGGTACGGCAGCCGGACCAGCTGCACCGCCGCCACCACCGCCGGGTCGGCGGCCAGGTAGCCCAACCGGCCGCCGGCGAACCCGAACGCCTTGCTCATCGTCCGGGTCACCACCAGCCGCGGGTGCCCGGGCAGCACCGCCAGGGCGCTGACCGTGCCGGGGCGGGCGAACTCGGCGTACGCCTCGTCGACGACCACCATGCCGGGCGCGGCGTCCAGCACGGCCGCGACCACCGCCGGGTCGAGGGCGGTGCCGGTGGGGTTGTTCGGCGAACAGAGGAAGACCACGTCCGGGGCGTGCTCGCGGACCTGCGCGACCGCCTCGTCGGCGGTCAGCCCGAAGTCGACGCCGCGCCGGGCCGGCACCCACCGGGTGCCGGTGCCGAGCGCCAGCAGCGGGTGCATCGAGTACGCGGGGGTGAAGCCGAGCGCGCTGCGCCCCGGCCCGCCGAACGCCTGGAGCAGCTGCTGCTGGATCTCGTTGGAGCCGTTGGCGGCCCACACCCCGTCGACGGTGAGCCCGTGGCCGAGGTAGCCGGCCAGGTCGGCGCGGAGCGCCACGGCGTCGCGGTCCGGGTAGCGGTTGAGGTCGCGCAGCTCCGCCGCGAGGGCCTTGCCGATCGCGTCCACCACCGGCTCCGGCACCGGGTAGGAGTTCTCATTGGTGTTCAGCCGCACCGGCACGTCGAGCTGCGGCGCCCCGTACGGCGACAGCCCGCGCAGGTCGTCGCGGATCGGCAGGTCGCTCACGCCAGCTCCCCCGGGAAGCGCACCTGGACCGCCCGGCCGTGCGCGGGCAGGTCCTCCACGTTCGCCAGGGTGACCACGTGCGGGGCCACCTCGCGCAGCGCCTGCTCGGAGTAGTCGACCAGGTGCACGCCGCGCAGGAAGGACTGCACGGACAGCCCGGACGAGTGCCGTGCGCAGCCGCCGGTGGGCAGCACGTGGTTGGAGCCGGCGCAGTAGTCGCCGAGCGACACCGGCGACCAGGCGCCGACGAAGATCGCCCCGGCGTTGCGTACCCGCAGCGCCCACTCGCGGGCGTCCCGGGTCTGGATCTCCAGGTGCTCGGCCGCGTACGCGTCGACCACCCGCAGCCCCGCCGCCAGGTCGTCGACCAGTACGACGCCGCTCTGTTCACCGGTGAGCGCGGTGGTGACCCGTTCGGCGTGCTTGGTGGCGGGCACCTGCCGGGCCAGTTCCCGCTCGACCGCCTCGACCAACTCCACCGACGGGGTGACCAGCACGCTGGCCGCGAGGGGGTCGTGCTCGGCCTGGCTGATCAGATCGGCCGCGACGTGCGCCGGATCGGCGGTGTCGTCGGCCAGGATGGCGATCTCGGTCGGACCGGCCTCGGCGTCGATGCCGACGACGCCGCGCAGCAGCCGCTTGGCGGCGGTCACCCAGATGTTGCCCGGGCCGGTGATCATGTCGACCGGGTCGCAGTGGGCCGTGCCCTCGGCGTCGACCGCCGCGCCGTACGCCAGCATCGCCACGGCCTGGGCGCCGCCGACGGCGTAGACCTCGTCGACGCCGAGCAGGGCGCAGGCGGCGAGCACCCGGGGATCGGGCAGGCCGCCGTTGTCCTTCTGCGGCGGGCTGGCCACGACCAGCGAGCGCACCCCGGCCGCCTGGGCCGGCACCACGTTCATCACCACGGTCGACGGGTACATCGCCAGGCCGCCGGGGACGTAGAGACCGACCCGGTCGACCGGCAGCCAGCGCTCGGTCACCGTGCCGCCGGGCACCACCTGGGTGGTGTGGTCGGTGCGCCGCTGGTCGGCGTGCACCTTTCGGGCCCGGCTGATCGACTCCAGCAGCGCGGCGCGTACCTGCGGGTCGAGGGTGCCCTCCGCCTCGGCGATGGCCTCCACGGGCACCCGCAGCACCTCGGGCGAGACCCCGTCGAACCGCTCACTGGCGTCCCGGATCGCCGGGTACCCATGCTCCCGGACCGCCTCCACGAGCGGGCGGATCCTCTCGACCGCCACGGAGACGTCGAGCTGGGCACGGGGCAGCAGGCGGCGCGGGTCGCGGACGCCGCCACGCAGGTCGATCCGGTTCAACACCCTTGCGAGTCTAGGCGGCGCATCCGGACGACGGCCGGCACCGCCCGTACGCCGGGACGGTGAGCCGGGACACGCCGCCGCGCCAGGATCGGGCTACGCTCGACGCGTGACTGCGCGGCTGCCGGTGTTCCCGCTCGGAATGGTCCTCTTCCCCGGTCTGGTGCTGCCGCTGCACATATTCGAGGAGCGCTACCGCGCCCTGGTCCGGCACCTGGTCGCGCTGCCCGAGGACGCCCCGCGCGAGTTCGGCGTGGTGGCCATCCGGGCCGGCTGGGAGGTCGCCCCGACCGGGCCCGACGGCCAGCCGCTGCCCGGCGGCGACGTCACCCTGCACGAGGTGGGCTGCACCGCCGAGCTGCGGCAGGTCACCGAGCGCCCCGACGGGGGCTTCGACATCGTCACGGTGGGCAAGCGCAGGTTCCGCATCGCGGACGTCGACCGTGACGCCGAGCCCTACCTCACCGCCGCCGTGGAGTGGCTGCCCGAGCCGAGCGGGCCCGACGAGGCCGCCGACCTGCTCGCCGCCCGGGTGATCTCGGTCTTCCGGCAATACCTGGGCCTGATCCGCGCCGATCCGGAGGAGCTCTCCGAGCAGCTTCCGGAGGATCCGACGGTGCTGTCGCACCTGGTGGCGGCGACGGCCGTGCTGACCCTGGCCGACCGGCAGCGGCTGCTCGCCATCGACGACACCGCCGCCCGGCTCCGCGCCGAGCTGCGCCTGCTCAACCGTGAGGCGGCGCTGCTGCGCCAGGTGCGGGCGGTTCCGGTGCCGCTGGCGGAGCTGGCGTCCCCGCCGACCCCCAACTGAGTTCAGCTGGGCCGGGCTCGCGCTCCGGGCGCAGCGACGGCCACCGGGACCAGCCGGCCAGCAGGGTGTACGTCACGGCCGCGCCGAACGCGGGCAGCAGCAGGTTGCCGTGCGGCACCGGCAGCACGCCGAGCACCCAGTCGATCCCGCCGGCCCGCAGGTCGACCGGTTTACTGAAGGCCTGCCCGACCGGTGCGCTCTCCAGCAGCCGCTCATAGTCGGCCAGGCCCATCCGCCGGCCGACCTGCCAGGCGACCAGCGCCGCGCCGAAGGTGCCGAACACGGCGGCGAAGAGGCCGACCGGCCCCCGTACCCGGCGCAGCAGGAACCACAGCGCGAGCGCGACGAGCACCCCGAAACCCAGCCCCAGCAGGCTGAACCAGCCGTCGGCGGCGATCGGCTGCTCCGGCTGCGGCTCGGCGTAGATCGCGCCGTCGGGGACCTTGACCACCGGCGTGTCCGGCGCGAGCGCGGCCCAGAGCAGCCCGAGCGGCACCCCGAGCACGCTGGCCGCGAGCACCGCCAGCAGGGCGAGCCGCACCGCCCGCCCGCGCGGCAGGTCCGGCTCCGCCGGCGACGGGAACGGGTAGCCGGCGGCGTACTCCAGGCCGGTGCCACCCGGGGCGTACTCCACGGCGCCGCCCAGCGGCGGGGCGGCGGTGGCGGCGTACGGCGCGGGCTCCCGTTCGGTGGGGCCGCCCCGGGCCGGCGGGTCAGTTTCCGCCCGCGCGGCCGGTGCCCCCGGCTCGTCGGGCCGGTCGGGTTCGGGGGTGTCCGCGCTCACCCGGTGATCCTCTCAGGCCCGGGGGCGGCGTGGACGGCCGGTGGCGGCACACCCGCTCACCGGGCGAACGGCTCCAGCATCACCGCCGCCGCCTTCAGCCACGCCTGCCGGGTCTCCTGCTGGAGCTGGTGGTACTCGATCGAGGAGCCGGTCTCCAGCGCCGGGTCGTACGGCACCACGGCGACGGCCCGGGTGCGGGTGGCGAAGTGCCGCTCCAGGTCGTCCTGCAACGACGAGCGGCCCGGCGTGGGGCAGGAGATCAGGGTGACCGCGTTGTCGGCCAGCTCCCCCATCCCCACCTCGTGCAGCAGGTCCAGCATCCAGTCGGCGCTGAACGCGGCGTCCTCGCGCGGCACGGTGGTCACCACGAGCTGGTCCGCCGCCTGCATGATGGTGCGCCAGTTGGCGCTCTCCACGTTGTTGCCGGTGTCCACGCAGACCACGTCGTGGGTGCGCCGCAGCAGCTCCAGCACCCGCCGGACGGTGAACTGGTCGAGCCGCTGGGCGAACCGCGGGCTCTCCTCGCCGGCCAGCACGTCGTACGAGCCGTCGGAGGCGTGCCGCAGGTAGTCGTCCAGGTGGGCCAGCAGCTCGGGGCCCTCCTTGATCTCGACGTGGGCGAGATCGCTGACCAGGTGCCGGATCGTCCGGGCGTGCCGGGCGCTGCCGGCGCGCAGCCCGAGCGTGCCGCGCAGTTCGTTGTCGTCCCAGGCCAGCACGCCACGCCCGCGTACGCTGCCGACGGTCGCCGCGGCCAGCACGGTGGCGGTGGTCTTGTGCACGCCGCCCTTCGGGTTGGCGAACGCGAGCACCCGGGGGGTGCCCAGGTCGCGGCGGAGCACCCCGGCGGCGCGCTCCAGCTCGCTCTCCGTGCCGCGTGGGCGCCACTCGACGCGGGCCGGGTAGCCCCGCTCGGGGACCACCGGCGCGGGGGGCGGAGCCGGTGGTGGCGGCGGGGCCGGCGCCTGGCGGGCGCGCTGGGAGCGGTAGCCGTTGTCGAGCACCGCGTACCGGGACTCGACCGGGGGCGGCTCGGGCCGGTAGCCGTTGTCCAGCAGCGCGTAGCGCGACTCGGCCGGCCCGGGCCCCGGGCCCCGGCGTGGCTCGGACTCGACGCGGGGCGGCGGGGGCTGGGCGGGCACCCGGTACGCCGCCTCGGCCGGATACCCCGGTTCCACCCGGTAGGACGGCTCGACCGGCTCGGCCCGGTAGGAAGGCTCGACCGGTTCGGCCCGGTAGGACGGCTCGACCGGTTCGGCCCGGTAGGACGGCTCGACCGGCTCCACCCGGTAGGACGGGTCGAGCGGGTCCACCCGGTAGGCGGGCTCGACCCGGTAGGTGGCCTCGGCGCGGTAGCCCGCGTCGACCGGGCGGTCGAACTCCTGGCCGTAGGACGGCGGGCCGGGCTCCGGCGCGTACGGCGGCTCGGCGGCCCGCCCGATGGCCGGCACCCGCGCGGAGTAGCCGTTGCCCGACGAACGGCGGGGCAGCGGCTCCGGCGGGAGCGGTGGCGGCTCGGCGTGCCGGTCGGTTTCGGCCTGCTCGGCCGTGCGGCCGCCGTGGCGGGCCCGGTCGAGCAGCGCCCGCCACCGCGGTGCTTGTTCGGCCGGCCGCCCCCAGCCGGTCTCGCTGCCCTCCAAGGCTCGCCCTCCCAGCGCCATCGGTTCCCGCCTGACAGGCTACGAACGAAACCCTATTCGGACCACACCCGTCTACGCACCTTCGGTTCTTCCTTCCGTCACGGCGCGGGCCCCGGTGTGCGGCCGTCGCCGGCGTCCGTCGAGGTCGCCCGGGAGGCTGGCGGCGTTCCGCCGGGCGCCGCACCGGCCGTTTCCCGCGACGGATCCGTCACGGCGGGTGCGGGTTCCGACGTTTCACCCGTCGTCGGGGCCGCGTCGACGCGCCGGGCGAAGCCGGGTCGCGGCCGGTCGAGGGCGGTTCCGGGGCGAGGCCACCGTCGGCCGGGGGTCGGACGACCTCCCGCTGCTCGGGCAGCGGCGGCGTGAAGACGGTCCGGTCGAGGCGGCTGACCTCCGGTGCCGGGTCGACCGCGCGCACACCGGGTCGCGCGGCCACACCCCGCAGCGCCGCCGGCCCGGCGCGCACCACCGCGGCGTAGACGCAGGCGCAGCCGGAGCGGTACGCGACCGCCTCCGCCTCCGCCACCTCGGCACCGCTGGCGTACACCTGACGCAGCTCGCGCTCCTGGGGTCCGTCGCCGGTCAGCGTGGCAGCGCGGGCCCGATGGTCCGCGGCCTCGCGGTCCTTGCGCGCGGCGAGGTCGGCCAGTTGCGCGACCAGGTCGTCGGGCAGCCGCTGCGCGGAGATGCGGAAGATCTCGGTCTGCCGCTCGGCCAGCGGCACCCGGCCGAAGACGGTGGACACCGGCACATCGCCGAGGACCGCCGCCGCCCGCTGCGGGGTCAGGTAGGACGCGAGGGAGACCAGGGCGTACGTGCCATCGCCGGACCCCGGCGCGGCGGTCGGCAAGGCGGCCAGGTCGGCCGCGGCGGCGCGGACGTATCCGGGGATCGAGTCTCCCTCGGCCACCCCGACCCGGGTCACCTCGCCGACCGTCCGGTCGCCGGTCGGCTGCTCCCCGCCGGCCCACATGGCGGTGAGCAGCACGGCGGCGCAGGAGACCAGGGCGGCCACGGTGAGCACCTGACGCCGGGCCCGACCCGCGCCGGGCCGGGTCACCGTGCCGGCCGGTCGGCGCAGCAGTCGCTGCTCCAGCCGTCGCAGCAGGTCACCGGCGCGCACGGGCGGGGCCCCCTCGTCGGATCGTCTCGGGCGGGACGGTGCTCAGTCGCGCAGGATCTCGAGCGCGCGGTCCAGATCGTCAGGGTAGTCGCTGACGAAGCGCACCTCGTCCCCCGACCGGGGATGCAGGAAGCTCAACGACCGGGCGTGCAGCCACTGTCTGGTCAGGCCGAGCCGGGCGGACAGGGTCGGGTCCGCGCCGTACGTGAGGTCGCCCACGCACGGGTGGCGCAGCGTGGAGAAGTGCACCCGGATCTGGTGGGTACGCCCGGTCTCCAGCCGGACGTCGACCAGGCTCGCCGCCGGGAACGCCTCCACGGTGTCGTAGTGGGTGATGCTCGGTTTGCCGCCGGAGACCACCGCCCAGCGGTAGTCGTGGGTGGGGTGCCGGTCGATCGGGGCGTCGACGGTGCCGCGCAGCGGGTCGAGGTGCCCCTGCACCACCGCGTGGTAACGCTTCTCCACCTCGCGGTACTTGAACGCCCGCTTCAGCGAGGTGTACGCCTGCTCGCTCTTGGCCACCACCATGATGCCGGTGGTGCCCACGTCGAGCCGGTGCACCACGCCCTGCCGCTCGGCGGCGCCGCTGGTCGAGATGCGGTGCCCGATGGCGGCCAGCGCGCCGATCACCGTCGGGCCCGTCCAGCCGGGGCTCGGGTGGGCCGCGACGCCGACCGGCTTGTCCACCACCACGATGTCGTCGTCGGCGTACACCACCCGCAGCCCGGGCACCGCCTGCGGCACGACGGTGGGCGGGGCGGCCGGCGCGGGCAGGGTCACCTCGAGCCAGGAGCCGGCCTTGACCTTGTAGGAGTTGGCGCGGGCCACCCCGTCGACCAGCGCGTCGCCGGCGTCGATCAGGGTCGCGGCGGCGGTGCGGGACAGCCCGAACAGCCGCGACACGGCCTGGTCGAGACGGGTGCCGTCGAGGCCGTCGGGAACGGGCAGGGAACGGTGGTCGCCGCCGGCGGCGAAGGCGCTGGTCATGCCGGCCCCCGCTGCCCGGCGTCGGCCGGCGCCGCCTCGTCGGCGGGTTCGTCCTTGCCGATCCGGCTGCCGTCGCGCTGCCGGCCGGTCAGCTCCAGCAGGAGGGCGAGCACCACGCCGCACACCAGGGCGCTGTCGGCCAGGTTGAACACCGGGAACACCCGGCCGTACGGGGCGAAGACACTGATCATGTCCACCACGTGCCCGACGAACCAGCCCGGGGCACGGAAGACCCGGTCGATGAAGTTGCCCAGCGCCCCGCCCAGCACCAGGCCCAGCGAGATCGCCCAGGGCAGCGAGCGCAGGCGCAGCGTCATCCAGAGGATCCAGCCGACCACCCCGAGGATGATCGGCGGGAAGATCCAGGTGTAGTCGCCGCCGATGCCCCACGCCGCGCCGCTGTTGCGGATCAGGCTGAGGTAGACCGCGCCGCCGAGCAGCCGGACCGGCTCCCGGTCCTCCAGCGCGCCCAGGGCGAGGTGCTTGGTGACCAGGTCGGCCACGAGTGCGGTCAGCGCGATGCCGAACAGGATGGCGACGGCCCGGCGGTGGGACGTGCCGGCCCTCGGCTGGACGCTGCCGGCACCCGGCTCAGCGCTGCCGGGACCGGCGGGCGGTGCTTCGGACATCTGCTCCCCATCGACGCTCGCGGCGGCGCTGCCGCGCCGCCTCCCATGGCCGCCGGGGAGCGGGCCTCAGCGCCGCTCCTCCAGCTGCTTGCACGTCACGCAGAGGGTGGCCGACGGGAAGGCGGCGAGCCGCTCCACCGGGATGGGGTTGCCGCACCGCTCGCACCAGCCGTAGCCACCCTCGTCGAGCCGTTCCAACGCCCGCTCGACCTGCGTGGTCCGTTCCAGGATGCTGTTGGCGAGTGAGATCTCCTGCTCACGCTCGAACGTCTTGGTCCCGGTGTCGGCCTGGTCGTCCCCGGCCGAGTCGGTCAGCCGGTCGCGCTGCAGCTCGGTGATCTCGCTCAGCGTCTGATCGTACTCGGCGCGCAACTCGTCACGCCGCGCCGCCAGTGCCGCCCGGATCTTCTCGGTCTCCGCCGCGCTGCGGGTGGCCTTCGCCACCGGCTTCCGGCCGGCGGTCCTGGTGTCGGCTGGCTTCGCCATCGTCGCTCCCTCGGCCGCGGAACCGCGGCGGTCCGCGGCACCTGGACAGGGGCGCCAGCATCGGCGCCCCCAGGTACAAAAGGGGCGCGCGGCGACGGGGCCGCGCACTCCAGAGATTCGCAAGAATACGGAACGTACAGGCGCACGACAACGTGCCGCACCGACGGACCGGCGTTCGCCCTCGAGTCATGCCTAACTGGGGCAAAAGGAACGCTAGCAGATCACCCGTCGGGCCCTTGGCCGTACTCGCCAAACCAGCGGGCCAGCCGACCCCGCCGGCTGACCGCCCGCAGCCGCCGCTCCGCCTCGTCGCGCACCCCGGCGGTGGCCACGATCAACAGGCTGTCGCCGGTCTTGAGCCGGAAGTCCGGGCCGGGCACGACGCCCGTCCCGTCGCGCAGCACCAACGTCACCGAGGCGCCCAAAGGCAGCCGCAACTCGTCGACGTGCACCCCGGCCAGCCGGGACCCGGGCGGCACCTCCAGTTGGAGCAGGTCCGCGCCCATCCGCTCCAACGGCGCCGTCTCCACCCGGATCTCGGTCGCCTCGGCCGGCGCGGTCACCCGCAGCCGGCGGGCCACCGGGCCCAGCGTCCCGGTCTGCAACAGCGTGAAGATCACCACCAGCACGAAGACCGCGTCGAAGAGCCGGTCGGCACCGGGCACCCGCTCCGACAGCGGGATCGTGGCGAGCACGATCGGCACCGCCCCCCGCAGCCCCGCCCAGGACAGGAACGCCTGCTCGCGCAGGCCGAACCGGAACGGCAGCGCGGAGGCGGCAACCGACAGCGGACGCGCCAGCAGCACCAGCGCCAGCCCGGCGACCACGGCCGGCAGCACCGCCGAACCCAGCCGGCCCGGCGAGACGAGCAACCCGAGTAGCACGAAGAGCCCGATCTGGGCCAGCCACGCCAGGCCGTCGGCGAAACCGAGGATCGCCTGCCGGTGCGGCAGCCGGGCATTGCCGAGGACCACGCCCGCCACGTAGACGGCGAGGAAGCCCGAGGCGTGCAGCACCGCGCCGGCGGCGTAGGCGAACACGGTCAGCCCGACCGCCGCGATCGGGTAGAGCCCCGCCGACGGCAGCGCGGCCCGGCGCAGCGCCCACCGCCCGCCGACGCCCGCCGCGAAGCCGACCGCCGCGCCGACGCCCAGCTCGTAGCTGACCAGGGAGATCTCGTACCACCACGGGTGGGTGATCCCCTCCCGGGACAGCAGCACCACCAGCAGCACGACCGGGGCGTCGTTCATCCCCGACTCCGCCTCCAGGGTGGCCACCAGGCGGGGCGGCAGCCGCAGCCGGCGCAGCGTGGCGAAGACCGCCGCCGCGTCGGTCGAGGAGAGCACCGCGCCGTAGAGCAGGGCCAGCCGCCAGTCCAACCCCAGCAGCAGGTGTACGACGAGGCCGACGACGAGAATGCTGACCACCACGCCGACCGTGGAGAGCAGCGCGGCCAGCCCCAGCACCGGGCGCAGGGTGCTCCACCGGGCGGTCAGCCCGCCCTCGGCGATGATCACGATGAGCGCGCAGAAGCCCAGGGTCCGGGTCAGCTCCACGTCGTCGAAGCGGATGCCCAGCCCCGACTCCCCGATCGCCACCCCGAGGGCCAGGTAGGCCAGGAGGCTCGGCACGCCGAGCCGGGTGGAGAGACGGACCGCGCCGACCGCGACCAGCAGGACACCCGCACCGAGCAGGAGCGCGAGATCCAGCCCCGGCGTCACCGCCGCCCGGCCTCGGCGTCCGTCACCCGGCGGCCCCGTCGCGCAGCCGGCGCAGCAGCTCGGTCAGCTCAGGGGCGGGGCCCTCGACCAGGAACAGCTTGTCGCGACTGGCCGCGCCGGCCCGCAACGACACCATGGCCGGCCGTACGCCCAGCGCGCCGGCCAGCGCCCGCCGGGCCGCCTCGGTGGCCCGCCCGTCGACGGCCGGGGCGTTCACCGCGATCACGAGGGCAGGCCCGTGCGGCCCGTCGAAGCAGCCGCCGACACGGGCCCGCGCGGAGCCGGGCTTCACCCGGACGGCGACGGTCAGCGTGTCGTTCACGGAAACCCTCCCGCCACTCAGGCCCGACCGACGTCGGCGAGCAGGGCGGTGACGGGCGCGCAGCGGGCGCACGGGGTGAAGCCGAGGTCGACGGCCTCGGCCACCGGCAGCGGCTCGTGCTCCCGCAGGGTGAGGTGGGGGCAGTCGGCCAGGTGGTAGCGGGGCCGCCCGTCGACCACCCGCACCCCGGCGTCGAGGCGGGCCACCCGGGCGGCCTCGATCGGCGTGACGTCCTGGGCGGGCGGCTCGTCGTCGTACGACACGGCCCCGCCGGCCCCGGGCGCGGCGGCCGGTACGTCGCCGTCGGTCACCGGCGGCCCGGGCGGTTGCCGCCACCCGGTGCCGTCGACGTCGACCGTGGAAGGAACGTGCTGGACGGGGATCTCCGGCTCTGCCGGCGGCCCGCCGGCGAAGGCCGGCCCCGCCGGACGGGTCGCCTGACGAGGTCGCCACCCCGACCGGCCCGGATCCGCCGCCGCCCGGTCCGCAGCCGCCTGGCGGGCGCCCGCGACCAGCGCGACGGCGGCCAGCAGGCTGGCCGCGATGGAGATGGTCAGGAGAGCGCTGGAGCCACCGGCCAGGCCGAGCACCAGCAGCACCACCGCGACGAGGATGAGCAGGAGACTGGCGACTGTCACAGCTCACCCCCGCCGCGTCGTGCTGATGAGGCGAGGTCGGCGACCGTCATGGGGGCGACGGCCGCCGACCGGTGGTTCAGCGACCTGCTTCGAGGGCGCCGGAGCGACCGCCGCCGTAGGAGCCGGCGAGACCCGCGGCGGCCAGCCCGTTGCCGCCGGCGGCCCGGGTGCCCTCACCACCACGGGTCATCTCGACCTCCAGGCCCTGGCCGCGGCCGTCGAGGTCACGCAACTGGCTCTCCAGGTAGGCCTTGAGCCGGGTGCGGTACTCGCGCTCGAACTGCTTGAGCTCCTCGATGTGCTTCTGCAGGGCGGTGCGCTTGGCGTCCAGGCCGCCCATGGCCTCCTGGTGCCGCTGGCGGGCGTCGCGCTCCAGGGCGTCGGCCTTGGCGCGGGCCTCGCGGGTGACCTCCTCGGCCTTGGAGCGGGCCTCGGAGAGCAGCTGGTCGGCCTCGCGACGGGCGTCCGAGACGTGGTCGTCGGCCGTCCGCTGGGCCATCATCAGCACCCGCAGCGCCTGTTGCTCGCCGTCAGCGCCGCCCGCCGGGCCACCGGCGGTACGGACCTGCTCCAGCTCGGCCTGCATCGCGCGGGCGGCCTGCTCGGCCGCCGCCTTGTCGCGCTGCACCCGGTCGAGCTGGGCCTTGACGTCGTTGAGCTCCGCCGCGAGGCGGGCGTCGCCGCCGGGGCCGGCGGGGGCGCCACCACGGCCGCCGCGCTCCACCTGGGCACGCAGCTCGTTGTTCTCCTCGATGAGACGGGCAAGCTCCCGCTCGACCTCGTCCAGGAAAGCGTCGACCTCCTCCTCGTCGTACCCCCGCTTGCCGATCGGCGGCTTTTTGAAGGCGACGTTGTGGACGTCGGCCGGGGTCAGCGGCATCGAAACTCCTCGGGTCAGTTGCGGCCGCGAAAGCGCGTCGGTCATCAGACGGTGCCGATGATCGACCGCCTCAACACGAACTCCATCAGCACGAACAGGATAACCAGGAGCACAAGTGAGGCCAGGTCGATGCTCACGGTACCAATTCGCAACGGAGGGATCACACGCCTCAACGCGTTGAGGGGGGGATCAGTGACGCTCCACACGATTTCCAGCCCCACCGATGCCCCGCGTCCCGGCTGCCAGCGGCGGCCGTACTGGAGAACGGCGCTCAGGACGAAGCGGGCCAACAGGACGAGCAGGAAGAAGTAGAGCACCAGATACAGCACTTGCAGCACGATCGACAACACGGCAGGCGACGTCCCTCGGGTCGGGCGGGGCTAGCTCAGGCTGAAGAAGCCGCCCTCGGCGATCTTGGCCTTGTCCTCTGCGGTGACCTGGACATTGGCCGGTGAGAGCAGGAACACCCGATTGGTCACGCGCTCGATCGTACCCCGCAGCCCGAACGCGAGGCCGGCGGCGAAGTCGACAAGTCGACGCGCGTCCGCCTCGTCCATCTCCGTGAGGTTGATGATCACCGGAACCCCGTCGCGGAAGTGCTCGCCGATGGTGCGCGCCTCGCGGTACGTGGTGGGGTGCAGCGTGGTGATCTGGTAGCGCTGCTCCTCCTCGGCGATCACCGCGCGCTCCCGGGGCTGCGACTGCGGCGCCAGGGCCAGGTTGTCGCGGGTGTGGTAGGTCAGCGCGCCCGAGGTGTCACCGGCGGACGGCCGGGTGATGGAGCGGACGCTGGACCGCTCACCCCGCTCCGGGCGGTCGGTGTCGCCCCGCTCGGCGTCGGCCGCCCGGGAGGTGGCGCGCTCGGAGAGCCGGCCACGGTCGCCGAGCCGCGACCGGGGGGCCGGCGGCTCCTCGGCGTCGTCCTCGTCCTCGTCGGCGAACTCCTCCGAGTACCGGCTCTGCCGGTAACGCGAATCGCGGTAGCCACTCTTGTCGTAGCCACCGTCGTCGTAGGCCCGCTCGTCGTCCTCTTCGACCAGACCGAGCCAGACCCCCGCCTTGCGCAGTGCACCCATCCCGCGCCCTTCCCGTCCGCCGTGCGGCACGCGCCCCCGTGCCGTGTCGCTTGTCGCGAGTGGAACACTTCTGCCCACCGGAGCGGAACGGCAATCCCCCGGCACGCGATTCGCGTCGCGCGCCACGACCCCCGACAACGGGACGCCGCTCCCTCAAACAACAACGATGTAATTTGCTTCTCGCGGTCAGGCTACCGCAGCGTGGGGCGCATTCCGAGCAACGCGCTGCCGACGCGGACATGTGTCGCGCCGTACCGGATCGCGATTTCCAGATCGCCGCTCATCCCGGCGGAGAGCGCGGTGGCTCCCGGATGGACCGCACGGAACGCGGCGGCCACCTCGGCCAGTCGGGCGAACGCCCGCTCCGGCTCCCAGCCCAACGGCGCCACCGCCATCAGCCCGGTCAGCCGCAGGGCCTGCGCGCCGGCCACCGCCTCGGCCACCGCGCCGAGCCCGGCGTCGGGGTCGGCCGAGTCCGGCAGCGCCCCGCCCCGGGCCGCGTCCCCGTCGATGCTCACCTGGATGAGCGCCGCCAGCGGCCGGTCCCGCGTCGCCGCCGACGCCGTGTCCAACGCCCGCGCCAGCCGGACACTGTCGACCGAGTGCACGACGTCGGCGTAGCGGACCACCGACCGGGCCTTGTTGCGCTGCAACTGCCCGATGAAGTGCCACCGTGGAGTCACTCCCGCCGCGGCCACCTCGGCCGCCTTGACGGACGCCTCCTGGTCGCGGTTCTCCCCCACGTCCACGACGCCGAGCCCGGCCAGGGCCACCACGTCCCCGGCCGGGTAGGTCTTGGTCACCGCGATCATGGTGACCTCGGAGTCGTCCCGTCCCGCGGCGGCACAGGCGTCCGCGACCCGGGACCGTATGGCGGCCAGACCGGCCGCGATCTCGGCGCGCCGGTCCGGGCGCACCGTGGCTGGGCTGTCGGTCATCGGCGCGGCTCAGGAACCGTTCTTGAGGAAGTCGGGCACGTCGACGTCGTCGAAGAGCACCCGGCGGGGCGACTGCTGCGGGGCCGGCATGGTGGCCGGCGGCGCGACCGGGGCACCCGACTGCGCGGGCTGGTTCTGGTTGCTCTTGCGGGGCGGCTCGGCGGCCTTGTACGCCGGCGCACCCCCGTCGAAGCCCGCCGCGATGACGGTGACCCGCACCTCGTCGCCGAGGGCGTCGTCGATGACGGCGCCGAAGATGATGTTGGCGTCCGGGTGGGCCGCGTCGGTGACGAGCTGGGCCGCGTCGTTGATCTCGAACAGGCCCAGGTCCGACCCGCCGGCGATGGAGAGCAGCACGCCGCGCGCGCCGTCCATGCTCTGCTCCAGCAGCGGGCTGGAGATGGCCGCCTCGGCCGCCTCGACGGCGCGGTTCTCGCCACGCGCGCTGCCGATGCCCATGAGCGCGCTGCCCGCACCGCTCATCACGCTCTTGACGTCGGCGAAGTCCAGGTTGATCAGACCCGGCGTGGTGATCAGGTCGGTGATGCCCTGGACACCGGAGAGCAGCACCTGGTCGGCGGTGCGGAACGCGTCCATCATGCTGATGTTGCGGTCACCGAGCGCCAGCAGCCGGTCGTTGGGGATGACGATCAGCGTGTCGCACTGGTTGCGCAGCTCGTCTATCCCGGACTCCGCCTGCACCTGGCGGCGCTTGCCCTCGAACGAGAACGGCCGGGTGACCACGCCGATGGTCAGCGCGCCGAGCTTGCGGGCGATGTTCGCCACCACGGGCGCCCCGCCGGTGCCGGTGCCGCCGCCCTCGCCGCAGGTCACGAAGACCATGTCGGCGCCCTTGAGCACCTCCTCGATCTCGTCGCGGTGGTCCTCGGCGGCGTTCTTGCCGACGTCGGGATTGGCGCCGGCGCCGAGCCCACGGGTCAGCTCACGGCCGACGTCGAGCTTCACGTCGGCGTCGCTCATGAGCAGCGCCTGCGCGTCGGTGTTGATCGCGATGAACTCGACGCCCTTGAGCCCAACCTCGATCATCCGGTTGACGGCGTTGACGCCGCCGCCACCGATGCCGACGACCTTGATGACCGCCAGGTAGTTGTGCGGAGGTGTCATCTCCGGTCCTTTCCCTTCGAGATTGGCATGGGCCGACCGGTTACGGCTTGGCCAGACCAGCGGCCGACGTCAGCTGTCACCAGCGAGGATCAGGGTTAAACCCTCACCCTCTACTAGAGGCTTACAGTTATGTCAACCACTGATCCCCTTCGGGGCAACGTAAGCGCCCTCACGCGATGAGCCAAGGACCCGCCCGGCGTGTCGCCGCCGGAGCGGGACGGGTCACGTCCCAGGCCACGCAACCCGGTCACCGCAGGGTCACCACGTCCGGCGCGCTGACGTCGATGGTGTCGGCCTTCCGGTCGAGCAGGGCGCTGGCCACCCGGGCCTTGTCCGCGCCCCGGGTCGCGTCCCCCCAGACCACCACCCGGTCGCCGCGCAGCCGCAGCGTGATCCGGGCCAGCCCCTCGACGGTCACGTCCACCAGCTCGGCGCGCAGTTCCGGGGTGAGCGCGCCGAGCACCTCCAACGCGGCCCGGGTCGACCCGTCGCCCGGCCCCGGCTCGGCGAGCCGTACCACCGGCAGGCCGTCCGGCGGCCGTGGCACGGTCCGGAAGACCACGCCCGCGCGATCGATCACCACGAACTGCTCCCCGCGCGGCACCACCGCCACGCCGGAGCGCTCGGTCACCCGTACCACCAGCGTGTCCGGCCAGTCCCGGGTCACCACCGCCTGCTCCACCGCCGGCAGCCCGCCGACCCGCCGGGCGGTGGCGGCCAGGTCCACCCGGGCCAGCGGCGCGTCGTCGGGCACCGCGGCCGCGTCGCGGACCTGCACCGCGGTGACCAGGTCGGCGCCCTCGACGCGGACCTCGCGCACCCCGAACAGGCCGGTGCCGAGCAGCGCCCAGACGACCAGCCCGGCCACGCCGAGCACGCCCGCGGCGATCGCCCACGGCAACGCCGCGCGCATCCGACGCTGCCGGGCCCGGGCCATGAACCGGCGGGTCGAGGTGGGGACGGCGTCGCTGCCGGCCCGGACCAGCTGCCACCGCCGCACCGGCCCACGCCGGCCGCCGCCGTCCGCGCCGGTGGTGCGCCCCCGCGCCGGGCCGGGACTCATCCGGCCGAGGGCGCCGCGCCGTCCGGGACCCCGCCGCCGGCACCGCCGACGCCGGGGACGCTGCCACCGATGGTCGTCGCCCCGCCCGCCTCACCGCCGGGCGTCGTGCCCGTCGGCGTCGCCGGATCCGCGGTACGCGCCGACAGCGCGGCCAGCAGCTGGTCCCCCATCAGCGAGATCGGTGGGGCTCCCATGGTCACCACGACGTCGCCGGGGCGGGCCCGCCGGGCCACCTCCACCGGCGCGGCCTCCCACGAGTCCACGAAGACCTTCCGCTCCGCCGGCAGCGACACCGCCTCGACCAGCGCCGCCGACCCCTCCCCCGGCTCACGCAGCTCGCCCGGGCCGAAGACCTCCAGCAGCACCACCTCGTCGGCGATGGCCAGCGACTCGGCGATCTCCGCCTGGAGGTCGCGGGTGCGGTAGAGCCGGTAGGGCTGGAAGACCACGATCAGCCTGCCGTCCCCGGCCACCTCGCGCAGCGTCTGCAAGGCCAGCGTCATCGAGGTCGGGTGGTAGGCGTACTCGTCGTAGACCAGCACGTCGTCCGCGACGCCCTTGCGCTCGAAGCGCCGCCGCACGCCGGGGAACGCCGCGAGCGCGCCCTCCGCCGCCTCCAGCGGCAGGCCGAGCAGGTACTCGGTCAGCACGGCCGAGGCGCTGTTGAGCCCCATGTGCCGCCCCGGCACCGGCAGCCGGAACTCGCCGAGCGACCGCCCGTCGATGCCCGCCAGGTAACGCACGCCCCGGGCCGACGAGGCGATGTCGGTCAGCCGCAGGTCAGCGTCGGCAGCCTCGCCGTACGTGTGCACCCGGCGGCCCTCCGCCCGCAGCGTCTCGGCCAGCCGTCGCCCGCCCGCGTCGTCGGCGCAGGTGATGATGAAGCCGTCCGGGTCGGTGAGCCGGGCGAAGTCGGCGAAGGCCGCCTCCAGCGTGGCGAGGTCGCCGTAGGTGTTCAGGTGGTCGGCCTCGACGTTGGTGATGATCGACACATACGGCCGGTAGATCAGGAAGGAGCGGTCACTCTCGTCCGCCTCGACCACGAAGTACTCGCCCGTGCCGTGGTGGGCGCCCGAGCCGACCTCGGAGATCTCCCCGCCGATCACGAAGGACGGATCCTGTCCGGCCTGCTGGAGCACCATGGTGACCATCGAGGTCGTGGTGGTCTTGCCGTGGGTGCCGGCGACCGCCACCGTCCGGCGACCCGTCATCGCGGCGGCCAGGGCCTCGGAGCGGTGCAGCACGCGCAGGCCACGCCGGCGTGCCTCCACCATCTCCAGGTGGTCCTGCGGAATCGCCGAGGAGTAGACGACCGTGTCGACGCCGTCGAGGTTGGACGCCTCGTGGCTCATGTGGATGGTCGCGCCGAGAGCGCGCATGCCGGCCAGGGAGGGCCACTCCCGCAGCTCGCTGCCGGAGACCGGGATGCCCCGGGTGAGGAAGAGCCGGGCCAGCCCGCTCATGCCGACCCCACCGACCCCGATCAGGTGGATCGTGCCCAGGTCCTCGGCGGTGAGCGTGCCGGCCGGGGTGAACTGTGCGGTGTTCATGACGCGTACCTTCCCGTCGCGGCGCCCCCACTCATCGGGCCACCGCCTCGTAGACGAAGTTGAGCAGCGCCTCGTCGCCGTCGCGGCGCCCGTACGCGGCCGCGGCGGCGCCCATCGTGTGCAGCCGGTGCGGGTCGCGGATCAGCGGGATGACCGTCCGCTCCACCCAGTCGGGGGTCAGCTCGGCGTCGTCGACGAGCAGCCCGCCGCCCGCCTCGACCACGGGTAGCGCGTTGCGCTTCTGCTCCTGGTTGCTGTGCGGGTACGGCACGTAGATGGTGGGCAGCCCGATCGCCGCCACCTCCGCGCAGGTCATCGCCCCGCCCCGGCCGAGCATCAGGTCCGCCGCGGCGTACCCGGCCTCCATCTCGGACAGGTACGGCAGCGTCACGTACGGGACCGGCAGGTCGGTGGGGACCGGCACCGGCTCGTTGCGGGCGCCGATCACGTGCAGCACCTGCACCCCGTTGCGGGCCAGTTCCTTGGCCGCGCCGGAGACGGCGAGGTTGATCGAGCGGGCGCCCTGCGAGCCGCCGGCGACGAAGAGCACCGGCAGGTCGGGACGGAGCCCGAAGTGGGCCCGCGCCCGGTTGCGCATGGCGACCCGGTCCAGCCCGGCGATGCCCCGGCGCAGCGGCACGCCGACCACCCGGGCGTCGCGCAGGGCCTCGGCCTGGGCGGGCTGGTGCGGGAAGCCGACCGCCACGTGCTTGGTGAACCTCATACCCAGCCGGTTGGCCACCCCCGGCGGCACGTTCACCTCGTGGATCACGATCGGCAGCTCGCGGCGCCAGGCGGCGAGGTAGGCCGGCACGGAGACGTACCCGCCGAAGCCGACCACCACGTCGGCGCGCACCTCGTCGACGACCTTGCCCGCGGCGCGGGCCGCGGTCCACATCCGGCCGGGCGTCTTGACCAGGTTCATGTTCACCGACCGGGGCAGCTGGTAGGCCGGGATCTGACGCAGGTCGTAGCCCTGCGGCGGGATCAGCTCGTTCTCCAGGCCCCTCGGTGTGCCCAGGCAGGTGATCCGGACGCCGGGGTCGTGTCGGCGCAGGCAGTCGGCGAAGGCGAGCAGCGGGTAGATGTGCCCCCCGGTGCCACCTCCCGCGAGCACCACCGAACGCAGCGGACCCATCAACGTCTCCTCTCGTCCGCCGACCCGCGGCGGGTCCGGGCCAGCCGGCCCCCGCGCGGTGCGGCCAGGTCGTCCGGCCGCCGCTCCCGCGACCGGGGCACGGACCCTCGGGCAGCCGGGGGCGCCGCCGGACGGCGGCGTCGCCCGGGAAGCGGCGGCAACGGGGCCCAGAGTAGTCGGACCCATCGGGCCGGCGGACGGGCATGCAGCGCTCTGGCGGCGTCGGGTTCGGCACGGGCGAAGGAGGCGAGCATCCCGATCGCGGCGAGGGTGACGACCAGGGCGCTGCCGCCGTCGGAGATGAACGGCAGCGGCAGGCCGGTGATCGGCAGCAGCCCGACCACTCCGCCGATGTTGATCACCGCCTGGCTGACCAGCCAGGTGGTCACCGCCGCGGCGGCGAGCCGGCGGAACGGGTCGTCGACCCGGCGGGCGATGCGCAGCCCGGTGTAGGCCAGCACGGCGAACAGGCTGAGCACCACCACGCAGCCGACCACGCCCAGCTCCTCCGCGATGATCGCGAAGATGAAGTCGTTGTGCGCCTCCGGCAGCCAGCCGAACTTCAGGCTGGACTTGCCGAGCCCGACGCCGAACCAGCCGCCGTGCTCGATGGCGAGCCGCCCCTGGTAGATCTGGAAGCAGCCGTCGAGCTTGCACTCGTCCGGGGCGGGCGGGTTGAAGAACGACATCAGCCGGGCCAGGCGGTAGTTCTCCTCGCCCCGCTTCCCGGAGCCCGCGCCCAGCGAGGCGACGGCGATCAGCAGCCCGACGCCGATCAGCCCGAGCACGGACAGCATGCCGAAGACCCGCTTGCGTACCCCGGCCGCCCAGAGCAGCCCCACCACCAGGGCGAGCAGGCAGAGCATCGTGCCCAGGTCGTTGTAGCCCACGAGGACGAAGAGCAGGCCGACCACCGGGAAGAGCGGGGTGGCCAGCTCGCGCCACCAGCCGAGCGCGGCGCCCTTGCGGGCGATCACGTGGGCTCCCCAGAGCACCAGGGCGAACTTCGCCAGCTCGGAGGGCTGCACCTGGATGCCGCCCACGAACAGCCACAGCAGCCGGGCCTCGAGCGGGCCGATCCGGGCCGACTCCTGGTTGGTCAGCCGGGCGTACGCGAGCAGCAGGTTGAGCACCAGCAGCAGGCCGATCGCCGTGAACAGCAGCGGCCGGCCCAGCGCCCGGTAGGTGGTCGCCGGTAGCCGTTGGCAGGCCCAGAAGGCGACGATGCCGATCACCGCGAAGATCGTCTGCTTGACCAGGGACGCCGAGGCGTTGCCGTTCTCCGCGTAGTCCCGGACGCTCGTCGCCGAGAAGACCATGGTGAGGCCGATCAGCAGCAGCAGGCCGGCGCTGGAGAGCAGCAGGTAGTAGGAGGCCAGCGGGCGGTCCAGCAGGCCGCGCAGCGCGGCCAGCCCGCCGGCGGCGTCCAGCCCGCGCAGCGCGGCCAGCCCGCCGGCGGCGTCCAGCCCGCGCGGCACCTGGGGACCGGGGTCGTCCGGCCCCCGCGTCGCGGCGGGCGCGTCGCGGATACGCCTGCCGCGCGGTGACCGCCCGGACGGACCCTCTGTCGTGACCTTGATGCCTCGTCCCTCCCCCACGGCACCATCATGGCGGTTTTGCGAGGCCACCACCGGCGCAACCGACCGGTCGGCGTGTCGGGCTTTCGCCCGGCCGCGCGCGCCGCCGCGCCGGGCGGACACGCCGCGGGGCCCGGACGACGCGCGCCCGGACCCCGCGGCGGTGCCTGTCGGCCGGCTCAGGTCATGTTGGCGAGGAACTCGCTGTAGAACAGGCCCAGCGCGATGGCCACGCCGATGCCGGCGATGATCCAGAACCGGACCACGATGTTGACCTCGCTCCACCCGGCGAGCTCGAAGTGGTGCTGCAACGGCGACATCCGGAACACCCGCTTGCCGGTGGTCCGGAACGAGATAATCTGGATCACCACGGACATCGTGATGATCACGAAGAGGCCACCGATGATCGGCAGCAGCAGGATCGTCCGGGTGGACATCGCCATGCCGGCGATCAGGCCGCCGAGGCCCAGCGCCCCGGTGTCGCCCATGAAGATCCGCGCCGGCGAGGTGTTCCACCACAGGAAGCCGACGCAGGCCCCGGCCGCCGCGCCGGCGATCAGCGCGATCTCCAGCGGGTCCCGGACCGAGTAGCAGTAGTCCTGGGTGTAGTTCGGGTCGGCGCACCAGTGCCGGTACTGCCAGAAGGCGATCAGCGCGTACGCGGCGAGGACCATCACCGAGGCGCCGGTCGCCAGGCCGTCGAGGCCGTCGGTGAGGTTGACGCCGTTGGTCGCGGCCATCACGACGAAGATGAAGATGACCACCGCGCCGATCTTGCTGACGTCCAGCGCCGGGATGTCCCGGATGAAGCTGAGCGTCGTGCTGCCCACCGTCTCGGTGTTGGTCACCGCGCCCGAGGCGTCGGTCATCGTGCTCGGGAAGTAGAGCGCCACCACGCCGAAGACCGCGCCGACCAGGATCTGGCCGAGCAGCTTGCCGCGCTTGTTGAGCCCGCCGCTGTGCCGCTTGCGCACCTTGAGGAAGTCGTCGATGAAGCCGACGGCGCCGGAGAAGACCATCAGCCCCAGCAGCACCAGCGCGGTGATCGTCGGCTCGACCTGGGCGATCTGCGCGTCCGGCAGGGTGGTCAGGGCCAGGTGACCGGCCACGTACGCGATGACCGTGGCGAGGATGAACACCACGCCGCCCATCGTCGGCGTGCCCTTCTTGCCCTCGTTGCTGGCGAGCCCGAGGTTTGATCGGATCGGCTGGCCGGCTTTCAGCCGGGCGAACACCTTGATCGCGATCGGGGTGCAGAGCAGCGAGACCAGGAAGGCCACCCCGATGGCGACGATGACCGCCCTCATGCGGCGCCGCCCCCCGTCCCCGGCGGGTTGGTCCCGCTGCCGGCGGCGTCCGCGCGCAGCGCGTCGGCCACCTCCCAGGTGCGGTACCGGGAGCCCTTCACCAGGACGACGTCGCCCGGTCGTAACTCGCTCCGCAGCACCTCGACGGCCGCCGCCTGATCGGTGAGCAGCACCGACTCTCCTCCCCAGTCACCTACCGATGTCGCGCCTTCGTGGATCGGCGCGGCCGGCTCGCCCACCACGAGCAGCCGGTCGACGCCCAGCTCGGCCGTGAGCCGGCCGACCTCGGCGTGCCCGTCGCGTTCGAACGGGCCCAGCTCCGCCATGTAGCCGAGCACCGCGACGGTGCGCCGCTCCCGCCCGATGCCGGCCAGCGCGCGCAGCGCGACCGCCATGGAGGCGGGGTTGGCGTTGTACGAGTCGTCGATCACGGTCACCCCGTCGACGCGCTCGAAGACGTCCATCCGACGGGTGGAGACCAGCCCCAGCGCACCCAGCGCGATGGCCAATTCCGCCAGCGGCATGCCCAGCTCGCGGGCCACCGCGGCGGCGGCGAGCGAGTTGGACACCTGGTGCCGGCCGGTCAGCCCCAGCCGCACCGGCGCGGTCCCCTCCGGGGTGATGAGGGTGTACGCGGGCCGCCCCCGGTCGTCCAGCGTCACGTCCTCGGCCCGCACGTCGGCGTGCGCCGCCTCGCCGTAGCGGATCACCCGGGCGGCCGTCCGGTCGGCCATCGCGTCGACCAGCGGGTCGTCGGCGTTCAGCACGGCCAGGCCGTCGGCGGGCAGCGCCTCGACCAGCTCGCCCTTGGCCAGCGCGATCGTCTCCACCGAGCCGAACTCGCCGATGTGTGCCACCCCGACGTTGAGCACCACGGAGATCCGGGGCGGCACCACGTCGCAGAGGTAGCGCACGTGCCCCACCCCGCGGGCGCCCTTCTCCATCACCAGGTAGCGGGTCTCCGACCCGGCCTGCAACGCCGTGTACGGGTGCCCCAGCTCGTTGTTGAACGACCCGGGCGGGGCCACGGTCGGGCCGAGCCGCGCCGTGAGCTGGGCGATCAGGTCCTTGGTGGTGGTCTTGCCCGACGAGCCGGTCAGACCGATGACGGTGAGCCCGGGCAGCCGGTCGACCACCGCGCGGGCCAGCCGGCCCATCGCGGCCAGCGCGTCGTCGACCAGCACCATCGGCACGCCGGGCACCTCCCGGGTGCCGAGCACGGCCACCGCGCCGGCCTCCACGGCCCCGGCGGCGTAGTCGTGCCCGTCGACCTTCTCGCCGGGGAAGGCGACGAAGAGCGCGCCCGGGCGCACCTTGCGCGAGTCGAACTCCACCGGCCCGGTGACCCTGGCCTGCGGGTCGGCGCCGGCCAGCCGCCCGTCGACCGCCGAGGCGACCTCGGCCAGGCTGAGCGCGATCACCGCTGCCCCGCCGGGTCGGCGAAGCGGGCGCGCAGCGCGTCGGCCAGCTCGGTGCGGTCGTCGAACGGAAGCACCTCGCCGCCGATCTCCTGGCCGCGCTCGTGGCCCTTGCCGAGCACCGCGACCACGTCGCCCGGTCCGGCCAGCCGGACGGCCGCGTCGATCGCCGTCCGCCGGTCGGCGACCTCCTCGATCCGGGCCGCCGCGCCGGCCCCGCGGGCACCGGCGAGCACCTCGGCCCGGATCGCCGCCGGGTCCTCGGTGCGCGGATTGTCGTCGGTCACCAGCACCACGTCGGCTCCCTCCGCCGCGGTGGCGCCCATCACCGGCCGCTTGCCCCGGTCCCGGTCGCCGCCGGCACCGATCACGCAGATCAACCGGCCCGCGCCGAACTCCCGCAGCGCGGACAGCGCGGCGACGATCGCGTCCGCCTTGTGCGCGTAGTCGACCACGCCCAGGACCGGGCCGGGGGCGCTCACCAGCTCCAGCCGGCCGGGAACCCCGCCGCAGGCGGCGACCCCGCTGGCGGCCGTCTGCGCGTCCACGCCGGCGGCGACCAGCACGGCGATGGCCAGCAGGGCGTTGGCCACGTTGTGCCGCCCCGGCAGCGCCACGCCGGCCGGCAGGGCCAGCCCGTCCGGGCCGTGGGCGGTGAACCGCTGCGCGTACCCCTCGCCACCGGCCTCGTCCGCCCACCAGGTGGCGGTCGGGTCGCCGGCCGCCGAGTAGGTCACGGTCGCCGGGCCGTACAGCGGCTTCAGCGCCGGGTCGTCGTGGTTGAGCACCTCCACCGCGCAGCGCCCGTCGAAGAGCTGCGCCTTCGCGGCGAAGTAGTCCGCCGAGTCGGCGTGGAAGTCCAGGTGGTCGGAGCCGAAGTTGGTGTAGCCGCCGACGGTGAACCGGACGCCGCCGACCCGGCCCATCGCCAGGGCATGGCTGGAGACCTCCATGACCACGGCGGTGACGCCGCGTTCGCGGGCGGCGGCCAGCATGGCGTGCAGGTCGGTGGCCTCGGGCGTGGTGCGCACGCTGTCGATCACCAGGTCGCCGAGGCGGGTCTCGACGGTGCCGATCAGGCCGGTGGTGTGGCCGGCGGCGCGCAGGCCGGACTCGACCAGGTAGGCCGTCGAGGTCTTGCCCGCCGTGCCGGTCACCCCGATCACCGTCAGCTGATCGGTCGGGTCGCCGTAGACGGCCGCGGCGAGGGTGCCCAGCACCGCACGCGGGTCCGACACCACCAGCGCCGGCAGGCCCGCCTCGGCCACCGCCGGGGCACCCGCCGGATCGGTCAGCACGGCCACCGCGCCGGCCGCCGCCGCACCGGCGGCGAACTCCGCGCCGTGCCGGCGGGCGCCCGGCAGGGCCGCGTACAGGTCGCCGGGGCGAACCTCCTGGCTGGCGTGGGTCACCCCGGTCACCACCAGCTCGGCGGCGCCCTCCGGGGGCTCGACGGCGAGCCGGGCGGCGAGGTCGCCGAGCCGGACACCGATCACGGTACGGGGACGAGGATTGCCGGGCACGGCGTCAGACCCTACCCGGTCGTCCGGTTCCGGCCGCACAGCCGCCCCGGTGGTTTCGTCCGCACTCACCGATGATGTCCCGGGATGGCCGCTCAGCGCGGATAGACGGTGAACTTCGGGGCCTTCTCCCCGCTCGGCGGCACGCCGTTCTGACGCAGCGTGAACTGCATCATCTCCCGGAACGCGGGGGCCGCGATGGCCCCGCCCCCGCCGGAGGGCGTGTGCGCGAAGACCGCGATCACGTAGCGGGGTTTCTCGGCCGGGGCCATCCCGATGAACGAGGCCACCTCGCCGGGCTGCTTGCGCCCGTCGACCAGCCGCCAGCCGGTGCCGGTCTTGCCGGCGACCCGCCACTCCGGGATCGCCGCCGGCGTGCCGGTGGCGTCCTCGACCGTGGT
Source organism: Micromonospora sp. NPDC048170 (assembly GCF_040652795.1). NCBI lineage: Bacteria > Bacillati > Actinomycetota > Actinomycetes > Micromonosporales > Micromonosporaceae > Micromonospora > Micromonospora sp. NPDC048170. The sequence goes on from NZ_JBEZMR010000012.1 coordinate 163,702, forward strand.
GACCGCCTCCAGGATGTGCCGCAGGGCGGCCGCGTTCTCCGGGCTGAGCACCGACCGGGTGACCGGGGGCTCCGTCGGCGTACGCTTTCCGTCCGGCCCGATCACGGCCTTGACCAGGCGCGGCTGGACGTACGTGCCGTTGTTGGCGATCGTCGCGTACGCGGCGGCCATCTGGAGCGGCGTGGCGTCCACGCTGTGCCCGATCGGCACCGACCCGTGCGACGATCCGCTCCATTCGTCGGCAGGCAGGAGCCGTCCGCTGGCCTCGCCGGGCATGCCGACCCGCGTCGGTTCCCCGAGGCCGAACCGCTTCTGGTAGTCGATCAGGCGTTCCGGGCCGAGCTTCTCGGCGATCTGGATCGTGCCGACGTTGGACGAGTACGCCATCATCCCGGGCAGGCTCATCTGCTTTCCGTTGGCCCGGTGGGTGTCGGCGAACCACGTGTCGCCCTTCTTGATCGCGTTGGCGATCGGCATCGTGGTGTCCGGGGTGATCACGCGCTCCTGGAGCGCGGCGCCGAAGGTGATCGCCTTGTGCACCGAGCCGGGGTCGACCACGAAGCTGGTGGCCGCGTCCTCCCGGTCGGTCGGCTCGCTCGGCACGGGCTTCGCCGCGTTGTAGGTGGGGTGGCTGGCCTGGGCCAGCACCTCGCCCGAGGGAATCTCGATCACCACGGCCGCACCGGTGCTGCCCTTGCTCTGCGCCATGTGCCGGCTGAGCATCCGCTGCACCATGAACTGGAGGTCGCGGTTGATGGTGAGCTGGAGGGAACTACCCGGCTTGGCCTTGGTCGTCTCGCTGTAGCCGCCGGGGATCGGGGCGGCCAGGTCGCCGACGCCGACCTCGTAGACCCGCTTGCCGTCCTTGCCGCGCAGCAGGTCGTCGTAGCGGGCCTCCAGCCCCTCCAGCCCGACCATGTCCTGGCTGGTGAAGCCGAGCAGGTTGGCGGCGAGGTCGCCGCCGGGCACCTCGCGCCGCTCGTCGCGGTGCGTGTAGATGCCGTCGAGCTCCAGCTCCGTGATCCGCTTGGCCTGGTCGATGTCCACCCCCCGGGCGAGGTACTCGAACTGCGAGTCCTTGCCGTTGTCCCGCTTGCGGGGCTGCATCTTCTTGGCCAACTCCGAGGCCGGGATGCCGAGCAGCGGGGACAGCGCCTTGGCGGTGCCCTGCTGGTCCTTGATCTGGGTGGGGTCGGCGTAGACGTACCGGGCTTCGACGCTGCGCGCCAGCGGGGCGCCGAACCGGTCGTAGATGGCGCCGCGCGCCGCCGGCAGGGTCACGTTGCGCAGCCGCTCGGCGACGCCGCCGCCGGCGTACGCCGGGGTCTCCACGGTCTGGAGGACGACCAGCCGGATGCCGATGACGGCGAAGAGCGTCAGGGTGAGCACGGTGCCCAGCCGCAGCCGGCGCCGGGGATCGGCCAGCCGGGGCGGCTTCGGCGGCTTGCGCGACGGCCGCCGGGCGGCCTGGCGGTCCGGCCGGCGCGCGGGGCGCGGGGCGGCGCGGCGGCGCGGCGGCGGAGACTCGTCGTCGTGGCGTGGGGTACGTGGCGTGACGGTGCGGACGACGCCGGGGCGGCCCGCCGTCTCCCGCCGCCCGGCCCGGCCGGCGCCCGCGCGCCCGCCGTCGAGCACCTGCAGGGCGGGGCGGAACGGGTCGCCGGAGCGGGTGCTGCGCGGGGTACGGCGCTGCTCGGCGGGGCCGGCGTCGGCGCCCCGCTCGGCGCGCCCGCCGGCGCGCTGCTCGCGCACGGTGCGCCCGCGCGGTGTGTACGCCCGGGCGTCGGAGATGCCACCGACCCCCGGCTCGCCGGAGCGCGGTGGGGTGCCCCGGCCACCCGCGTCACGGGACGAACCGCGCCGGGAGCCTGTGGCGTCCCGGCGCGGTTCCTCCGATCTCGGCGGCACTGTCGTCAGCCTCCCGCGCCCTGCTGGCTGGTGATCGAGGGCTGGCCGTCGGCCGGCTGCGGCACGCCGATCACCTTGCCGTCGGGCAGCCGGATGTAGGCCGGCTCGCCCGCCTCCACCAGACCGAGCCTGCGGGCGTGGGCCTCCAGGTTGCCCGGGGCCTCCGCGTCGGCGATCTGCTTGTTCAGCTGCTGCTGCTCCACGTCGAGCTTGGCCTGCTGCTCCTGGAGCTTCTCCAACCGGAAGGCGTTCTCGTTGATCTTCGTGTTGACCAGCAGGATGCCGAGCACCCCGCCGACCACCAGCACCAACACCAGCGCGGCGAACGGCGCCCGCGGCACCCTCACCGGCGGCGGCGGTGCCACCCGCAGCCGGGGCGTACGCGCCCTGTCGGCGTTGTCCCGCTCCGCCGGCCGAAGCGCGGCGCTGCCCTGGGTCGGAAACTCGCGCGCCCCCCGGGCGCGAGTCTCCCGCTGCGGGCTCACCCGGTCCGCGCGCGGCGTGCCGGTCCCGATGCGCGTGGTCCGCTCCGCCGCGGTCCGGCCCCCCGACCGCGGTGTGCGCTGCCCGCCGCCGGTTACGTCCCGGCGGTCGCGCTTGTCAACACTCATGTCCCTCCCCCTCTTCGTCCGTCCCTGTCCCGTCTCCCGGGGTCCGTCGGATCCGGGTCGGATCCGGGGGTCCCCGCCCCTGGTTGGTGCATCGCCTTGACCCGCCGGCGGTACCGTTCGCGGTCGGTACGCCCCTGCTGTGCCGCGTCCGGGTCGAGCCGCTCCGCGGCCCGCAGCCGCACCGAGGCGGCCCGCGGGTTCGCGGCGACCTCCGCCTCCCCGGGCAGTTCGGCGCCCCGGCTGAGCAGCCTGAACGTCGGACCGGACCCGGGCAGTTCGACCGGGAGGTCGATCGGGCCCTTACTGCGGACCCGGTCGGCGAGCGCGGCCTTGGTGAGCCGGTCCTCCAGCGAGTGGTAGGACAGGACCACCATGCGACCGCCCACGTTGAGCTTGTCGAGCGCGGCCGGCAGCGCCGTCTCCAGCGCTGCCAGTTCCTTGTTTACCTCGATCCGTAAAGCCTGAAACGTTCTCTTAGCCGGGTGTCCACCGGTTCGTCGGGCCGGTGCCGGAATGGACTCCCTGACCAGTTCGGCCAGCCGCGCCGACGAGGTGATCCGGGCCCGCTCGCGCTCGCGGATGATCGCCGAGGCGATCCGACCCGCGAACTTCTCCTCGCCGTAGACCCGCAACACCCGGGCCAGGTCCGGGTGGGCGTAGGTGTTGACCACCTCCTCGGCGGTCACCCCCCGGGTCTGGTCCATCCGCATGTCCAGCGGGGCGTCCTGCGCGTAGGCGAACCCGCGGTCGGGCGCGTCGAGTTGCAGGGAGGAAACGCCCAGGTCGAACAGAATCCCGTCGATCCCCGGGTAGCCCAGCCGGTCGAGCACCTCCGGCAGTTCGTCGTAGACGGCGTGCTCCAAATGGACGCGGTCGGCGAAGCGGGCCAGCCGGACGCGCGCGTGGGCGAGCGCCTCGGTGTCCCGGTCCAACCCGATCAGCACCGTCTCCGGATGCGCCTCGAGTACCGCCTCGGCGTGCCCGGCCAGCCCCAACGTCGCGTCGACGTGGACCGTCCGCCCGCCCCGGCCCAGCGCGGGGGCCAGCAACTCGAGACACCGCTCGAGTAGCACCGGCACGTGCGTGCCGCGTAGCTCCCCCATGTCGACCCCCACTGGTGTGAACCTTCGTCCTTCATGCGTCCGTCGTCGGACGACGCCGTGCCGTCGTACCGCCAGATCCCCATCCGCTCTCGCCCGTCGGAGGCCGCGGCCCTCCGATCGGATCGTGCGCCTGGCACCGGGGAAGGGGTGCCAGGAACTCGAAAGCGGGTGGAGATCTCGCAGTACGTCGGGCGTCGTCACGCCCTACAGACCGCCGGGCAGCACCCCCTCCTCGATGTCGGCGAAGTCGTCTTCGCTCTCCGCGAGATAGGTCTCCCAGGCAGCCTTGTCCCAGATCTCCACCCGGGTGCTCGCGCCGATCACGACCAGATCCCGGTCGAGAGCGGCGTACGCCCGCAGGTGGGCCGGGATCGTCACCCGGCCCTGCTTGTCGGGCACCTCGTCGTGCGCGCTGGCGAAGAAGACCCGGCTGTAGGCCCGGGCCGCCTTGTGCGTCATCGGCTGCGCTCGCAACTGCTCCGCGATCCGCTGGAACTCGGGCATCGGGAAGGCGTAGAGGCAGCGATCCTGCCCTTTGGTTATCACGACACCCCCCGCCAACTCGTCCCGGAACTTCGCCGGAAGGATCAACCGGCCTTTGTCGTCCAGGCGTGGGGTGTGGGTGCCGAGAAACACGGCCCAACCCCCTCGCCCTTGAGCGGCGTTCGCGGCGCCGCTGACCCCCCGGGCCGGTGGGCCCTCCCGGCCTCACCAATGCGCCCCACTCTACTCCACTTCCCTCCACCCGCAACCAGAATCGCCCGCGTGGCGCGGCGTTTTGGCTCGCAAAACCGCACGTCAACGGGGGTGGAGCGGAGTGGAGGGCCGCGGGGCCCGCCGGGCCGGTCCGCTTTCCGACATAGATCGACTCCATCCGGCCGAGTACGGTTCGACCGCCCCGCCGGACCACCCCGGCCGAACGGTTCGCCGTCGGCGGCGATCTGGCGGGGTCGCCTGTCCGGTAACCTCGCTCGGGTGACGGACGCGAAGATGCCCCTGCGGGCAAAGGTGGCCAGCTCGGTGTCGCGGACCGCCGCGGCGCTGTCGCGGGCCGCGGGGCGCGGTGACGGCTCGGTCATCGGCGGCTGGATCGGACTCAAGATCGACCCGGACCTGCTGGCCCACCTGTCGGCCGGGCGCGCCATCGCCCTGATCTCCGGCACCAACGGCAAGACCACCACCACCCGGCTCACCGCGGCGGCCGTCGGGGTGCTCGGCCGGGTCGCCACCAACTCCTTCGGCGCCAACATGCCGACCGGGCACACCTCGGCGCTCGCCAAGGCCGGCAGCACGCCCTACGCGGTGCTGGAGGTGGACGAGCACTACCTCGCCCAGGTGCTCGACGCCACCGAGCCGCACGTGGTGGCGCTGCTCAACCTCTCCCGCGACCAGCTCGACCGGGCCAAGGAGGTCGCCATGATGGCGCAGCTCTGGCGCGCCGCGCTGGTCCGGCACACCAACGTGCGCATCGTCGCCAACGCCGACGACCCGATGGTGGTGTGGGCCGCGACCCCGCCGCCCAACCACGACCACCGCATCGCCCCGCCGCACGTCACCTGGTTCAGCGCCGGGCAGCGCTGGCACGACGACTCCTGGGTCTGCCCCGAGTGCGGCTCCACCATCCAGCGCTCCGGCGACCAGTGGTGGTGCAGCGGCTGCCCGCTGCGCCGGCCCGAGCCGCAGTGGACTGTGGAGGACGACGGCGTGGTCGACCCGACCGGCGCCTGGCACAAGGTCAAGCTCCAGCTCCCCGGCAAGGTCAACGTCGGCAACGCCGCGACCGCGCTGGCCGTCGCCGCCGAGTTCGGCGTCCGGCCCGTGGACGCGGTGCTCCAACTCGGCACCGTCACCTCCGTCGCGGGCCGCTACGCGCAGGTCGACCGGGACGGGCGCAACATCCGTCTGCTGCTGGCGAAGAACCCGGCCAGCTGGCTCGAGGCGTTCGACATGGCCGACGTCGCCCCGACACTGCTCTCCATCAACGCCCGGGACCCCGACGGGATGGACACCTCCTGGCTCTTCGACGTCGACTTCGCCCCGCTACGGGGCCGGCAGGTGCTGATCACCGGCGACCGCGCGTACGACCTCGCGGTCCGGCTGGAGGTCAACGACGTGCCCTTCCAGCACGTGCGGACGTTCGACGACGCCGTCCGGTCGGTGCCCCCGGGGCGCCTGGAGGTCATCGCGAACTACACCGCGTTCCAGGACATCCGAGCGGAGTTGGACCGTGTCAACTGAGAGCCTGCGCATCGTCTGGATCTACCCCGACCTGCTCTCCACCTACGGCGACCGGGGCAACGCGCTGATCCTCGCCCGCCGGGCGCGGCAGCGCGGCTTCCCGGTGGAGGTGCTGGAGGTGCGCTCCGACCAGCGGCTCCCCTCCACCGCCGACATCTACCTCATCGGCGGCGGCGAGGACGGCCCGCAGGCACTCGGCGCGCAGCGGCTGCTCGCCGACGGCGGACTGCACCGGGCGGTCGCCCAGGGCTCGGTCGTGTTCGGCGTCTGCGCCGGCTACCAGCTCCTCGGCACCTCCTTCTTCGCCAAGGGCACCCTCTGCGCCGGGCTGGAGCTGCTCGACCTCTCCTCCGACCGGGGGCCGACCCGCGCCGTCGGCGAGCTGGCCGGTGACATCGACCCGCGGCTGGGCGTGCCGGCGCTGACCGGGTTCGAGAACCACGGCGGGCGCACCCACCTCGGCCCGGGGGTTTCCCCGCTGGCCCGGGTCACCGCCGGGGTCGGCAACGACGGCGCCACCGAGGGGGCGTGGCGGGGCAAGCTGCTCGGCACGTATTCGCACGGCCCGGCCCTGGCGCGCAACCCCGCCCTGGCAGACCTGCTGCTGCGCTGGGCCACCGGCGTGCACCAGCTCCCGCCACTGGACGACACCTGGCCGGACCGGCTCCGCGCCGAACGCCGTGCCGCGGTGGCCGCAGCCCGGGCATGATCCAGGCCGTCCGGCGGCTGTCACGGCAGCCGTCGGCCGTCCGGTTCGCGCTGCTGCTGCTCCTGCTCGCCACCTTCGGCGTGGTGCTGCTCGTCGTCGACCTGCCCGAGACGGCCGAGCTGCCCGGGCTGGCCGACCGGCTGGGCCGGCTCGCCCCCGTGGCGGCGGTCGGCGGCGGAGCGCTGCTGCTGGTCGCGCTGGTCCCCCGGACCTTCATAACGCTCGCCTCGGGGGCGATCTTCGGCGCGCTCGAGGGCGCCGCGTACGCGCTGGGTGCCGCGCTGCTCGCGGCGGCGCTGGGCTTCGCGGTCGGCCGCCTGCTCGGGCGGGAGTTCGTCGCCGCCCGGGTACGCGGCCGGCTGGCCCGGCTGGACGGCTGGTTCGCCCGGCAGAGCGTCCTCGGTGTGATCACCGTACGGCTGCTGCCGATCGCCGGGTTCGGGCTGGTCAGCTACGGCTACGGCACCACCGGCGCCCGGGTGCTGCCGTTTCTCGTCGGCAGCGTGATCGCCTCCACGCCCACCGCCTTCGGCTACGCGGCGGTGGGCGCGGCGGTCACCTCCCCGGGCGACGTCAACTGGTTCGGCGCGGCCCCGGCCGTGCTCGGCCTGGTCGCCAGCGTCGTGCTGATCCGCCGCTGGTGGCGTGCCGAACGGCAGCGCCGGCTCGATCCGGCCTGAGGCCGCGGCATCCCCGCCCCATCCCGCCGGGGCAGAAGCGCGGATGCACGCCTCATCCCGCCGGGGACACCAGCCCCGCCTCGTAGGCGGCGATGACGAGGTGCACGCGGTCGCGGGCGCCGAGCTTGGTGAACAGCCGGGCCACGTGCGCCTTGGCGGTGGCCGCGCTGATCACCAGCTCGGCGGCGATCTCGCCGTTGGACAGTCCCCGGCCGACGAGGGTGAGCACCTCGCGTTCCCGCTCGGTGACGCCGCCGAGGGTCCGGGTCGGAGCGGCGAGGGTGGGCCGACGGGCGAACTCGGCGATGAGCCGGCGGGTCACCCCGGGGGCGATCAGCGCGTCTCCGGCGGCGACCACCCGGACGGCACCGAGGATGTCGTCCAGCGCCATGTCCTTGACCAGGAACCCGCTCGCGCCGGCGCGCAACGCGGCGTGCACGTGCTCGTCGTCGTCGAAGGTGGTGAGCACGAGGACGCGGGTGGATCCGCCGTGCGCGGTGATCGCCCGGGTGGCCTGGATGCCGTCCATCCCGGGCATCCGCAGGTCCATCAGCACCACGTCCGGCACGACCTCGCGGACCAGCCGCACCGCCTCGGTCCCCGTACCCGCCTCGCCGACGACGTCGATGTCGGGGGCGTCGGCGATGAGCACCCGCAGGCCGGCCCGGACCAGTGGCTGGTCGTCGACGAGCAACACCCGGACGCTCACCGCTCCCCCGTCCCGGCCCGCGATCCGACCGGCTCCGCCGCCGGTGATGCCGGTGGCACCGGCAGCCACGCCGCCACCCGGAAGCCGCCCTCCGGGCGCGGCCCGGCGTGGAACCGGCCGCCGGTCAGCGCGACCCGTTCACGCATGCCGACGAGCCCGTGCCCCTCACCGCCGACCGTGCCGCCCCGGCCGTCGTCGAGGATTTCCACCGCGACCTCGTCGGGGCCGTGGGTGACGGTGACCCGGCACCGGTCGGTGCCCGCGTGTCGTACCACGTTGGTGAGGGCCTCCTGGACGATCCGGAACGCGGCGAGGTCGAGGTCGGCCGGGACGGGCCGCCGCTCGCCGCCGCGCCGCAGGTCCACCCGCACCCCGGCGTCGGCGGCGGCCGAAACCAGCCGGTCGAGGTCGTCCAGCCCGGGCGTCGGATCCAGCGACGCCGACTCCGACTGCGGGCGGCGCAGCGCGCCGAGCGTACGGCGCAGGCCCGCCAGGGTGTCGCGGCTGGTCGCCTCGATGGTGGCCAGCGCGGCGCGGGCCTGGGCCGGTTGGGTGTCGATGACCCGGGCCCCCACGCCGGCCTGGATGGCGATCACCCCGATGCTGTGCGCGACCATGTCGTGCAGCTCGCGGGCGATGCGCAGCCGCTCGGCGGTGACCGCCTCGGCGGCGGTGTGCGCCCGGACGGCCTCGGCGTAGCCGCGCCGGGCCCGCACGGAGTTGCCGACCGTCCACGCCGTGACGACCGCCAGCACGGAGAGCACGGCCCGACTCACCGGATCGGTGGCGGGGTTGACGAAGCTGGCGGTCATCTGCACGGCGAGCACCCCGACGGCCACCGGCACCGAGACGCGGCGGGGCCTCCTCGCCGCGATCAGCCCCACCACCAGGTCGATCGCCAGGAACTGCGCGTACCAGATGTCGGTCAGGTAGCCGCCCTCCGGGATGTTGACGGCCACGGTGACCACGCACGCCGCGACGAGCATCAACGTCAGGGCCAGCACCGGCCGGCGCCGCAGCAGGCCGGCGGGCAACCCCACGGCCAGCAGCGGCACCAGGTAGCGCTCGGCCAGCCACCAGTCGCCGAACCCCACGCCGTCCCGGCTCCGCGCCATCACCGGGGCCATGACCACGGCGACCGGCAGCAGCGCGACGCCGACCCAGGGCAGCACCGCCCGCGCCAGCGACGAGGCGCGGCGCGACAACGGCCGGGTGGCGTCCATGCGCCCACGGTAGTCAGCCGGCCGCCGCCGACGCATCGGCCCACGGGCGTACGCCCCGGGGCGGGGGGTCCGCCCACCGGATGTGGCCGCCGGGGCGACGCCGCGCCGGCCACCGCGCGGCAACGTGGGACAGGTGATCGAACTTCGAGCCCTGACGAGACGGTACGGCCCCAGGACGGCCGTCGACGACCTCACCCTGACCGTGCGCCCCGGCCACGTCACCGGGTTCCTCGGCCCCAACGGGGCCGGCAAGTCCACCACGCTGCGAATGATCCTCGGGCTCACCACGCCCACCAGCGGCACCGTCACGGTGGACGGGGTCCGCTTCGCCGACCGGCCACGCGGCCTACGCCACGCCGGCGCCCTGCTCGACGCCGGTGACGTGCACGGTGGACGCAGCGCCGTGGCCCACCTGTCGGCCCTGGCCCGCAGCAACGGCATTCCGCGCGCCCGCGTCGACGAGGTCCTGCGGGAGGTGGGGCTGGCCGGCGCCGCCCGGCGCCGGATCGGTGGTTTCTCACTCGGCATGCGGCAGCGGCTCGGCATCGCCGCCGCGCTGCTCGGCGACCCGCCCGTGCTGCTCTTCGACGAGCCGTTCAACGGCCTCGACCCGGAGGGAGTGCGCTGGGTGCGGGACCTGTTCCGGCGGCTGGCTGCCGAGGGACGTACGGTCTTCGTCTCCAGCCACCTGATGAGCGAGATGGAGCACTGCGCCGACCGCCTCGTCGTGATCGGCCGGGGCCGGCTCATCGCCGAGCAGAGCCTCGCCGAGTTCGCCGCCCGGAGCACCCGGTCCAGCGTGGCCGTCCGTACGCCCGACCCGACGACGCTGGCCGCCGTGCTGGCGGCCGAGGGCGCGGACGTCCGCCCGGCCGACACCGGGGCGCTCGTCGTGACCGGCCTGACGGCCGCCCGGATCGGCGACCTCGCGCTCGCCCACGGCATCGGGCTGCACGAACTCGCCACCCGTACCGCCTCGCTGGAGGAGGCGTTCATGGAACTCACCGCCGACAGTGTCGAGTACCTCGCCGGGGAGGAGACCCGATGACCGCCGTGACCCAACTGGCCCCCCGACCGACCGTGACCGACGCACCGGCCCGCTTCCGCGACCTGCTGGCAGCCGAGTGGATCAAACTGTGGTCGCTGCGCTCGACCCTGTGGACCCTGCCGCTGGTCTTCCTGTTCGTGGTCGGGGTCAGCGTCAACGCCAGCCTCGCCGACCACCGGAACTGGCCGGCGTACCCGGCGGAGCGGCGGGAGATGTTCCGCATGTACGGGCCCGTGCGCGACGCCTTCCCCGAGGCCGGCTACCTGCTGCTGATCCTCGCCTCGGCCACCATCGGCGCCCTGACCATCGTCGGCGAGCACCAGAGCGGGCTGATCCGGGCCACGTTCGCCGCCGTCCCCGACCGCCGGGCGGTGGTCGCGGCGAAGGCCGCCGTACTGGCCGGGGTCATGCTCCTTCTCGGCACGGTCACCGCGGCGACCTCGTTCTGGGTGTCCCAGGCGATCCTCGCCGACCGCGACGCCGGCTGGTCGATCGGCGAGCCGGGCGTGTTGCGCGCCGTCGTGGCGAGCGCCGTGCTGGTACCCGTGTGCGCGCTGGTCGGAATGGGTCTGGGCGCAGTCACCCGGCACGCCGCCGCAGCCGTGTTCGCGGCCACGACAGTGCTCGTGCTGGCGCCGCTCGTGGTGGACAGCGACGAGCACCGGTGGATCGCCGAGCTGTACAACGCCCTGCCCCTCGCCGCCTGGCTACGACTGATCGAGGTGCATCCCGACATCGTCAACCGGGACCCGTACCCGGCCACGGTCACCGGTTCCTGGCTGACCCTCGCCACCTGGTCCCTGGCCGCGATACTGACGGCCGTAACCCTCACCCACCGCCGCGACCCATAACCCCCACCCCGCCCTCCCCACCCGGCCCCGCCCCGGCCCCGGCCCGGCCCCCGCGATCTTGCAGTTATGGCCCAGACATCTCACCCGAAAGGGGCAAGTCAGGGGCCACAACTGCAAGATCGCGAGCGGGGCGGGGCGGGGCGGGGTGAGGGGTGGGGCCGGGGCGGGGTGAGAGGCGGGGGCGGGCGGGTCAGGCTACGACGGAGACCATGCGGCCCTTGATGACGATGACCTTGCGCGGGGTCTTGCCGGCCAGGGACGACGTGACCGCCTCCAGGGCCGCCGTGCGGACGGTCTCCTCGGACGCGTCGGCGGGCACCTCGATCCGGCCCCGCACCTTGCCGTTGATCTGCACCGGGTACGTCACCGTCTCCGCCACCAGCAGCGCCGGGTCGGCGGTCGGGAAGTCCGCGTACGTCAGGGAGGTGTCGTGCCCCAGCCGCCGCCACAACTCCTCGGCCACGTGCGGGGCGAACGGCGCCACCATCAGCACCAGCGGCTCGGCCACCTCGCGCGGGGTCTCCGACAGTCGGGTCAGCCCGTTGGTCAGCTCGATCAGCTTGGCGATGGCGGTGTTGAACCGGATCGCCTCCATGTCGCCGCGGACCCCGTCGACGACCTTGTGCAGCAGCCGCAGGGTCGCGGAGTCGGCGGGGGCGTCGGTGACCCGCAGCGCGCCGGTCTGCTCGTCGACGACCGCCCGCCAGACCCGTTGCAGGAACCGGTACGACCCGACCACCGCCCGGGTCTCCCACGGGCGGGACACCTCCAGCGGACCCATCGACATCTCGTAGACGCGGAACGTGTCCGCCCCGTACGCGGCACACATCTCGTCGGGCGTGACCACGTTCTTCAGGGACTTGCCCATCTTGCCGTACTCACGGTTGACCGCCGTGTCGCCCAGGTAGTAGCCACCGTCGCGCTCGGTCACGTCCCCGGCCGGCACGTAGGCGCCCCGGGCGTCGGTGTACGCGTACGCCTGGATGTAGCCCTGGTTGAACAGCTTGCGGAACGGCTCGAACGACGAGACGTGCCCCAGGTCGTACAGCACCTTGTGCCAGAACCGGGCGTACAGCAGGTGCAGTACGGCGTGCTCGCCGCCGCCGATGTACAGGTCGGTGCCCCCGCAGTCGCCCTCGCCGCGCGGCCCCATCCAGTACCGCTCGTTCTCCGGGTCGACGAACCGCTGCGAGTTCGTCGGGTCCAGGTAGCGCATCTCGTACCAGCACGAGCCGGCCCACTGCGGCATCACGTTGGTCTCGCGGGTGTAGCGCTTCGGGCCGTCGCCCAGGTCCAGCTCCACCTCGACCCAGTCGCTGCGGCGCGACAGCGGGGTCTCCGGGTTGCTGTCGGCGTCCTCCGGGTCGAACGTGCGCGGCGAGAAGTCGTCCACCTCGGGCAGCTCGACCGGCAGCATCTCCTCCGGCAGCGCGATGACGGCCCCGGTCTCGTCGTACACGATGGGGAACGGCTCGCCCCAGTAGCGCTGCCGGGAGAACAGCCAGTCGCGCAGCCGGTAGGTCACCGCGCCGGTGCCGTGCCCGTTGGCCTCCAGCCACCCGATGATCCGGGCCTTGGCCTCGGCCACCCCCAGGCCGTTCAGGTCCGGGCCGCCCTCGGGCGCGGCGCTGTTGATGGCCGGACCGTCCCCGGTGTACGCCTTGCCGTCGAAGCCCTCCGACGGCTGCACGGTGCGCACGATCGGCAGCTCGAAGACCTCGGCGAACGCCCAGTCCCGCTCGTCCTGGCCGGGCACCGCCATGATCGCGCCGGTGCCGTAGCCGGCCAGCACGTAGTCGGCGACGAAGACCGGGATCTGCGTCCCGGTGACCGGGTTGGTGGCGTACGCCCCGACGAAGACGCCGGTCTTCTCCTTCGTCTCGGCCTGCCGCTCGACGTCGGTCTTGGCCGCCGCCGCCTTGCGGTACGCCTCCACGGCGGCGCGCGGGTTGGCGTGCCCGCCGGTCCACGCGTCCTTCGTCCCGTCCGGCCAGGCGGCCGGCGTCAGCGCGTCGACCAGCTCGTGCTCGGGCGCCAGCACCATGTAGGTGGCGCCGAAGACGGTGTCCGGCCGGGTCGTGAACACCCGGATCGGCTCGACCGTGGTGGGGAAGTCGATGTGTGCGCCGGTGGAGCGGCCGATCCAGTTGCGCTGCATCAGCTTGATCGGCTCGGGCCAGTCCAGCGTGTCCAGGTCGTCCAGCAGCCGGTCGCCGTACGCGGTGATCCGCATCATCCACTGCTTCAGGTTGCGCTTGAAGACCGGGAAGTTGCCCCGCTCGGAGCGGCCGTCGGCGGTGACCTCCTCGTTGGCCAGCACGGTGCCCAGCCCCGGACACCAGTTGACCGGCGCCTGCGAGACGTACGCCAGCCGGTGGTCGTCGACGACGGCCCGGCGCTCGGCGACGGTCAGGTCCGCCCACGGGCGGCCGTCGGGGGTGGCCCGGCTGCCGCCCTCGAACTCGGCGATCAGCTCGGCGATCGGCCGGGCCCGCTTCGCCTCGGCGTCGTACCAGGAGTTGAAGATCTGCAGGAAGATCCACTGCGTCCAGCGGTAGAAGTCGGTGTCGATGGTGGCCACCGAGCGGCGCTCGTCGTGGGCCAGGCCCAGCCGGCGCAGCTGCGCCTTGTACCGCTCGATGTTGGCCACGGTGGTGGTCCGCGGGTGGGTGCCGGTCTGCACCGCGTACTGCTCGGCGGGCAGGCCGAACGCGTCGAAGCCCATGGCGTGCAGCACGTTGCGCCCCGCCATCCGCTGGTAGCGGGCGAAGCAGTCGGTGCCGATGTAGCCCAGCGGGTGCCCGACGTGCAGGCCCGCGCCCGACGGGTACGGGAACATGTCCAGGACGTACAGCTTCTCCGCCCCGGCGCGGGGGTGGTCGGGGTCGGCCAGCGGGCCGGTCGGGTTCGGGGCGTGGAACGTCCCCTCCCGCGCCCAGACGTCCTGCCAGCGCTGTTCGATCTCCTCGGCCAGGGCCGCGGTGTACCGGAACGGGGGAATGTCGGCCGGTGCTGCCTCGCTCATGGCGTCTCCTCGCTTCGCTCGTCGCCGCCGGCCACGCCACGGCCGGGCTGGGTGCTGACCTCGCTCGGCGCGGTCATGTCGGTATGGCTCGCATCTGCCCGCCGCCGGCGCCGCACCGCCCGAGGGCCGGCGCCGGTGCCGGTGCCAGCCGCCGGGGCGTCCGGCTTGGGGCACAAAAAAGCCCCTCGCGCAGGAGGGGCCGCCGTGCTGTCGCGCGTCAGCGCATCAGCACGGCCCGGTAAGAAGCAGGAAGAATCCGGCCATGACCGGGAGTGTACCCGCCGCCGCTCCCGCACGCCGCCCGCCACCACGGGCCGGGACGGCCGACCCGCTCGCCCGCGCCGCAGCCGCGCTTCGTGATCATGGCCGACACCGAGAGCGACCGCCGCGTCCCCCGACCCGGCGAATATTCGGTACGTAACCCACCGTCTACCTGCGGGGGTCGGCGACAGCGACAAACATGGTTAGCCTGAGATACCAGTGAGATTCCTGCGGCAGACGAGGCTCGACGTCGCGAACCCTACGGCGGGTCCAACCGCTCTATTCAGAGCTGCCGTCCGGCGACGAGGAGGAGGCCCGTGACACAACAGACCAGGGACGAGGTGGGCGGCCTGCTGCCGCACGACGAGTTCCGCGCCGCCAGCGAAGCGATCGTGTCGAACATCGAGCAGGTCATCGAGGGCAAGACCGCCACCGTGCGGCTCGCCCTGGCCGTCCTGCTCGCCGAGGGTCACCTGCTCATCGAGGACGTGCCCGGGGTCGGCAAGACCAAGCTCGCCAAGGCCATGGCCCGGTCGATCGACTGCTCGGTGCGCCGCATCCAGTTCACCCCCGACCTGCTGCCCAGCGACGTCACCGGGGTCAGCGTCTACAACCAGGAGACACACGACTTCGAGTTCCGCCCGGGCGCGGTCTTCGCCAACCTGGTCGTCGGCGACGAGATCAACCGTGCCTCGCCGAAGACCCAGTCCGCGCTGCTCGAGTGCATGGAGGAGCGACAGGTCACCGTCGACGGGGTCACCTACCACCTCCAGACACCGTTCATGGTCATCGCGACCCAGAACCCGATCGAGATGGAGGGCACCTACCCCCTCCCCGAGGCGCAGCGCGACCGGTTCACCGCCCGCATCGCGATGGGCTACCCGGACCCGAGCGCCGAGCTGGCGATGCTCGACGGGCACGGCGCGACGGATCCGCTGGACGAGCTGCGGCCGGTCTCCGACGCCAACACCGTGCGGCAGCTGATCGCCCACGTCCGGCAGGTGCACGTCGCCGACGCCGTCAAGCAGTACGCGATCGACCTGGTCACCGCCACCCGCGAGGCCCCCGACCTGCGCCTCGGCGCCTCCCCCCGGGCCACCCTCCAACTGCTGCGCACCGCCCGCGCGGTGGCCGCCCTGGAGAGCCGCGACTACGTCCTCCCCGACGACCTGCAGGCGCTGG
The DNA here is from genome assembly GCF_040652795.1 of Micromonospora sp. NPDC048170. Lineage (NCBI taxonomy): Bacteria > Bacillati > Actinomycetota > Actinomycetes > Micromonosporales > Micromonosporaceae > Micromonospora > Micromonospora sp. NPDC048170. The sequence continues at coordinate 179,250 of NZ_JBEZMR010000012.1, forward strand.
CCGTGCCGGTGCTCGCACACCGGATCATCCCGACCGCCGACGCCCAGCTCGCGCGGCGCACCACCGACGCGATCGTCTCCGACCTGGTGCACCGGCTGCCGCTGCCGCACGACCGCGGGCGCTCCCCGTACGACACCCGTCCCACAGGCGAGGGCAACGGCCGAGCCACGTACGAGCCGCGGAGGCGGTGACGTGCGCGACGGGCTGCGAGGGCTGACCACCCGCGGCCGTTCGTTCCTCGCGGCGGCGCTCGCGGCGGCGATCTCGGCCGGCATCCTCGGCGAGAAGGACCTGCTCCGGGTGGCCGTGCTGCTGGCCATCCTGCCGCTGCTCGCCGCGGCCTACGTCGGGCGCAGCCGCTACAAGCTGGCCTGCAACCGGTCGCTGGACCCGCACCGGGTGCCCGTCGGGGCGAACTCCCGGGTGGTGCTGCGACTGCAGAACATGTCCCGGCTGCCCACCGGCACCCTGCTGCTGGAGGACCGGCTGCCGTACGCGCTGGGCAGCCGGCCCCGGGTGGTGCTGGAGCGGCTCGGTGCCCACCAGGCCAGCTCGGTGGCCTACACGGTGCGGGCCGACGTGCGGGGCCGCTACGAGGTGGGCCCGCTGGTGGTCCGGATGACCGACCCGTTCGGATTGTGCGAGCTGAGCCGCGCCTTCCCGAGCACCGACCATCTGACGGTCATCCCGCAGGTCACCCCGCTGCCCTCGGTGCGCCTGCCCGGCGAGTACGCCGGCAGCGGCGACAGCCGGGCCCGCTCGGTCGCGGTGCACGGCGAGGACGACGCCGCCACCCGGGAGTACCGGATGGGCGACGACCTGCGCCGCGTGCACTGGAAGTCGACCGCGCGCACCGGCGAGCTGATGGTCCGCCGCGAGGAGCAGCCCTGGGAGAGCCGGGCCACCGTCGTGCTGGACACCCGCGCGTACGGTCACCGGGGCGACGGGCCGACGGCCTCCTTCGAGTGGGCGGTCTCCGCCGCGGCGAGCATCGCGGTGCACCTGCGGCAGGCCGGCTACAAGCTGCGCCTGGTCACCGGTTCCGGCGCCGACGTGGACGCGTCCGAGGCGACCGGCGACGGGCTGCTGCTCGACCATCTCGCCGAGGTCCGGCTCGACAAGGTCGGCGAGCTCACCACCCTCGTGCAGCGGGTCCGGCAGCGGTCTGACGGCGGCCTGATCATCGGCCTGTTCGGCTCGGTGAGCACCGCCGAGGCCGAACTGCTGGCCGGGCTGCGGGGCAACGGCGCCACCTGCGTCGGCTTCCTGCTCGACAGCTCCACCTGGCTCAACCTGCCCGCCAAGGCCCGGGCCGAGGCCGACCACGCGCACGGCGCCGCCGCGCTGGCCATGTTGCAGAGCGGCTGGCGGGTCATCGGGGTCGAGCACGGTGCCGGGCTGCCCGCACTGTGGCCGCAGGCGGCCCGCGGTTCGCAGGGCTTCGCGCTGCGGGCGGCCATGGCCGAGACGGTGGCCGGCGGCATGCGATGAACGGAAGGGTCTCCTCATGATCGCCCACCGGAACCTGGGCTTCGTGGCCGCCGCGGCGACGCTGCTCGCCGCCGCGCCGCTGTCTGCCATCTTCGAACGCTGGACGTGGCTGATCCAGGCGACGATCGCGGTGGCCGTGGTCGCCGCCGTGGCCGCGTTCGCCCGGCTGGCCCGGGTTCCGCTCTGGGGCCAGGCGCTGGCCATGCTGGCCGGCCTGACGCTGGCCCTGACCTGGATCTTCCCCGGCGGCGGCGAACTGTTGGGCATCGTGCCCACCCCGTCGACCTTCACCCACTTCGGCCAACTGCTCGACAGTTCGCTGGAGGACATGCGCTCGTACGGCGTCAAGGTGCCCGACACCGACCCGCTGCTGTTCGTCACGGTGCTCGGCATCGGCGGGGTCGCCGTGGTGGTCGACGTGCTCGCCGTGGGGCTGCGCCGGCCGGCGCTGGCCGGGCTGCCGATGCTGGCGATCTACTCGGTGCCCGTCGCGGTCTACGTGGACAGCGTCCCGGCGGTGCCGTTCGTCGTGGGCGCCGCCGGCTACCTCTGGCTGCTGGTGACCGACAACGTCGACCGGGTCCGCCGGTTCGGCCGGCGGTTCACCGGCGACGGGCGCGACGTCGACGTCTGGGAGGCCTCGCCGCTGGCCGCCGCCGGCCGGCGGCTGGCAGCGGTGGGTGTGGCGCTGGCCGTGGTGCTGCCGCTGGCCGTGCCGGGAATGACCGGCGGGCTGCTGGACACCCTGGGCGCCGGTTCCGGCAACGGCAACGGCAACGGGCGTCCCGGGCAGGGTGGCGCTCCCGGCAGGATCGACCTGTTCGCGGCGTTGAGCGGGCAGCTCAACCAGTCGCAGGTCACCGATCTGGTCAAGGTGACCACCGACGAGACGGACCCGTTCTACCTGCGCTTCGGGGTGGCCGACAAGCTCGAGGGGGGCGGCTTCCGGGTGGGCACCCCCACCGGCCGGCCCGTCGACGACCTGCCGGCGCCGTCCGCGCGGGGCGTCGAGCAGCGGACGTACCGGGCCACGGTCGAGGTGTCGAAGAACCTCACCATGCCGCTGCTGCCGGTCTACGCCGAGCCCGTGCGCACCGAGGACCTGAACAGCAACTGGTTGTACGACCCGAGCCTCCAGGTGGTCTTCTCCAACCGCGACAACGCCCGCGGCAAGCGCTACGCGTTCGACTACGTGCGCTCGACGTACACGCCGGCTGCCCTGCGCCGGTCCCAGCCGCTGCCGGCCGACCACGCGGTACGGCGGCTGCATCCCGCGCCGCCGCCGGTGCCCGAGGTCGAGGAACTGGTCTCCGCCCTGGTACGCGGCAAGAACACCGAGTACGACAAGGTCCGCGCGATCTACGACCACTTCTCCGCGGACAACGGCTTCACCTACTCGCTCAGCACCAAGGGGGGCACCAGCGGGCAGGAGATCGTCGACTTCCTCAACAACAAGGTCGGCTTCTGCCAGCAGTACGCCGCCGCGATGACGTGGCTGGTCCGGGCCGCCGGCATCCCGGCCAGGGTGGCGTTCGGGTTCGCCAACGGCAGCAACTCCAGCAACGGCACGTACACCCTGACCAACCGGAACCTGCACGCCTGGACGGAGGTCTACTTCAACGACGTCGGCTGGGTGCCCTTCGACGCCACTCCGGCGTACGGCGTGCAGGGCTCGACCCGGTCGGCGTGGGCGCCGAACACCGACGCCCCGGAGGAGGACACGCCGACTCCCGGCTCGTCGAGCGCGCCCGGCGGGGTCGACCCGTCGGCGGGCCCGGCGGGGCCGGAGGGCCCCGAGGAGGACGTCGACTCGGGCCTGGCCGTCGGCGGCGAGGCCCCGGCTGAGCAGGCCCCGGTCTGGCCCTGGTACGCGGCCGGCGCGGTGCTGGCCCTGCTGGCCCTGCTCGCCGTGCCGGCACTGCGCCGCGCGGCCCTGCGGCGGCGGCGCAGCGGCCCGGCGGCACCGGCCGCGGCGGCGGTGCGCCCCGGGGCTTCCGGCGATGCCGGGGACACGACCGCGCACGGGCGGCGCATGGTGGTGCTGGCGGACGCGGAGCGGGCGCGGGCGGACGCGCACGCCGCCTGGGACGAACTGCTGGACACGCTGGTGGACTACCGGGTCCGGGTGGACCGGACGGAGACCTCCCGGGCCACCGCCGACCGGTTGTCGCGGGAGTCGCTCACCGCCGACGCGGGGGCGACCACGGCGGTACGCCTGCTCGGCCGCGCCGAGGAACGCGCCCGCTACGCCCGTGATCCGCTGACCGGCGAGCAACTCCCGCCGGCCCTGCGCGCCGTGCGCGCCGCGCTCGCCGCCCGGGCCGACCGGCGTACCCGCGTGGTGGCGGCGGTGTTGCCGCCGTCGGTGCTGCTGCGCTGGCGCCTGGCCACGGCCGAGGCGTCGTCCCGGCTGGTGGCGGCGGGCGGGCGGGCCCGTCATCTGCTGCTGCGCTGGAATCCGCGTCGCCTGCTGGCCAACCGCATGGCCCGCTGACCGACGGACGAACGGGCCGGTAGGGGCGATCCCGCCCCGCACCGGCCCGTCGCGTTCGCAGGGGACGCCTCGCGGCACCTCGCGGTCACGTGGCCCGGACGGACGACGCGCCGGTGCTGGATGATCCGGCGCGAGACGGCGGCTCACGGCAGGGCCGCGGGGCTACCGGAGGGGGTGCCGGGCCGCCGCGCTGTCGGGGCAACGTGAGAACGCACGCCCGGGGACGTGCGGGATCGTCAGGGGCCGCCGGGGTGTCCCGGCGGCCGGCTCGTCTCCGCGCGACCCGCCCTAGCGGCGGGCCGGGCTCAGCGGTGCCCCTCCGGGCGTTGCCGCCACCGGTCCTCCATCCGATCCAGGATCGAGGATCGGCGACCCGACCGGCCGCGGGGGCGACGACGACTTGTCGTCCCGCCCACGACGTGCAGGTCAGGTGACTGCGCCCGGCGATGCGACTGCACCGCGAACGCGGCCGAGGCCAGCATGACGACGAAACCCGCCACTGCCAGCGGCGGAGTCTTGATCACCGCGCCGTAGACCAACAGGGCCAGCCCAGCGATCATCACGCCGGCAGCGACGAGCAGGCGACGCCGCGCGTGGAAGCGCGGATCGCTGGCGCGCACGGCCGAGGCGAATTTGGGGTCCTCGGCAAGCGACCGCTCGATCTGCTCGAACAGCCGCTGCTCGTGCTCCGAGAGCGGCACGGCACTCCTCCCCGGTCACGTTGGTCGGCCCGGTCGGGCCGACAGACCGTGGCAGCCATCCGGCTGCTTACCCGCAAGTCTACGAGGGCCCTCGCGCGTCGGAAAGCGGGACGACCTACGGCCGGGGTGGATTTTCATTTCGTCGCCCGTCGCGGACCCCGAGCAGACTGGCCGGACCTATGACGGACCGCCCGAAACGGGCAGCCGCGGCGTCGGCTGCCGCCTCCGCCTCACGCCAGCCCCGCTCGGGCGCGCCGAGGGTCAGCTGTCGCGGGGTCTCCTGCGCGGCGGCCAGCCCTTCGACCCGTACGCCGACCAGCCGAACCCGCTCACCGGGGTCGAGCACGGTGTAGAGCGCCCAGACGGTGTCGAAGATCTCCCTGGCGACGTCGGTCGGCACGCCCGTCGTGCGGGACCGGCTGACGGTGCGGAAGTCGGCCATCCGCACCTTCAGCGACACGGTCCGCCCGACCTGCCCGGCCCGGCGCAACCGGATGCCGACCTTCTCGGACAGGGCGAGCAGCGCCCGCCGGATCTCCAGGGGATCGGCCACGTCGGCGTCGAAGGTCACCTCGGCGCCGATCGACTTCTCCACCTGCTCGGGACTGACCCGGCGCGGGTCCCGCCCCCAGGCCAGCTCGTGCAGGTGGGCGGCCGACGCCTCGCCGAGCGCCTTGCGCAGCATGCCGATCGGCGCCTCGGCGAGGTCGCCGATGGTGGCCAGGCCCAGCCGCCGCAGCGTTTCGGTGGACCGCTCCCCCACCCCCCACAGCGCCGACACCGGCAGCGGGTGCAGGAAGTCGAGCACCCGGTTGGCCGGGACGACGAGCAGGCCGTCGGGTTTGGCGCGGGTCGAGCCGAGCTTGGCCACGAACTTGCTCGGGGCGACCCCGACCGAACACGTCAGGCCCTGCTCCCCGGCCACCCGCTCGCGGATGCGCCGGGCGATGGCGGCCGGTGGGCCGAACAGCCGCCGGGCCCCGGCCACGTCGAGGAACGCCTCGTCCAGGGAGAGTGGCTCGACCAGCGGGGTCACGTCCCGGAAGATCTGCATGACCGCCTGGGAGGCCGCCGAATACTGCGTGAAGTCCGGCGGCAGGTAGACCGCGTGCGGGCAGAGCGCCCGGGCCCGGGCGGTGGGCATGGCGCTGCGCACGCCGTAGCGCCGGGCCTCGTAGCTGGCGGAGCTCACCACCCCGCGCGGGCCGACCCCGCCGACGACGACGGGCCGGCCGCGCAGCTCCGGCCGGCGGCGGACCTCGACCGAGGCGAAGAAGGCGTCCATGTCGACGTGCAGGATGGGGCAGCCGGAATCGTCGGCGTCCGGCCCGAACCGGGGATCGCCGCCCCGGGGCAACGACTGGCTGCGACCCATTCCCGCAGGCTAGCCCGGACCTGCGACATTCCGCCCGCACGGGGTGGCGACAGCTGCCCGCGTGGTTCCGGGACGGGCGCCCGGTCAGTGCGGGCCGGAGGGCGTGGTTCCGGCGGGGACCCGCCATAGCGCGACGGCGGTGACGAGCGCGCCGAGGAGAAGGATCGCCGCGCCGATGACGGCGGTGACCGTGAAGCCCTCGGTGAATGCGGCGAACGCCCGGCCGAGCAGCGCGCCGGCCGCCTCGGCCGGAACCTGGCCGGCCACGGCGAGGGCACCACCGACGGTCTCGGTCGCGGTGTGGGCGAGTTCGTCGTCGAGGCCGGCCGGCACCGTGGTGTCCATCTCCGCCCGGTACGTGGCGGCGGCGATGCTGCCCAGCACCGCGATACCGAGCGCGCCGCCGAACTCGGTGCTCGTCTCGGAGATCGCGGAGGCGGAGCCCGCCCGCTCGGGCGGCGCCGTGGTGAGCACGAGCGAGGTCGCCAGCGTGCTGGTCATCCCGACGCCGAGGGTGAGCACACCGTAGCTCCCGATCAGCCACCAGACCGGCGCGTCCACCCGCATGGTGCTGACCAGCAGGAAGCCGCCCGCGGCGAGGACGAGGCCCGCGGCGACGAGGACGGCCGGCCGGGTGCGCGGGGCGAGCGCGGACGCGAGGGCGACCCCGATGACGCTTCCCAGGATGGTCGGGAGCATCCAGAGCGCGGCGTCGAACGGGCTGAGGCCGAGCACCGTCTGCATGAACGTGACCGCGAGCAGGCCCATGCCCGCGCTCGCGAAGGTGATCGCCGTGTTCGCCCCGATGGCGGCGGAGAAGGAACTCGTCGAGAAGAGCCGTACGTCGATCATCGGATGTTCGCTGCGGCGCTGCCGGCGTACGAAGAGGGCGCCCACGGCGAGGCCGACGAGGAGGGCGACCAGCGACGACGGGTTGGCCCCGTCCTCGGCGAAGTGCTTGACGGCGTAGATGACCGGCAGGACGGCCGCCAGGGAGAGCACGGAGCTGAGCGGGTCGAACCGGCCCGGGCCCGGGTCCTTCGACTCGCGCAGCAGGAACGGGCCGACGACGAGCAGCAGGAGCATGACGGGAACGTTGATGACGAACACCGAGCCCCACCAGTACCGCTCCAGCAGGAGGCCGCCGACGATGGGGCCGATCGCGATGCCGCCGGTGAAGGCGGCCGTCCAGATCCCGATCGCGGTACGGCGCTGGTCGTCGTCGGCGAACATGCCGCGGATGAGCGAGAGCGTCGACGGCGCGAGGGTCGCCCCGCCGATGCCGAGCAGGGCCCGCGCGGCGATGAGCAGCTCAGGGGTGGTGGCGAACGCCGCCAGCAGAGATGCCGCGCCGAACGCGGCGGCACCGAGGAGCAGGAGCCGGCGGCGTCCCACGCGGTCGCCGAGGCTGCCCATGGTCACCAGGAGACCGGCCATCACGAAGCCGTAGATGTCCATGATCCACAGGTACTGACCGGTGCTCGGCGCGAGTTCGGCGCCGATCCGGGGCGCGGCCATGAACAGGACGGAGAGGTCCATGGAGGCGAGCAGGGCGGGAATGACGAGCGCGACGAGGCCGAGCCACTCCCGGCTACGGGCACGGGGAGGAACAGAGGTGGACATGCGGTGAATGTACGTGCGTACAAGACGCACGTGCAAGACGCTTGTACAAAACATGCGTTCAAAAGTGCGGCTAGACTGCACCCGTGGGACAGCGGGAAGAACTCCTGACGGGGGCGAAGCGGTGCCTGGTGGAGAAGGGCTACGCCCACACCACGGCACGCGACATCGTGGCGAAGACCGGCGCCCACCTCGGCTCCATCGGCTACCACTTCGGCAGCAAGGACGCCCTGCTCAACGCCGCCGTCCTGGAGACCTTCGACGCCTGGGGGGACGCGATCGCCGCGGCTCTCGTGGCCGAGCCCGGCGGCGCACCGCTGGAGCGCCTCCGCCGGTTCCTCGACGGCGTGTTGGAGATGGCGCACGAGCAGCGGGCGATCCTGGTGGCGAGCGTGCAGGCGTACGCCCAGGCCGAATTCGCCCCGGAGGTGCGCGCCCAACTCGCCACCGCCTACGCCGACAGCCGGCGGGAGCTCGCCGCGCTGGTGCTCGACGTCGCGCCCACGGAGGTCTCGGCGGACCAGGCGCGACGCCTCGGTTCGCTCGCCCTGGCCCTGATCAACGGCGTCATGCTCCAGTGGCTGCTCGACCCGGGGGCCGCGCCGACCGCCGACGACCTCGTGCGGGCGATCGGGGGGCTCGCCTCGGGCGGGTGACCCGCCGTCGCGCCGACGGCTGATCCGGCTGACGCCGGGGCGGTCAGCCGCGTACGACCAGCAGCGGAATGGTCATCTCGGCCGCCGTGTCCGCCCCGTGGTACGCCACCAGCCGGGACACCATCGGCGGCTCCGACCGGGAGGCGGTCACCGCGTACGTGGCGTTGCAGATCACCACCACGTCGCCGATGCGCAGCAGGTGCTCCTCGGGCACCGGGCCGAACCAGCCGGAGGCCACCACCTCGTCCCGGGTACGGACCCGGGCCGCCGCGCCGAGCACCGTCGACCAGGCGGCCACGACGTCGTCCAGGGCACCCGGGGTGACGTGCAGGTAGCGGACCCGGGGTTCCCCGGCCACCACCTCCAGCCCGGCGCGCAGCCGGGGGTCGGTGTCCAGGTCGAAGCGGTCCCCCGCCGGCACGTCGAGCTGGCCGTGATCGGCGGTGACCAGCAGCGCGGCGTCGCGCGGCAGCCCGTCGACGAGCCGGACGAGCAGCCGGTCCACCTCGGCCGCGGCGATCCGCCAGGGCGCCGAGTCGACGCCCGTGAGGTGGCCGTGCCGGTCCAGGTCGGGGTGGTAGCCGGAGACCAGCGTGGGCCCCGGCCCGGCGGCCAGGGCGGCGATCATCCGCTCGGCGAGCGCGTCGACGCCGGCCGCGCCCCGGTAGTCGCCGCCCCGGTTGGCGGCCAGCGTCAGCCCGCTGCCGCCGAACTCCGGCCGGCTCACCACCGTCACCGCGACCCCGGCGGCCCGGGCCCGTTCCAGCTGGGTACGGACCGGTTGCCAGCGCAGCGGCGCCGGGTCGTCCGCCCACTCGATGTGGTTGAGCACCCGGTCGGTCCCGGGCACCCGCACGGTGAAGCCGAGCACCCCGTGCGCCCCGGGTGCCGCGCCGGTGCCCAGCGTCACCAGGCTCGTCGGGGTGGTCGACGGGAAGCCGGAGGTCAGCGGCCGGCCGGCGGTCGCGGCGAGCCCCGCGAGGGTCGGTGCGTACGGCGCGGCGGTCGGGATCTGGTGCCAGCCGAGCCCGTCGACGAGCAGCACCGCGATCCGGCGTACCCCGGGCAGCGCGGCGCCCAGCCCGAGCGGGTCGGTGGCGCCGCGCACGCCGAGCACGGCGAGCGCGCCGGGCAGGATGTCGGCGAGACTGCCGTCGCCGTAGCGCGGCCCGACGATCCCCAGCGGGTCGGTCACGGGCGGCGGGCGAACAGGTGCAGTTGGGCGGCGAGGTCCCGCCAGGGCGCCTGCGCGGCGAGCGCCCGCTCCAACTCGACCAGGGCGGCCGGCTGGCCGTCGGCGACGGCGGCGGGAAGGAGGTCGGCGAGCACGCGTACGCCGTGGATCTCCTCGACCACGAGCCCGGCGGCGCCGAGCAGCGCGGCGGCGTCGTCCGCGTCGTAGCGCCGGCGCAGCGTGTCCCGGGTGCCGGCGGTGCCGGCCGGATCGGCGGCCAGCGTGGCGGCGAGGTCCAGATGCCCGTTCATCGCCCGGCCGAGCACGGCGGCGGCCCGGCCGGCGACCAGCACGCTCGCGGCGCCGCCCGGACGCAGCGCGGCGGCCAGCGCCGCCACCACCGCCGCCGGATCGTCGACGACCTCCAGCACCGCGTGGCAGAGCACCAGGTCGGCGCTGCCCGCCTCGACCAGTCCGGCGAGCGCGTCGCCGTCGCCCTGCACGGCACGGACCCGCTCGGCCACGCCGGCCTCCGCGGCCCGGCGGGTCAGCGCGGCGAGCGCGTCCGGGCTGGCGTCGACCACGGTGACCCGGTGCCCGGCCTGGGCGAGCGGAACGGCGAAGCCGCCCGTGCCGCCGCCGACGTCGAGCACGGTCAGCGCGGTGTCGGCGCGACGCTCCAGCTCGGCGCGCAGCACCGACCAGATCACGGCGGTACGGGGGGTCAGCGGCGGCCCGGCGAGCCGGCCTGGGGTCTGCTCCACCCGGTCGAGCCTAGTCCTGTGGTCCAACCCCGCCGAGCCGCACCTGCCGCCGGGCCGGCCGGATCCCTCCGGCCGGAAGCCGGCGGCGGCGACACGATCGGCGGGTTTCCACCGACCGGGGAGGGTCAGGACTCGCCGGTGGCGGCGTCGTCCGCGGCCCGCGACCGCAGGGCGTTGGCCACCGGGCCCTCGACGATCTCGTACTCGCGCGGCTCGCTGTGGTGGCTCGGGGTCCAACCGGCGCTGAGCCGGGTCCGCCGGGAGTTCGCCACCCCGCCGCTGTGCTCGTTGTTACCCATGGTCGTTCGTCCCCTCGTGCTCGCCCGGGCCACTCTGCCCGCGCGAGCTGGAGTGTCCCTCCACCGGGCGCGAAAAACCGTAATGTGGATCACTGTCGTCAGCGGAAATCTCGCGAGGACGGGCTGACCGGCGGCTCGATCGCGTCCAGCCGGTCAGCAGTGAGGTTGATCACCCCCTCGTGTCGCTGCAACCGGCCCCGCACCACCAGCGCGGCGCTGGTGCGGGCCACCCGCCGGTAGCGCTGCCACAGGCCCGGGGAGCAGGTGACGTTGAGCATCCCCGTCTCGTCCTCCAGGTTGAGGAAGGTGACCCCGCCGGCGGTCGCGGGCCGCTGCCGGTGCGTGACGATCCCGCCGACCCGGATGCGCCGCCCCGGCTCCACCCCGCCGAGCCGGGCGATCGGCACCGCGCCGAGAGCGTCGAGCCGGGGGCGGATGAAGCGGGCCGGATGGCTCTCCGGCGACAGCCCGGTCGCCCAGACGTCGGCGACCAGCCGATCCACCGCCTCCATCCCGGGCAGGGTGGGCGCGGCCGTGCCGGTCACCGTGCCCGGCAGCCGGCCCGGCCGGTCCTGGGCCGCCGCCCCGGCGGCCCAGAGGGCCTCCCGCCGGGACAGCCCGAAACAGGCGAAGGCGTCCGCGGTGGCCAGCGCCTCCAACTGCCCGGCGGTGAGACCCACGCGCCGGGCCAGGTCCGGCATGTCGCGGTACGGCCCACCCGCCGCCCGTTCCGCCACGATCCGCTCGGCCACCCCGTCGCCGAGGGTACGCACGCCGGAGAGCCCGAGCCGCACGGCCGGCCCGTTCAGGCCCCAGGCGTGCGGCGGTTCCCCCGGCACGCTGCCCCAGCGGGTCTGCGGAGTCGACTCCAGCACCGCCCCCGCGCCGCTGGCGTTGACGTCCGGCCGGCGCACCTCCACCCCGTGCCGGCGGGCGTCGTCGACCAGCGTCTGCGGCGAGTAGAAGCCCATCGGCTGGGCGTTGAGCAGCGCGGCCAGGAACGGCCCCGGGTGGTAGCGCTTGAGCCAGGAGCTGGCGTAGACCAGGTAGGCGAAGCTCATCGCGTGGCTCTCCGGAAAGCCGTAGCTGGCGAACGCGGAGAGCTTGCGGTAGACGTCGTCGGCCAGCTCGCCGGTGATGCCCCGCTCGGCCATGCCCGCGTAGAGCCGGTCGGCGATGCGGGCCATCCGCTCGGCGGAGCGCTTCGCGCCCATCGCCCGGCGCAGCTGGTCGGCCCCCGCCGCGTCGAAGCCGGCCAGGTCGATGGCGAGCTGCATCAGCTGCTCCTGGAACAGCGGCACGCCGAGGGTCTTCTCCAGCGCGTTGCGCATCAGCGGGTGCGGGTAGGTCACCGGCTCCTGCCCGTTGCGGCGCCGGATGTACGGATGCACCGAGCCGCCCTGGATCGGGCCGGGCCGGATCAGCGCCACCTCGACCACCAGGTCGTAGAACTCGCGGGGCTTCAGCCGGGGCAGGGTGGCCATCTGCGCGCGGCTCTCCACCTGGAACACCCCGACCGAGTCGGCCCGGCAGAGCATGGCGTAGACCTCGGGGTCGTCCAGCGTCATGTCGCCGAGGTCCAGGCTCATCCCGATCATGTCGTAGCCGTAGTGCAGCGCGGACAACATGCCGAGCCCGAGCAGGTCGAACTTGACCAGGCCGACGGCGGCGCAGTCGTCCTTGTCCCACTGGAGCACGCTGCGGCCCGGCATCCGCCCCCACTCCACCGGGCACACCTCGATCACCGGCCGGTCGCAGATCACCATGCCGCCGGAGTGGATGCCCAGGTGCCGGGGAAACGTCTGCAACTCGTTGGCGTACGCGACCACCTGCTCGGGGATGTCCGCCACGTCGACGGACGCCACGGCCCCCCAGCGGTCGATCTGCTTGCTCCAGGCGTCCTGCTGGCCGGGCGAGAACCCGAACGCCTTGGCCACGTCCCGCACCGCCGAACGGGGCCGGTACGAGATGACGTTGGCGACCTGGGCGGTGTGCTCCCTGCCGTACCGGGCGTAGACGTGCTGGATCACCTCCTCCCGGCGATCGGACTCGATGTCCACGTCGATGTCGGGCGGGCCGTCGCGCTCCGGGGCGAGGAAGCGTTCGAAGAGCAGCCGGTGCCGGACGGCGTCCACGTTGGTGATCCGCAGCGCGTAGCAGACCGCCGAGTTGGCCGCCGAGCCCCGCCCCTGGCAGTAGATGTCCTGCTCGCGGCAGAACGTGACGATGTCGTAGACCACCAGGAAGTAGCCGGGGAAGCCCAGTTCCTCGATCAGGTTCAGCTCGTGGTCGAGCTGCGCGTACGCCCCGGGGTGTGCCTCGGGCGGGCCGTAGCGTTCGCGGGCGCCGGCGCGGGTCAGGTGTCGCAGCCAGCTCATCTCGGTGTGCCCGGGCGGCACCGGGTACGCCGGCAGCCGCGGCGCGACCAGTTGGAGGTCGAAGGCGAGTTCGGCGCCGAACTCGGCGGCCCGGGCCACCGCCCCCGGGTACGCGGCGAACCGGGCCGCCATCTCGGCACCGCTTCGTAGGTGGGCGGTGCCGGCCGCGGGCAGCCAGCCGTCGATCTCGTCCAGGCTGCGCCGGGCCCGGACGGCCGCGACGGTGGTGGCCAGCCGGCGTCGGCCCGGCGTGGCGTAGTGCACGTTGTTGGTGGCCACCGTGGGCAGCCCGGCCGTCGCCGCCAGCTCGGCGAGCGCGTCGTTGCGGTCGGCGTCGACCGGATGCCCGTGGTCGGTCAGCTCCACCGCCACCGTCTCCGCGCCAAAGATCGCGGTCAGCCGGTCCAGCTCGCGGGCTGCCGCGTCCACCCCCTCGGTGAGCAGCGCCGCCGGCACGTGCCCCTTGCGGCAGCCGGTGAGCACCAGCACGTGGTCGCGCAGCTCGGCGGCGACCTCCTCCAGCTCGCCGTAGACCGGGCGGCCCTTCTCCCCGCCGCGCAGCTGGGCACGGGCGATGGTCGACGCCAGCCGGGCGTACCCCTCGTGACCGTGGGCGAGGAGCAGCAGGTGCCGCCCGAGCGGGTCGGGCTCGCCGTTCTGCGGGCCGGGCAGATCCAGGGAGAGCTCGGCACCGAAGATCGTCGGCAGGTGCAGCGCGCGGGCCGCCTCGGCGAAGCGCACCACCCCGTAGAAGCCGTCGTGGTCGGTGACGGCGAGCGCGGTGAGGCCCAGCCGGGCCGCCTCCTCGGCCAGCTCCTCCGGATGGCTGGCGCCGTCGAGGAAGCTGAAGTTGGTGTGCGCGTGCAGCTCGGCGTACGGCACCGTGTCGTCGGGGCGGGCCACCTCGGGCGGCCGATAGTGCTCCCGCCTGCGGCTCCAGGCGGGAGAGTCGCCGCCGTCGGCGTCCACGGCCAGCGGATCGACCACGTGCAGGTGCCGCTCGTCGCGCACCCAGCCGTACCCCCCGCCGGCCCGATCCTCCCCCGACCCGCCCGCACCCGACCCGCCCGCACCCGACCCGCCCGCACCCGACCGTCCCGCGCGCGACCGTCCCTCGCCAGGCCGAACCGTTCGGCCCTCACCAGGCCGACCCACGTCTGACCGTTCCTCGCCCTGTAGGCCCTCGCCCGGCCGACCCACGCCTGACCGTTCCTCGCCTGACCGGCCCGCGTCTGACCGTTCCTCGCCCGGTCGGCCTGCAACCGATCGGCCCTCGTCCGCCGCACCCGCGCCCGATCCTCCGGTGCGGGGCTTCCGGCCGGAAAGTACGCGCTCCAACTCCGACCAGGGCAGCTTCGGGTTGTGGAAGCTCATCCGGGCCCTTCCGGGCTGGGAGCCGGAGAGATCTTGGAAGATTTCGGCCCCCAGAGGGGCCAGAACTCTCCAAGATCTGAGGGCTGGTGGCCGGCGGTCCTGTGGGTGGGGCAGCTCGACAGCGTCGGACTCGCAGGCGGCGGGGACGGGGGCGCACTCCGCTCAGGCCTACCCGCCGGCGGGGCACCATCGCGCCCGCCCCGACATGCTGGCGGGGCAACATCCCGCCCGGCCCGACCCCCAGGCAGGGCACCACCCCGCCCAGCCAGACACGCCCGCCCAGCCAGACACGCCGGCAGGGCACCACCCCGTTCGAGCCGGCCCGGCAGGGCGTCAGCCCACTTGAGCTGACCGGTTCGGCGGAGGCGGTGCAGGCGTCGACCGGTGATCGGGTGCTCAGTCATAGATGGCCTCCACCAGCCACCGTCCGGCCTCGACGACGAGCAGCAGGGCCGTACCGTCGGCCAGGCAGACCTGGAACCGGGCCCGCCGGCGGGCCTCGGCCGGCGCCCACCAGCGCTCGTCGACCGGCCACGGACCGGCCCAGCCGACGATCTCGACCGGCCGGGCGACGCCCACGGTCAACCGGGCGGGCTCGGCGCTGACCTGGAGCCGCGCGCTGACCGCGACCGGGTCGCCGACGGCGTCGTGCACGGCCGCGGCGAGCGGGTCGGGCAGCACCACGGCCGGCGCGGGTGGCGGCAGCCGGCCTGGCCACGGCGGCGGGACGGGTCGGGCCGGCAGGCGTTCGTCGCCCCACGGCACCAGGCGCACCTGGTCGGCAGGCGAGCGCCCGCCGCCGAGCACCGCGGTGACCACCGCCTCGGGGCCGAGAATGCCCTGCACCCGGCTCAACGCCCGGTGCGCCCGCTCCCGCTCCTCGCCGGCCTCCCCCCACAGGCCGGGTTGCAGGCCGGCCTGTGCGATCACCCCGTCCGGAACCAGCCGGAGCCGGATGATGCCCGCCGTCGGGCGGGTGGGGCGGGTGCCGGCCCGACCGGCGCTGCCGGACAGCCAGCCGTCGAGCTGCCAGCGCACCCTGTCGGCGATCGCCGCCGTGGTGAGCAGCCCGTCGTGCCGCCAGACCCGGTGCAGTTCCTGACCGTGCGCGGTGACCGCCTCGATGCCGAGACGGGTGCAGGCCAACCCGTGCGCGGCGAGCCGGTCGTGCAGCCGTTCGGCCAACGCCCGGGCGGCGAAGGCCGCCGCGTCGACCCGATCGAGCGGTTCGTCGTGGTCGGCGGTGACCGCGAGGTCGACCGGGGGTTGCCGGACCGCGAGCGGACGGTGGTCCCGCCCGGCCGCCAACCGGTGGGCCAGCGCGCCGTCGAAGCCGAACCGGGCCAGCACGTCGCTGGCGGGCAACGCGGCGAAGTCGCCCAGGGTGCGTACGCCGAGCCGGCGCAGCAGGTCGGTCAGGGCCGGGCGGCCGAGCGCCTCGACCGGCAGGTCGGCGAGGAAACCCGGTGTCCCGCCGGGCGGAACGACCCGTCCGTCGCGGGCGGCCAGCCCCGCGGCGAAGACTCCGTCGGCGATGCCGACCTGGCTCTCCACCGCGCAGGTCTGGGCGACGTGCTCGACGATCCGCTCGGCGGCCTCCTCCTCGCCCCCGAGGTAGCGACTCGGCCCCCGGGCCGCCACCGCGCACGCGCCGGGGCGTACCACCTCGACGCCGGCAACCAGCTCCTCGACGGCGGCGACCACCGGCTCGAACGCCCGGGCGTCCCGCCCGGGGTCGTGGTCGACGGCGGTGAGCTGCGGGCAGCGCCCCTGCGCCTCCCGTTTGCGCAGCCCCCGACGCACTCCCTCGGCGCGGGCCCGCTCGGAGCAGGCGACCACCCGGTTGGCGTGCAGCACGGCGACCGGGTCGGTGGCGGGAACCCCGTCGACGATCTCCGCGGCGAGGACCGGCCAGTCCGGGCACCAGAGCAGCAGGGTCCGCACGGGCGCGCCGGTCACGTCGAACCGACCAGAATGAGCACGTCGGTCACGTCGAACCGACCAGGGTGAGCACGCCACGACGGGACGGACCGGGGGGTGCGGAGGCGACGGCCGGGTCGACGGGGCGGAGCCGGCCGGCGGTCGACCGGCCGGTGACGGAGACGGCGGCGGCGGGAGTGGAGTGGGGAATGACCCGGGTGAGCCCGTCCCCGGGCAGCCAGAGCTTGATCTCCTTGGGGCGGGCGGCGGCCCCGCGCCCGCGCGCGGAGACGGTGACCTCGCGGCGGCGCAGCCGGCCCCGCCCCTGCCCGAGCCCCTCCCAGGCCCCCCGGACCACCTGGAGGGTCACGTCCGCGCCGTCCCACCGCCCGTACGGGACGAGGACGCTGCCCCGCTGCCGGGCCCGGGCAGCCAGCCGGTTGGCGACCGAGGCGGCGACCGCCGTCGGCACGGCGGTGACCACGACGTCCACCCCGTCGATCAGCGCGGCGATGACGGTGGCCCACTCCGGGCCGGGATGGGGCACCAGCGCGAGCCGGTCCAGGGCGATGCCCAGCTCGGCAGCGGCGCCCGCCCCGAACGTCGGGACCCCGACCACGGCACACCATGAGCCGGCCCGGGACGCCTCGGCGAGCAGCGCCAGGACCAGCGAGGTGCCGCCGCCGCGCCGGGGTTGGCCGGTGGCGACCGCGATCGTGCTGCCCCGCCGCAGCCCCCGGTGGGGCAGCAGCCCGGTCAGTTCCGGGGCCACCGGCAACATCCGGTGACCACCCGTCGGGTCCGGCGCGCTCGCCGGGCGCACCAGACCGGCCAGTGCGGCGGAACCGACCACCATCCGGCCCGCCATCGGACCTACCCCCCGTCGTGCTGTCGGATCAGACGTGCGCGTGGCGCCCGGGCACCACCTGGCTGGACGGCGTGCCCGGGTCAGGCCGCGAGTCCGTCGAGCGCCGGTTGGTGGGCCACGCCGAGCCCGGTCTCCACCACCGTGACGAACTGCTCGGCCGAACGCAGCAGGTCGTCGGCCTCCCGAGCGGTCACGACCCGTGGGATTCCGGCCTCGGCGGCGGCCCGCTTGCCGGCGGCGAGGGCGAAGAACCGGGCCCACTCGTCGAGCTCGGGAGCGACACCGGAGAGCAGGACCCAGACGCTGGTGACCCGGTTGCGGCGGGTGGGGGCGGGCCGCGCCCGGGCAGCGAGCACGGCCGCCGCCGCCCGGAGCGCGGCCAGGTGGGCGGCGGCGTAACGGAGGCCGTCGGGACGGGTCTGGGCGGCCTCGGCCAGCCCGTGCCGGGCCACCGCGAGAAGCTGGGCGGGGGTGCGGTGCGGCAGCACGTGCGCCGGCACCGTCGGTGCCTGAGCCGGGTTGGTCGGCATGGACTGTCTCCTCCGCGTGGCCGAGGCGCCGCCCCGGAGACGGCCCTGGGCCGCCGGCGGGACGCCGGGTCGAGTGGTGCGGAGGAAGACGCACCGGTGGGTGGCCGGCCGGGTGTGGACGCTTCCCCACACCACACCCGGCCGGCGTTACCGGCGGGTTCGTCGCCCCCCCCCCGGGGGGCGTGGGGGGGGGGGGCAGCTCCAGGCGGACCGGGCCGGACACGGGACTGGCCGGGTACCACGGGGGGCCCCCGGAGCCGCACCCC
>NZ_JBEZMR010000013.1:0-162297 GCF_040652795.1 Micromonospora sp. NPDC048170
ACCGACGCCGCGAAACTCGTCGCCGCCCGCGCCCGACTCATGCAACACCTACCCACCGGCGGCGCCATGATCGCCATCGACGCCACCGAAGACCAGACCACCCCGTACCTGAGTGACCAGGTCGGCATCGCCGCCATCAACACCCCCACCAACCTCGTCATCTCCGGCGACGAAACCGCCACCCTCACCGCCGCCGAAAAGCTGGCCCACGCCGGACACAAGACCCGACGCCTCACCGTCTCCCACGCCTTCCACTCCCACCTGATGGACCCCATACTCGACGACTACCGAGCCATCGCCGCGTCCATCACCCACCACGAGCCCCTCATCCCCCTCATCTCCACCGTCGACGGCCAACCACTACGGCCCACCGCCGACCACTGGGTCGACCAGGTCCGCCAGGCCGTCCGCTTCCACGACGCCATCACCACCCTCACCAACGACCACCACGTCGACACCTACCTCGAAATCGGCCCCGACACCGTCCTCGCCACGGCCGCCGCCACCGGCGACGCCACCACCATCGCCACCACGCGCCGCGGGCAGTCCGAGACCGCGACCCTCGCCAGGACCGTCGGGCAGCTCTTCACCGTCGGGGCCGGCCCCGACGCCGGCGCGTACCTGGCGGGCGCCCGCGAGGTGGAGCTGCCGACGTACCCGTTCCAGCACCAGCGGTACTGGCTGGTCCCCGACGACTCCCCCGCCGACGCGGGCGGGCTCGGGCTCGGTACGGCGGACCACCCGCTGCTCGGCGCGGTGCTGGGGCTCGCCGACTCGGAGCGGACCGTCCTCACCGGACGGCTCTCCCTGCGTGAGCAGCCCTGGCTCGCCGACCACGCCGTCCTGGACACCGTCCTGCTCCCCGGCGCCGCGTTCGTCGAGCTCGCGCGGCGGGCCGCCGAGCACGTCGACCTCGACCGCATCGAGGAGCTGACCCTGCACGCGCCACTGGTGCTGCCACCGGACGGCGCGGTGCGGATACAGGTGGAGATCGGGGAACCCGACGAGTCCGGCCGCCGGCCGCTGCGGGTGCACTCCCGACGCGAGGACGCACCCGACGGCGAGCCGTGGACGCAGCACGCGAGCGGCCTGCTCGACGCCGCCGTGGAGCCCGACACCGGATGGGCCGGTGAATGGCCGCCCGCCGACGCCGTCCCCGCCCCGGTCGACGACCTGTACGACCGGGTCGCCGACCTCGGCATCGACTACGGGCCCGCGTACCGGGGACTGGTGGCGGCCTGGCGTCGGGGCGACGAACTGCTCGCGGAGGTCGCGCTACCCGCCGACGCACCGGCGGGCCGCTTCGGGTTGCACCCGGCGCTGCTGGACGCGGCCCTGCACCCGATCTTCCTGACCACCGGGACCGACGGCCCGCTGCGCCTCCCGTTCAGCTGGCACGGCGTACGGGTGTTCAGCACCGGCGCGACGGCGCTGCGGGTGCGGATCACGCCCACCGCCGGGGACGCGTACGCCCTGACGCTCGCCGACGGCACCGGGATGCCGGTGGCCACGGTCGAGTCGCTGGTCGCGCGCCCGGTGACGGTCGAGCAGCTGCGCACCGCTGCCGGTCCGGACGGGCTGCACCGGTTGGAGTGGCTGCCGGTACCCGCGCCCGTGGCCCCCGCCGGCGCCTTCGACGTCTTCCAGGTCCCGGTCGGCACGGACGCCGAGGCGGTACGGGCCGCCGTGCACGACGCGCTCGCGGCGATCCACGAGTGGCTGCCCGGCGACCGCTCCCCGCTGGTGTTCGTGTCCCGGGGCGCCACCGACGGCACGAACCCGGCCGGCGCGGCGGTCTGGGGTCTGGTCCGCTCCGCCCAGACCGAGCACCTGGACCGCTTCGTCCTCGTCGACACCGACGATCCGGCCCTCGTCGGCGCGGCCGTCGCGACCGGCGAGCCACAGGTGGCCGTCCGCGACGGGGTGCCGACCGTGCCGAGGCTCGCGACGTTCGCGGCCGCCTCGGACCGCCGCCTGTTCGACCCGACGGGCACCGTGCTCGTCACCGGCGGTACCGGAGCACTGGGCGCCGCGCTGGCCCGCCACCTGGTCACCACGCACGGCGCGCGGCACCTCGTGCTGACCTCCCGCCGAGGACCGGCCGCGCCGGGCGCCGCGGAGCTGACCGCCGAACTGGAGTCGCTGGGCGCCAGGGTCACGGTCGCCGCCTGCGACGCCGCCGACCGGGCCGCGCTGTCGGAACTCCTGACGTCCCTGCCCGGCCTGGTCGGCGTCGTACACGCGGCGGGCGTGCTGGACGACGGAACAATCGAGTCGCTCACGCCGGAACGGGTGGACGCCGTGCTGCGGGCGAAGGTCGACGCCGCGCTCAACCTGCACGAGCTGGCCGGCGACGTCGAACTGTTCGTACTGTTCTCCTCGGCGACCGGGGTGCTGGGCACGGCCGGCCAGGCGAACTACGCGGCGGCGAACGCCTTCCTGGACGCGCTCGCCGCACGACGTCGGGCGTCCGGCCGCACGGCGACGTCGCTCGCCTGGGGCCTGTGGGCTCCGGACGGTGGAGCGATGACCGGTGGGCTGACCGAGGCCGATCTCGCCCGCATCGGGCGCAACGGCGTGCTGGCGCACACCGTCGAGGAGGGGCTCGCCCTGTTCGACGCGGCCTGCCGGACGGACGAACCGTGCCTGGTCCCGATCAAGCTGAACATGACCACCCTGCGCACCAGCACGACGGCACCGCCACCCCTGCGTTCCTTCACCCGCCCCCGCCGCGCCACCCCGGCGGGCCCCGCAGTGCCGCTGTCACGCCGGCTGGCCGGCCTCGCCGAGCCGGAGCAGCGCGAGGCGCTGCTGGAGCTGGTACGCACGAACGTCGCCTCGGTGCTGGCCCACGGCTCGGTGGAGAGCGTCCGGGCGGACCAGGCGTTCAAGCAGCTGGGCTTCGACTCGCTGACGGCGGTGGAGCTGCGCAACCGGCTCAACCAGGCCACCGGCCTGCGCCTGCCGGCGACACTGACGTTCGACCACCCCACGCCTGCGGCGCTCGTGGAGCACCTGATCGGGGAGCTGGGCGGCAACCAGGCACAGCTCAACCTGCGCACTCTCGTCGACGGCATCGCCAGGGTGGAGGCGACGCTGGAGTTGGTGGACGCGGCGCAGACGGCGGAGACGGACATCGCCGCGGCCCTGCAACGGCTGCTGACCAGGTGGCGCGACAAGTCCAGCCCGGCCGAGGCCACGGACCTCGCCTCGGTCACGGCGGACGACCTGTTCGACATCCTGGACAGCGAGCTGGACAACGTCTGACCCCGGGCGAGCCACGGCCAGCCCCCACCCCGACGCACGACCGGGGTGGGGGTTGGCCGCTCGACCTGCGCGAGGTCCGCTCCTGTCCGTTCGCGGGACGCACGAGACGCCCGCCGGGGCCGCAATCGACCCGGACCGGAAACAGTCCCGACCGGAAAGGCCCACCGCCGGGACCGGGAACGGCCCCACCGCCCGGACCGGGAACGGCCTAGGGCCAGCCGGAGCACGCGCGCCGGGGGCCCGGCCGGACGAGCCGGCCGGGCCCCCGGGGGGCGGTTCGGCTCAGCCGCCGAGGCTCGCCGCCGCCGAGGCGATCGCCGGGGCGAAGGTGCTCACCTGCGCGTAGACGCCGGGGTAGGAGGGCCGGGCACAGCCGTTGCCCCAGCTCACGATCCCGACCTGGATCCAGGCGTTGCTCGCGTCCCGCCGGAACATCGGGCCGCCCGAGTCCCCCTGGCAGGTGTCGATGCCGCCGCTGGCGTAGCCGGCGCAGATCTCCTCGCTCGCGATGATCTGGCCGCCGTAGTAGGAGTTGCAGGTGGCGTCACTGACGAACGGTACGGTCGCCTTGCGCAGGTAGCGCTGCTGCGCGCCGCCCTCGCGGGTGGCACCCCACCCGGCGACGGTGAAGGTGCCGTTGTCGTACTCGGTGCTGGTGGCGATCTTCAGCGTCGGGAGCGTGGTGACCGGCGTGGCGAGCCGGATCAGGGCCCAGTCCTTGCCGTTGCCGTTGTAGCCGGGCGCCCGGTAGACGTAGTTCGAGCGCACCTGGATCCGGCTCGACGACTGAAGGTCCACCACGCCGAGCGTGGCCGTGATGCCGGTGTTCGCGCCGGTCCTGCCGACGCAGTGCGCGGCCGTCAGCACCAGGTTCGGGCTGTAGAGCGAACCGCCGCAGCCCATGGAGAGCCGCACCATGAACGGGAACTCCCCCTGCGCGGCGAGCGTCCCGCCGACGACGTACGGGGTCACCTCGGGCCCGGGCTTGGCGGAGGCCGGAACGGCCAGGACGAACGAGCCTGCGGTGACCGCCACCAACGCGGCGGCCAACCGGCCGACGAGTGTGCGCCAACGGACCATGGGAGCCTCCCGAACCTCCGCGGCGCGCCGAGGCGACGCGCCGGCAACCGATGGCGGGAGCCTATGGATATATATCGATGATTAGCAATGCCTTGACACATCCCGCGTCGGTCATACCGCAGCCGACCGGGGCCTCACACGCCAGGCAGCCCGGCCTCGAAGACCGGCCGACGGATGCCCTTCCCGAAGGCGGAGGCGGAGGGCCCGGCCAGGAAGCCCTGACCTGTGGATCAGCTCCGGCCGGGCGCGGATGAACTGCGGCCGGCCGGGTAAGCAGCCGGCAACCTGGTGGAACGACCGGAGGTCGCGAGACGCCGCGACCGGACGCGCGGGCGGGCGGCGCAGGCCGGCCCGCCCGGGCGTACGGTCAGTTGCCGCTGATCCAGTTCCAGGCCGACACGACCCACTCGGTCTGCTGGAGGTAGGCGATCCCGAGGCCTGCCAGGAAGATCGCCGTCACCAGGTGCGCCCCGCGCGCGCTGCGCCGTACCCGGCCCAACTGCCGCTCCAGCACCAGCCGACCGAGCAGCCGGGCCAACGCGAAGAGGCCGACGGCCACCAACAGGCTCAGCAGGAAGATCAGCAGCGGTCCGGCGAGATCGCCTCCGCCCGAGATGGCCCAGATCCCCCAGCAGACGAAGGCGAAGAGCGCGCCGGCGGCACTCCACTCGCCGCCGCGCTTCAACTGCTCGACATGCCAACTGAGCGGCCGACGCGGCACCGGCCCGTCCGGCCACCCCGTACCCGTCGGCTCGTGCTCGACGACCGGAAACGGCTCGGTGCGCGGCGCACGGGACTGCCCGACCGAGGCCACCCCCCGCTGGAACGCGTCGCGCTGCGGCGGCACCCCCGCACCGGGCTGCGGCGGCACCTCGACGGTCCGCTCGGCCCACGGCTGCGTCTGGTCGACCATCTCGTCCCCTCCCCTGGACCCGACGGCGACCACCGACGCCGTCCGTTCCGAGGGTAGCCAGCCGGCAAATCGGTCGCCGAGGCCGGCACCGGGGCGAGGGCCCCTGTCCCTGGCCCCAGCGGGGTCGATCCGGCCGGTCTGACCCGCATGATCGCCTCATCGTGATCGAGGTCACCCCATCGTCCGGCTGTCCACCGGGACCCACCCGCCCTGAAGGCCCGCAGCCAGTCGACGGCGACGACGAGTTGACACCGACCGCTCGACCGAAGCCCGCTCTGCGCCGGCCATCACCGCGACGGACGGGCCGGCGTCGATCGGGGCGGGACGGTACGGTCGGCTGATGGGAGACGCGGAGCGGCGCCGGCGCCGGCTACGGCACCCGAGCGGCGACACGGGTGGGACGGGGACTCCGAACTCGACGACCACCGGGGTGCACGACGGCCCCGAGCAGCCACGCGGTCGCCGGGGTGGCCCGGGTGACGAGGGCGATCGGGGTCTACGTGGTCTCGTCGGCCCCGGCTCATCCCAGGTGAGCGTGACCGCCGCGATGCGAGCCCGCGACGCCGCCCGCCCCACGGACGAGGATCTGGCCGAGGCCGAGGAGCGTGTGGTGATCATCCGCCGCAACTGGACCCCCCGCGAGGACCTCCCCCGCCGCTGACCCAACCCCCAACCCAGCACCAGCAGATCTTGGCGGAAAATGGCCCCTATCTTGGGCATGAATCGTCCAAGATCTACGCCGACGACCCGGTGCGGGTGCCAAGGGCGTCGAGTCGGGGTAGGACGAGCAGTCCGGGCGGTTGAGTTGGGCGCCAAGCGGGCCCGACAGCCAGGGCGACCCGGCCTCCGGGTTTCCTGTGGCGAGGGCGGGTGTCCGACCATCGCGGCCCAGCAGTCAGGCCGACCCGGCCGGGCAGCCAAACCGGCCGGGCAGCCAAACCGGCCGGGCAGCCAAACCGGCCGGGCGACCAAGGAAACCAGGCGACCAGGGCGGTCGGGCAGGCGAACCGCGAGCCCGACCAGCCGGGACGGTCAGGGAAGCGTGGGGAGCTGGCGGGTGCCCTCGTAGTCGGCAACCTGGGCGATCCGGCGGGCGTGCCGCTCGTTGCCCGAGAACGGGGTGGTCAGGAACGCCTCGACGATGGCGGTCGCCTCGTCCAGCGTGTGCTGGCGGGCGCCGACCGCCACGACGTTCGCGTCGTTGTGCTCGCGGGCCAGTTGGGCGGTGTCGATGTTCCAGGCGAGGGCCGCCCGGACGCCGGCCACCTTGTTCGCGGCGATCTGTTCGCCGTTGCCCGAGCCGCCGATGACCACCCCGAGGGTGCCGCTGTCAGCCACCACCCGGTCACCGGTGTGCAGGCAGAAGGCCGGGTAGTCGTCGTCCGGGTCGTAGGCGTGCGGGCCGACGTCGACGACGTCGTACCCCTCCTTGGTCAGGTGGTTGACCAGGTGCACCTTCAACTCGAAACCGGCGTGGTCGGATCCCAGGTAGACGCGCATACCGCGCAGTCTGTCAGGCGCGTCTCCGGGGCGACGCGCGGGCGGCGCCCCGGAGGCGGATTGGTCACAGCTCAGTGGGACAGCTCGGCGACCACCAGGCCGCCGCGCGCCTTCGGGGTGAACCAGGTGCTCTTGCGCGGCATCTTCTCCCGCGCCAGGTTGACCGCCACGAAGTCGTCCACCGTCACCGGGGCGACCAGCACCGCGAGCTCGGCCCGGCCCGCGTCGACCTCGCCGGTCAGCCAGCTCGCCGGGTAGTCGCCGCCGACGTAGGTGATCCGCTTGTCGCCCGGGTCGAGCCCGAGCGCCTCGCGCAGCAGCAGCCGCTCGACCAGGGCGTGGTCCAGGTTCTCCAGCCGGTTCTCGCCGACGTGCGGCAGGCTGACCGCGTACCCCTGGTCGGGAAGGCGGAGGTGGACGGTGCCGCCGGCCGCCGGGACCTCGACCGGGCCGTCGATCGGGCTGATCTCCGCGCCTGCGGCGCGGAGCCGGGCGAGCAGGTCGTCGGCGGTGGTGGCCAGCTCGCTGACCAGCCGGTTGTAGGGCTGGATCGCCACCGACGCCGGGGTGGTGATCACCGACAGGAAGCGCGGCAGCCCACCGGTCTGCGCGGCCAGGCTCCGATGGTTGCCGTCGGCCACGACCAGCTCGCCGCCGCCGGCCAGGGCGGTCAGCTCGTCCTGGCGCGGGCCCGGCCCGAGCAGCCAGATGGCGTGGGTGCGCCCGGCCTGGTCGGTGTCGGTCGCCGCTGGCGCCCCGGCCGCGTCGGTCGCCGCCGCGAGGGCGGCGTGCAGCTCGTCGCCGCGCCCGGCCTGCAGCAGGAGTACGGGCGACAGCAGGTGGCCCAGCGCCTCGGCGAGGGCCACCCGCTCCCGCACCTTGGCGATGAAGACGTCCTCGTTGCGGATGACCAGACCGGGCTCGTCGGCCCGGGTGGAGATCTGGTCGGTGTCGGTCATGGCCCAAAGCCCGTACGCGTTCTCCTCCTCCGGCGCGCTGATCCGGTAGAGGACCACGACCTGCTCGGCGGGGGTGTAGCTGCCGTCGGCCTTGGCCTCGGCGAGGCGGGTGACCGCGTCCGGCAGGGCGTCGAGGAAGGACTTCCCCAGGCTCTCCGGCGCCCGGTGCGGCATCTCGATGCCGAGGGCACTATGCGGGTTCTCCTCGATGATCGCGGTGATCTCCGCGTCGTCGGCGAACTCGTCGTAGTTCTGCGCGCCGGTGCCGCCAGTGGTGATCCAGGCCCGGGCGATCGGATGCACGACCGTCATGTGCCAAGACGCTACCGGCGAGCCGAACTCCGTCGGCGCGGGACCCGCACGGGTCCACCAGATGAAAGAGCCACCGGGGGCGGGCGCCGGGCTCAGGAGGTGCGGTCGGGGCGTCCCGCCGCCTGTCGGTGCCGACCGCCCGGCGCGGTGGCCCCCGCCGGTCGACGGCCCGGCGAACCCGGTCCGGCGGGCACGGTCCTCCGGTACCCGGCCGGGACGACGGACCGTGGATCGTCCAGGGCGGGCCGGGGATCGGCCGGCGCGGTCGGCCGAACATCGGCCGGCGCAGTTGGCCGGGCGTCAGGCGGCGCGGTGGGCCGGAGGTCGGGCGGAGGGGTGAGCCGGCAGGTGACCGGCACGCGGGCTACGCCGACCACGATCGGCGGGGCGAGCAGGTCCACCATGTGGTCGGGAAGGTCGGGGCGGACCGTTTGCCAGGGGGAGTCGTCGACCGACCAGTACGCCGTGTCCGGGCGCTCGGTCACCCCCTTCCGGGTCGACGGATCGTCACCGGACGCACGGTGCTTGGCCATCGGGATTGCCTCCACGAGCTGCGGGGTGCGGCCCTGCGGGTCGCTGCGGCGGACACCGGGGCCAACGATCCCGCCGCCACCCCGGTGACGCCACCCCGCCCGCCCACCCCACCCCCACCCCGGGCCGCCCTCACCCGTCGATCAAGAGGTTTGGTCAGGAATCAGCGACCGCACCTGACCCGAACCTCTTGATCGACGGGAGAAGGTCTGAGGGGTGGGGTCTTGTCAGTCGAAGATCGGGTCGCGGTCGCGGGAGCGCTTCAGCTCGTAGAAGCCGGGGGTGGCGGCGACCAGCAGGACGCCGTCCCAGAGCCGGCCGGCGGCCTCGCCCTTCGGTGCCGGGGTGATCACCGGGCCGAAGAAGGCGACCGTGCCGCCGTCCGGGCCGGGGGCGTGGATCACCGGGGTCCCGACGTCGGTGCCGACCGGACGCATCCCGGCCTCGTGGCTGGCCCGCAGCGCCTCGTCGTGGCCGGTGTCCTCGGCGACGTCGGCCAGCGCCGGGTCGAGCCCGACGTCGGCCAGCGCGGCCGTGAACAGCTTTGGTCCGAGCTTCTCCTGCCCGAGGTGGATCCGGGTGCCGAGCGCGGTGTACAGCTTCCGGACGGCGTCCTGGCCGTACCGCTGTTCCACCGCGATGCAGATCCGCACCGGGCCCCAGCCGGTCCGCATCAGCTCCTGATACGGCTCGGGCAGCTCCCGGCCCTCGTTGAGCACCGCCAGACTCATCACACGGAACCGGATGTCCACGTCCCTGACCTGCTCGACCTCCAGCAGCCATCGAGAGGTGATCCACGCCCACGGGCAGAGGGGGTCGAACCACATGTCTACGGCGGCGCGCTCGCTCACGGTTGGTCCCTTCACGACGGGTGCGCCGGCCTCCCGGCGCCTTGCCCGATCCTCACCCCGGCAACTGCCCGCGGGCAGGGGAATGAGAGCGTGACCTCGCCCACCACGGAGTGTTCGTGCATGGAAGACTCGAATCCGGCCGTCACGAGCGGTCGATGACGGCGCCAACAGGGCGTGCGGCGAAACGGGATGGAGACGAAAAGTGCCGGGAGTGCGCAACCTGACGCAGGTCGAGGCCACCGAGCGGGCCCGCCTGCTCGACGTGACCGGATACGACATCAGTCTGGATCTCTCGTCCGCCGTGCGGGCAGCCGAGGCTCGCACCTTCCGCTCGACCACCGAGGTCCGGTTCCGCTGCCTGGAGCCCGGCGCGAGCACCTTCATCGAGCTGGCCGCCGACTCCGTGCGGTCCGCCACGCTGAACGGCGCGCCGGTGGACCTGAGCGACTGGTCTGCCGAGAAGGGCCTGACGCTGTCGGGACTGGACAGCGAGAACACGCTGGTCGTCGAGGCGGACTTCGCGTACTCGAACAGCGGGCAGGGCCTGCACCGCACCGTCGACCCGGTCGACGGCGAGACCTACCTCTACAGCCAGTTCGAGACGGCCGACGCCCAACGGGTCTTCGCCTGCTTCGACCAGCCCGACCTGAAGAGCGTCTACACCTGGCACGCCACCGTCCCGGACCACTGGAAGGTGGTCTCGAACATGCCGGTGGAGCGGGAGGAGGCGGCGGGCGAGGGGCTGAAGACGGTCCACCTCGCCACGTCGGTGCGGATGAGCACCTACATCACCGCCCTCTGCGCGGGGCCGTACCACGAGGTGCGGGACAGTCACGACGGCATCGACCTGGGCGCGTTCTGCCGGGCCTCGATGGCGCAGCACCTCGACTCGGACGACCTCTTCCTGGTCACCAAGCAGGGCTTCGACTTCTTCCACGAGCAGTTCGGCGTGCGCTACCCGCTCCCCAAGTACGACCAGCTGTGGGTGCCCGACTTCAACGCCGGCGCGATGGAGAACTTCGGCTGCGTCACGCACGCCGAGTCGCACTACATCTTCCGCTCGCAGGTCACCGACTACGAGTACGAGCAGCGGGCGAACACGATCCTGCACGAGCTGGCGCACATGTGGTTCGGTGACCTGGTCACCATGCGCTGGTGGAACGACCTGTGGCTGAACGAGTCGTTCGCCGAGTGGGCCAGCCACTGGTGCAACACCCACGCCACCCGGTTCCGCGAGGCATGGACGACGTTCCTGTCCATCCGGAAGAACTGGGGCTACCGGCAGGACCAGCTCTCCTCCACCCACCCGGTCTACTGCGAGATGCCGGACCTGGAGGCGGTCGAGGTCAACTTCGACGGCATCACCTACGCCAAGGGCGCGAGCGTGCTCAAGCAGTTGGTCGCGTACGTCGGCGAGGAGCCGTTCCTGGCCGGTCTGCGGGCCTACTTCGCCAAGCACGCCTGGGGCAACGCCACCTTCGACGACCTGCTCACCGAGCTGGAGGCGGCGTCCGGCCGGGAGCTGCGCAAGTTCGCCGCCCAGTGGCTGGAGACGGCGCAGGTCAACACCCTGCGGCCGGAGCTGACGGTCGGCGCGGACGGCAACTACGAGCGGGTGGTGGTCCTCCAGGAGGCGCCCGCCGGGCACCCGACGCTGCGTACGCACCGGATCGGGGTGGGCCTCTACGACCTGACCGACGGCCGGCTGGTCCGCCGCGAGCGGTACGAGGTCGACGTCACCGGTGAGCGGACCGAGCTGACCGCCCTGCACGGCGTGCCCGCCGCCGACGTGCTGCTGCTCAACGACGACGACCTCACGTACACCAAGCTGCGCCTCGACGAGGGGTCGATGGCCAACGTGGTGCAGCACATCGCCGGCTTCGAGTCGTCGCTGGCCCGCGCGCTGTGCTGGACCGCCGCGTGGGACATGACCCGCGACTCCGAGCTGGCCGCCCGCGACTACCTGGCGCTGGTGCTGGCCGGGCTGCCCGCCGAGACCGACATCAACCTGGTCAACGCCACCCTGCGCCAGGCCACCACGGCGCTCACCTTCTACGCCGACCCGGCCTGGGCGCCGACCGGCTGGGCGGAGCTGGCCCGCACCGCGCGGACGGCGGTGGCGGCGGCGGAGCCGGGCAGCGGATTCCAGCTCACCTGGGCCCGTGCGTACGCCTCGGCGGCCCGCTCCGCCGAGGACCTGGCCACCCTGCGTGGCTGGCTGGCCGGCAACGACGTCCCGGCCGGCCTGGCCATCGACACCGAGCTGCGCTGGGCCGTGCTGGCCGAGCTGGTCGCCAACGGCGCGGCCGGGGTCGCCGAGATCGAGGCCGAGCTGGCCGGGGACCGGACGGCCAGCGGCGAGCGGGAGGCCGCGCAGGCGCACGCGCTGGTGCCGACGGCGGAGAACAAGGCCGCCGTCTGGGCCGAGCTGACCGGCCCGGAGTCGCTGCCGAACTGGCGTAACCGGGCGCTGTTGCAGGGCTTCACCCACGCGGCGCAGATGGAGCTGCTCGTGCCCTACCGGGAGAAGTACTTCGCCGTGGTCGACCAGGTCTGGGGCAACCGGGACAGCGAGCCGGCGCAGGAGTTCGCGCAGCTGGCGTACCCGGCGTACCTGGTGGACGACGACACGGTGGCGGCCACCGACGCGTGGCTGGCCGGCGAGGGCCACCCGACGTCGCTGCGCCGGCTGGTGGCCGAGGGCCGCGACGGCGTCCTCCGCGCCCTCCGCGCCCGCGAGCGGGACGCCCGCAGCGCCTGACCGGACGGTACGCGTCGCGAGGGCCGGCGTGGGCGCGAGCCCGCGCCGGCCCTCGCGGCCCGCAGCAGCGAGATCCTGGCGCGCGGGCCCTGTCCGGGGCCGCTCCGTTCCGCGATCTCCCGCCTCGGCAGCACACACGACGAAGCCCGGTCCGCCATGCGGACCGGGCTTCGGTGCGAGGTTACGAGGTGTGCGGGCTCAGCCCTTGCCGGCGTGGCTGGCGAGCTGGTCGAGGCCGTTGATGATGCCGCCGGCCAGGTCGCCGCCGCCGAAGGCCGCCACCATGGAGAGCGCGGCGAGCCGGGCGTACGTGTCGGGGATGCGCTTGCGGGCGTGCCGGCCGGTGACGATCTCCAGCTGCCGCTGGTTGGGCGACACCGCGATCAGGATCGACCGGTCGGGCTCGGCGAGCTGGTGGTGCAGCCGCTCGGCGTGCTCCCGGATCGGCTCGTCGAGCCCGCCGACGAACACCGAGAAGACCAGGCCCGTGCCCTGGTCGGCCAGACGCAGGGCCTCGTCGATGCGCAGCAACTGGCGGGTCGAGAACGGCCCGTCGAGCACCTCGGGCGGGTTCTGCGCCCCCGCCTGCTTCTCACCAACGGTCACTTGCGCCTCCGGTTCCACCGGCCGGCGCCTCGACGCCGGCCCGCTCGAGCTTGTGGCTGGTCAGCGCCGGCGCCTGCGCGCCCGCTGCCAGGGCGGTGCCGGCCGAGTCGGCCAGCTGCTCCGGCCGGCCCACGAACCAGACCGGAGTGAAGTCGAAGGACCGGCCCGGCCGGTAGCGCTTGGCGCCGCCACCACCGTCACCACTGCTGCCGGCGTAGGCCAGGCCGGCGATCACCAGCACCGCGGCCGCCGGGATGCCGACGAAAACCAGCAACGTCTCGGTTACAGACAATCCCAACGCCCCCAGGCGGAAGAAGAGACCTCAAGGATCCGGGTCGGGTGGACGATCATGGCGCCGACCGCCCGACACCGCTGCTATTCACGTTAGCGGAGCCCACGGCCCGCCAAATTGCGGGGTGGCGATCCCATCCGCCACTGGAGTGCTCCAGTTGCGCAGCCGTGGCGATCAACCTCGCGTCGTCGCCGTACCGGCCGGTGAGCAGAACCCCCACGGGCAGCCCCTCGGCGGTGACACCCACCGGCAGCGAGACGGACGGATCACCCGTGACGTTGAAGACGGCACAGTACGGCGAGAAGCGGCGTTGCCGGTCGAAGTCCGCCGCCGGGTCGCCGCCCTCCGCGAACCAGCCCAGCGGCGCCTGCGGCGCGGCGAGGGTGGGGCAGAGCAGCAGGTCACAGCCGGCGGTGCGGCGGACACCGAGGCGTACCTGCGCCTGGAGTTCGCCGAGCGTGGCGGCGAGGGTGGCGGCGGAGACCTCCGCGCCCCGGGCCCGCAGGTGACGGGTCAACGGCAGCAGTGCGCTCTCCCGCTCGAGCGGCACCGGCGCGAGCGCCAGCACGTACCAGACGATCTCGAACAGCGGCCACACCGCGGGCCCGAGGGGCGCGGGGACGTCGACCACCTCGTGGCCGGCGGCGGTGAGCAGCGCCGCCGCCCGGTCCACGGCGGCGAGACAGTCGGGGTGGACCGGCTCGTCGGCGAGCATCGGGGTGGTGAACCGCCCGACCCGCAGCCGTCCCGGGTCGGCTGCCCGCGCCGCGCCGAGCCAGCCGCCGGCGGGCGGGGCGGGCGCCAGGTAGGGCTCGCCGGGCACCGGCCGGGCCAGCACGTCGAGCAGCGCCGCCACGTCGGCGACCGTACGCCCGATCGGCCCGCTGGTCGGCAGGCCGAAGGCGCCGGAGCCGACCGGCCCGCCGGAGACCAGACCCCGGCTCGGCTTGTAGCCGACCAGGCCGCACAGCGAGGCGGGGATGCGCAGCGAGCCGCCGCCGTCGGAGCCCTGGGCGACCGGCACCAGCCCGGCCGCGACGGCCGCCGCCGCTCCCCCGCTGGAGCCGCCGGCCGTGTACGCCAAGTCCCACGGGTTACGGGCCGGCGGCGCGACGAGCCCCTCCGAGTAGAGCGAACAGCCCAACTCGGAGGTGGTGGTCTTGCCCAGGCTGACCAGCCCGGCCTCCGCCATGAACCGGACCACGTCGGCGTCCACCGGCGGCACGAAGTCGGCGAACGCCGCCGAGCCGAAGGTGGTGCGCACCCCGGCGGTGAGGGTGAGGTCCTTGATCGCGGTCGGTACGCCGTGCAACGGGCCGCGCTCGTCGACGGGAACGGCGTCGGCGGCGCGGGCCGCCGCCCGGGCCCGCTCGGCGGTCACCGTGACGAAAGCGCCGACGGTGTCGGCCAGCGCGTCGACCCGGGTCAGGTGGTGCTCGACCAACTCGACGCTGGACAGCTCGCCCCCGGCGATCGCGGCGGCCTGCTCCAGCGCGGTCAGGTCGTGCGGCTCGGCCATCCCGTCATCCTGCCTGGTCCCACCGCCGCTGCGCCGAACGACACGACCGGCCGCCTCGCGTACGACGGACCACCGTCAGCGGCCGAGGAAGCGCAGCGCGTTGCCGCCGAGCAGCATGTCGCCCTGTTCTCCGGTGAGGAAGTCCGCCTCGCGCACCACCCGGCCGACCGGCCGCTCCCCCAGCGGGTACGGGTAGTCGCTGCCGAGGAGCACCCGCTCGGCGCCCATCGTGTCGACCAGCAGCCGCAGCGCCGGCGTGGAGAAGACCACCGAGTCGACGCTGAACCGGTCGACGTACGAGCTGGGTGGGGCGGTCGAGGCCCCGCGTACCAGGTCGCCCCGGCGGTGCCAGGCGTTGTCGGCCCGGCCCAGCCAGAACGGGAAGCTGCCGCCGCCGTGCGCGAAGCAGATCCGCAGCGTGTCCGGCACCCGGTCGAAGACGCCGCCGAGGATCAGCGCCAGCACCGACAGGTGCGTCTCGGCGGGCATCCCGACGAGCCAGCGGGCCATCCACCGGTCCAGCCGGGGGCCGCCCGGCATGTCCCAGGGATGCACGAAGACGGGGGCGCCCACCTCGGCGCAGTGCGTCAGGAACTCCACGATCCCGGCGTCGTCCAGGTCGCGGTCGCCGACGTGGTTGCCGATCTCCACCCCGGCGTGGCCCGCCGCGAGGCAGCGGTCCAGTTCGGCGCAGGCCGCCGCCGGGTCCTGCAACGGCACCTGGCAGAACGGCACCAGCCGGTCGCCACCGCCGGCGGTGACCTCCAGGGTGAGGTCGTTGAAGATCCGCGCCACCTTCACCGCCTGGTCGGCGGGGCGGTCGTAGCTGAAGAAGACCGGCGTGGGTGAGACGACCTGCACGTCCACGCCGTCGGCGTCCATGTCGCCGAGCCGGGTCGGCGCGTCCCAGCACTCCGCCCCGACGGGGCGGAACTCCGTCTCCCCCACCATGATCATGGCGGCGCGCTCGGAGTCGACCCGCAGCCAGGGCCAACCGGACCCGCCGCACGCCGCGCCGAGGTCCGGCCATCCCTTCGGTACGACGTGCGTGTGCACGTCGACCACCGGAGGCCGCCCCGGCCCGGGCCCGGCGGGCATCAGCCCTTGCCCGGGTGCAGCGCGCCGCAGTTCGCGCAGGTACGCGCGGCCTCGTCGGCGTAGAACGCCGCGAAGACCGGGGGCAGGTCGGCGGCGATGTCCCTGACCTGCAACTCCACCTCGTGCACCCGGTGCCCGCACTCGGTGCAGTACCACTGGAACTTCTCCAGCGTGCCCTCCTCGCGGACCCGCTCCACGACCACGCCGATCGAGCCGGCCTCCGGGCGCTGCGGCGAGTGCGGGGTGTTGCGCGGCAGCATCCACATCTGGCCCTCGCGCACGTGCACCGTACGCGGCCCCTCCGGGGTCATCAGGTTGACGTGCATGTTGCCCTTGACCTGGTAGAAGAACTCCTCGTACGGGTCGACGTGGAAGTCGGTGCGCTGGTTCGGCCCGCCCACCACCATCACGATGAAGTCGTCCCCGCCCGGGAACATCTCCCGGTTGCCGACCGGCGGCTTGAGCAGGTGCTGGTTCTCCGCGATCCAACCGGGGAAGCTGAACGGCTCCGCGATCTCACTCACGACTGACCTCCTGACGGAAGAAGGGCCACGGCCTGAATCTCGATGAGCAGGTGCGGGTGCGGCAACTGGTGCACGGCCACCGTGGTGCGGGT
The DNA here is from genome assembly GCF_040652795.1 of Micromonospora sp. NPDC048170. Taxonomy (NCBI): domain Bacteria; kingdom Bacillati; phylum Actinomycetota; class Actinomycetes; order Micromonosporales; family Micromonosporaceae; genus Micromonospora; species Micromonospora sp. NPDC048170. The sequence continues at coordinate 16,306 of NZ_JBEZMR010000013.1, forward strand.
CGGGCCGGTCGCGTCGAAGAACTCGGCCCACACCTCGTTGTAGCCACCGAAGTCGTTCATGTTGACCAGGTAGGTCGTGACCTGCACCAGGTCGGAGAGGTCGGCGCCGACCGAACGCAGCAGGTCCCCGATGTTGCCGATCACGGCCCGGGTCTGCGCCCGGATGTCGAGGTTCGTGGTGCCGAACTCGTCGACCTCGACCCCGGCGAAGGTGTTGTCCGGCCGCCGGGACGACGTACCGGACACGAAGACGAACCCGCCGGCCACCTTGACGTGCGGGAAGGCGCCCCGGGGGACGGCCTTGCCCGCGACGACCCGCGCCTGCCCGCTCATGCCGACGCCCGCAACGAGGCCGTGCCGAGCTTCTCCACCACGGCGCGGACGTGGGCGCCGGGGCGCAGCGGCACGGCGGCGGTGGCGGCACCGGCGAGGAAGACCCAGCCTTCGCGCAGCCGCACCCCGTGCCGGCCGGCGAGGCGGATGCCCTCGTCGAGGGCCCGTCGGGGGTCGCCGAGGATGGCGGCGGTCGAGCCGACCTCCGCCACCCGTCCGTCGACCTCCAGCACCACGCCCAGGTTCTCCACCCCGTCCGGCACCGGGCTCCACGGCCCGATGACGAACGCGGCGGCCGAGGCGTTGTCGGCGACGACGTCCGGCAGGGAGAAGGTGAAGTTCGCGTACCGGGAGTCGATCAGCTCGATCGCCGGGGCGACGGCCCGGACCGCGTCGGTGAAGTCGCCGACCGGCTCGCCGGGCTCGGGGAGCCGGTCCAGCAGGAACGCCACCTCCGGCTCGGCCCGGGGATGGATGAAGGCGGCCGGGTCGACGCTGCCGCCGTCGGGCACCCGCATGGTGTCGGTGAGCCGGCCCCAGATCACCTCGTCCACGCCGACCTGGGCCATCTTCGCCTTGCTGGTCAGGCCCATCTTCAGCCCCACAAGGCGCTCGCCCCGGTCCAGCCGGCGCTGGATCAGCGCGGTCTGCACCGCGTACGCGGCGTCGACGTCGAGACCGGTCTCGGCGGCCAGCTGCCCGATCGCGGTGGCGGTGTCGGCCGCCACTCCCAACCGCTCGGCGATCCCCGCGGTGTCCGGCCCGATCACAGCATCTCCTCCTTCTGCTCGCGGTCGCCGGCCAGGTCCAGCGCCACGTCGACGATCATGTCTTCCTGGCCGCCGACCATCCGGCGACGGCCCAACTCGACCAGGATCGACCGGACGTCCACGCCGTAGCGGTCCGAGGCCCGCTCGGCGTGCCGCAGGAAGCTCGAATACACCCCGGCGTAGCCGAGGGAGAGCGTCTCCCGGTCCACCTGCACCGGCCGGTCCTGCAACGGCCGGACGATGTCGTCGGCGGCGTCCATCAACGCGAACACGTCACAGCCGTGCTGCCAGCCGTGCAGCTCGGCGACCGCGACGAACACCTCCAGTGGCGCGTTGCCGGCCCCGGCGCCCTGCCCCGCCAGCGAGGCGTCCACCCGCACCGTCCGCCCGGACGGCGAACCGGGCGGGCCGTCGCCGAGGATCCGGCCGTGCTCCACCGCGACCACGCTGTTGGCCACCCCGAGGGACAGGTTGTGGTGGGCGTGGATGCCGATCTGCGTCTCCGGCTCCAGCACCTGCCGGTACGCGTCCACCCGCTGCGCCACGTCCGACATCAGCAGCCGGCCGCCGGAGTCGGTGACGTAGACGCAGTGCGCCCCGTACGACTCCATCAGCTTCGCCTGCGCGGCGAGCCCGGCCGGGTCGGACATGTGCGACATCATCAGGAAGCCGGCCACGTCCATGCCGTTCTCCCGTGCCCACGCGATGTGCTGGGCGGAGATGTCGGCCTCGGTGCAGTGGGTGGCGATCCGGACGCTGGTCACGCCGAGCGCCTTCGCCGCCTTCAGATCGGCGATCGTGCCGATGCCGGGCAGCAGCAGGGTGGTCAGCTTCGCGGTCGTCATCACGTCGGCCGCCGCCGCGATCCACTCGGCGTCGCTGGCCGCGCCGTGGCCGTAGTTGACGCTGGAGCCGGCGAGCCCGTCACCGTGCGCCACCTCGATCGCGGCCACCCCCGCCGCGTCCAGCGCGGCGGCGATCGTGCGTACCTGCTCGACGGTGTAGCGGTGGGCGATCGCGTGCATACCGTCGCGCAGCGTCACGTCCTGGATGTACAGGTCAGTCATGAGAGGACCTCCGAAACGGCCTCGGGCCGCAGCGCGACCAGCCGCTCCGCGGTACGCAGCGCGGCCGACGTCATGATGTCCAGGTTCCCCGCGTACGCCGGCAGGTAGTGCCCGGCGCCGGAGACCTCCAGGAACACCGACACCTGCAACCCCGTCAGGTGCCGACCCAGCGCAGGCACGTACGTGTCGACCCGGTCGAACTGCACGTCCTGCTTCAGCCGGTAGCCGGGAACGTACTCCTGCACCGTGGCCACCATCTGCGCCACGGAGGCGGCGATCGCGGCCCGGTCGGCGTCGGCGTCCGGGCAGAGACAGTAGACGGTGTCGCGCATCAGCAGCGGCGGATCCGCCGGGTTGAGCACGATGATCGCCTTGCCCCGCCCGGCGCCGCCCACGACCTCGATCGCCCGAGCGGTGGTCTCGGTGAACTCGTCGATGTTCGCCCGCGTCCCCGGCCCCGCCGACTTCGACGCGATCGACGCCACGATCTCCCCGTACGCCACGGGCGTGACCCGGCCGACGGCGGCGACGATCGGCACGGTCGCCTGCCCGCCGCAGGTCACCATGTTGACGTTCCGCTCGTGCAGGTGCTCGTCGAGGTTCACGGGCGGCACCACGTACGGGCCGATGGCCGCCGGGGTCAGGTCGACCACCGTGCGGCCGTGCGCGGCCAGCACCGCGTCGTTGTGCCGGTGCGCACCCGCCGAGGTGGCGTCGAACACCAGCTCGACATCGGCGAACTCCGGCATCGCCACCAGCCCGTCGACGCCCCCGGCGGTCGTCGCCACCCCGAGCCGCCTGGCCCGCGCCAGGCCGTCCGAGTCGGGGTCGATGCCGGCCATCGCCACCATCCGCAGCGACTCCGACAGCCGGAGCACCTTGATCATCAGGTCGGTGCCGATGTTGCCGGACCCGATCACCGCCACGCCGACGGTCATGAGGCCGCCCTCCCGAAACAGGTCCGCACCGAACCGAGGCCGGAGATCCGCGCCTCGTACGCCGCGCCCGGCGTCACCGGCACCATCGGGCCGAGCGCCCCGGACAGCACCACGTCGCCCGCGCGCAACGGGTCGCCGGAGCGCGCCATCGTCCGCGCCAGCCACTCCACCGCGTGCAGCGGGTTGCCCAGGCAGGCCGCGCCCGCCCCGACCGAGACCGGCTCACCGGCCTGCTCCAGGACCATGCCGCACAGCCGCAGGTCCACGTCGGCCAGCCGACGCGGCGCCGTACCCAGCACGAACAGGCCGCTGGAGGCGTTGTCCGCGACGGTGTCCACGATCGAGATGTCCCACCCGGCGACCCGCGAATCCACGATCTCGATCGCCGGCAGCAGGTGGTCGACCGCCCGGATCACGTCCGCGCTCGTGACCCGCTCGTCGGGCAGGTCCGCGCCGAGCACGAACGCGACCTCCGCCTCGACCCGGGGCTGGAGCAGCCGGTCCATGGCGACCTCGGCGCCGTCGGGCACCGCCATGCTGTCCAGCAGCACCCCGAAGTCCGGCTGGAAAACACCGAAGCTCTCCTGCACCGCCCGGGAGGTCAGCCCGATCTTCGCGCCCACCCGCCGGTGACCCCGCTGCAACCACTGCCGCACCTGGAGCTGCTGGACGGCGTACGCGGACGTGACGTCCCCCTCGGGCAGCAGCCGCCCGCGCAGCGGCGGGCAGGGCTTGCCGTCCTCGCGCGCCTCGATGAGTTCCCCGGCAGCGACCTCGTAATCGATCATGAAAAGTCCACGCAGACGTTGGTGAGTTCGGAATAGAAGTCGAGTGAGTGCACGCCGCCCTCGCGCCCGATGCCGGACGCCTTGACCCCGCCGAACGGGGTGCGCAGGTCGCGCAGGAACCAGGTGTTCACCCAGACGATGCCGGCGTCGAGCCGGGTGCCCGCCCGGTGGGCCCGGCCGACGTCGCGGGTCCAGACCGTCGCCGCCAGGCCGTACGGGGTGCCGTTGGCCAGCGCGTACGCCTCGTCCTCGTCGTCGAACGGCGCGACGTGCACCACCGGGCCGAAGATCTCCTCGGTGTTGGTGCGGGCCTGCGGGCCCAGCCCGGTCAGCACCGTCGGCAGCACGTACGCGCCGCCGTCGCGGGCGTCGCCGAAGCGCGGCGTGCCGCCCCCGGTGAGCACCTCGGCGCCCTCGGTGCGGGCCAGCTCGTAGTGGCCGAGCACCTTGTCGCGGTGCTGGTGCGAGATCAGCGGCATGTTAACCGTGGCCTCGTCGGCGGGCCACCCGTACGCGAGCTTCCCGGCCCGTTCGGCGAGCCGGGCGGTGAACTCCTCGAACACCGGGCGCTGCACGTAGATCCGCTCCGTGCAGAGACAGACCTGGCCGCCGTTGGTGAAGCTGGAGCGCACCGAGCCGGCCACCGCCGCGTCGAGGTCGGCGTCGGCGAAGACCAGACCGGCGTTCTTGCCACCCAGCTCGAAGGAGACCGCCTTCACGCCTTCGGCCGCCGCCCTCATGATGGTGCTCCCGGTGGCCGACTCGCCGGTGAAGGTGATCGCGTCCACCCCCGGGTGCCGGGTGAGGAACTCCCCGGCCGAGTCCGGGCCGAAGCCGTGCACCAGGTTGAACACCCCGTCGGGCACGCCCGCGGCGGCCATCACCTCGGCGAGCAGGGTCGCCGAGGCGGGCGTCTCCTCGCTGGGCTTCACGACCACGGCGTTGCCGCAGGCCAGCGCGGGAGCGACCTTCCAGGTGAGCAGCAGCAGCGGCAGGTTCCACGGCACGATGACCGCGACCACGCCGACCGGCTTGCGGACCGCGTAGTTCAGGGCCCGGCCGCCGCTCGGGGTGACCGTGGTGAAGGACTCTGTCGGCGCGGTCGCCACGATCTCCGCGAAGGCGCGGAAGTTCGCCGCGCCGCGCGGGATGTCCAACGTCCGCGCCTGCGAGATCGACTTGCCGGTGTCGGCGACCTCGGCGGTGACCAGGTCGTCGAAGCGGCGCTCCAACTCGTCGGCGACCCGGCGCAGCACCTCCGCGCGCTCCCGCTCCCCCATCCGGCCCCACGGCCCACGCAGCGCCGCCCGCGCGGCGGCGACCGCGTCGTCGACGCACGCCCGGTCCGCCTCGGCGACCTCGAAGACCGGCTCGCCGGTGACCGGGCTGCGCTTGGTGAACCGTCGACCGGCCTCCACGAACTCGCCGCCGACGAAGTTGCGCAGCAGCTCCGGGCCGTCGGGCGCCCCACCGGCCATCAGCCGGGGATCCCAGGTCACCGTCATCGACGCCTCTCTCGGTTGATCGTGAGGCCGACCGCGCCGGCCAGCAACGCCGCCACCCCGGCGGCCACCACCCCGAGCACCCGGTGCTGCCGGCGGACCCGACGACGCACCTGGGCGTACGGGGTGGTCGAGAAGGACACCAGCTCGTACCGGGAAACGTACCGGCCCGGCAGCACCCGCTCCAGCGCGTGCTCGACCTTCCGGCCGGCCTGGAACAGCGGCGAGGCGACCTTGTCCCGCATCTCCACGAAGTTGGCCAGCGCCATCTGCGCGATCGCCTCGGCGTTCTCCTGCCGCCGCTGCTGGAACAGCGGCAGCGCCTCGGACCAGTCGTCGGCGCACTCGTCCAGGCAACGGTCCAGCTCGACCACGTCCTCGAAGGCGCAGTTCGCGCCCTGGCCGTAGAACGGGACGATGGCGTGCGCCGCGTCGCCGAGCAGGCCGACCTTCCCGTACGCCTGCCACGGGGTGCAGCGGACGGTGCCGAGCACGCCCACCGGGTTGTGCTGGTAGTCGTCGACGAGGCCGGGGGCGAGCGGCGGCAGGTCCGGGTAGTGCTCGGCGAAGTACCGCTCGATGGCCGCCGGGCTGCCCAGCGAGGCGAAGCTGGCGGTGCCGTGGGTGGGCCAGAAGAGCGTGCAGGTGAACGAGCGGTCCGGGTTCGGCAGCGCGATCATCATCGAGGTGCCGCGCGGCCAGATGTGCAGCGCCTCCGGGTCGAGGGCGAAGTCCCCGCCGAGCGGCGGGATCGTCAGCTCCTTGTAGCCGTAGTCGAGGAAGTCCACGCTCTCGGTCAGCAGCCCGTACGCCAGCAGATGCCCGCGCACCGCCGAGCCGGCGCCGTCGCTGCCGAGGACGACCGACGCGGTGGCCGTGACCGCGCCCTGCGGGGTCTCGAAGGTCATCCCGCCGCTGGTCGGGTCGAGCCCGACGAGCCGGTGGTCGAAGACGGCCCGCACCCCGGGCAGGCTGGTGGCCGCGTCGAGCAGGGCGTTGTTCAGCGCGCCCCGGCTGATCGAGTTGATCGCCCGGTCGCCGGAGGCGCTGTACGACTGGAACTGCGCCTCCCCCTCCACCGGGTGGATCATCCGGCCGCGCATCGGCAGCCCGTCCGCCAGCACCTGCTCCTCCAGGCCGATGCGGCGCAGCGCGTCCAGGCCCCGCTCGGAGAGCGCCAGGTTGATGGAGCGTCCCCGCTCGACCGTGCCGATACGCGGGTCGGGCCGCCGCTCGTAGAGCGCCACCGGGTAGCCGCGCCGGGCCAGGTAGCAGGCCAGCAGGCAGCCGGCCAGTCCCGCGCCGACCACCGCGATCTCGTCCCGCTGGTCGGTCATGAGTTCCTCACCTCCGCAACGGTGGCGGCCAGCGCGTCGGCGACCCGCCAGCAGTCGTGGAACGTGCAGTAGAGCGGCACCGGGGCGAACCGGATGATGTCGGGCTCACGGGCGTCGGCGATCACGCCGTGCTCGTGCCGCAGCCGCTTGGCCAGCCCGGCCGCGCTGCCCGCGCCGATGCGCACCGAGAGCTGGGAGCCCCGCCGCTCCGGCTCGCGCGGGGTGACCACGGTCAGCGGACGGTTCGCGGTCACCTCGTCGAGCAGCCCGGCCAGGTAGCCGGTGAGCAGGACGCTGCGCTCGCGCAGCGCGGGCATCCCGACGCTGTCGAAGAGCTCCAGCGAGGTCCGCACCGGGCCCATCGCGAAGATCGGCGGGTTGGAGATCTGCCAGGCCTCGACGGTGGCCGGCGGCCGGGAGACGGGGGTCATCTCGAACCGGGTGGCCGCCTCGGTGCTCCACCAGCCCTCGAAGCGGGGCAGGGCCGGGTCGCCGAGGTGCCGCTCGTGCACGAAGACGCCGGCCAGCGCGCCAGGCCCCGAGTTCAGGTACTTGTAGGAGCACCAGGCGGCGAAGTCGACGTCCCAGTCGTGCAGCGCCAGCGGGACGTTGCCGGCGGCGTGCGCCAGGTCCCAGCCGACCACGGCCCCCGCCGCGCGGCCCGCGGCGGTGATCGTCGGGATGTCCATCAGCTCGCCGGTGAGGTAGTTGACCCCGCCGAGCAGCAGCAGCGCCACGCTGTCGCCCTCGGCGGCCAGGTAGGCGGTCACGTCCTCGGTGCGCAGGGTGTCCTCGCCCGCGCGGGGGCGCAGCCGGACGACGGTGGTGTCCGGGTCGAGGCCATGGAAGCGGGCCTGGCTGCGCACGGCGTAGCTGTCCGAGGGGAAGGCGCTGTCCTCGATGACGATCCTGGTCCGCGCACCGGCCGGCCGGTAGAAGCTGACCATCAGCAGGTGCAGGTTGACCGTCAGGGAGTTCATCACCACGACCTCCGCCGGGGCGGCGCCGACCAGTCGCGCCGCCGGCGCCGTCAGCAGTTCGTGGTACGGCAGCCAGGCGCGCTCCGCCTCCAAGTGCCCCTCGACGCCGAGCCGGCGCCACGCGTCCAGGTCGGCGATGAGTTCGTCGCGGGTGGCCCGGGGTTGCAGGCCCAGGGAGTTGCCGGCCAGGTACGCGGCGTCGCGGAAGCGCCCGCCCTCGGCCGGCGGCACGTGGAACAGGTGGCGGTGCCCGGGGTGGGCGGCGTCGAGGCGGCGTGCCTCGGCTTCACCGGCGGCGAACCCGGACGACTCAGGTGCGGGGGTGTTCATGGGGTTGTCTCGCTCTCGGGTCACATCGCTGTCCGGGCCGACCACAGCTCGGGGAAGACCACCCGGGCCATGCTGCGCTGCAACCACGCCAGTCCGGCGGAGCCACCGCTGCCGACCTTGGCGCCCATTGTGCGTTGCACCGCCTTGACGTGGTGCTGCCGCCAGTCGCCGAACTGCTCGGCCACCTCGGTCAGCGCCTCGCCCAGCATCCGCAGGTGGTTCTCCGGCCCGGGCTCGGCGTAGATCCGTACCCAGGCCGCCTCCACGTCGGCGTGCGGCTGGTGCTCGGCGGTGAAATCCCGGTCGAGCAGGTCGGCCGGCAGGTCGTGGCCGTGCCGGGCCAGCAGGGCGAGCACGTCGTCCCAGAGGCTCGGCGCGGTCAGGGTGGCGCGCAGGTCGGCGTACACGTCGGTCTGCCGGCGGAACGGCCGGATCAGCGTCTCGTCGCGGAGGCCGAGCAGGAACTCCAGGTGGCGGTACATCGCCGACTGGAAGCCGGAGCCCTCGCCCAGCAGGTTGCGGAACCGGTTGAAGTCGGCCGGGGTCATCCAGCGCAGACCCTTCCAGGCCGCGTTCAGCCCCTCCAGGTGCAGCGCGGCACGGCGCAGCGGGGCCAGCGCGTCCCACACCCGGTCCGCCCGCAGCAGCCGCTGGGCGTCTCGCAACTCGTGGCAGGTCAGCCCGAAGTACAGCTCCATGATCTGGCTGACCATCAGGAACGACATCTCGCCGGGGTCGTCGCTCAGCGGCTGCTGCAACCGGTGCAGCGTGCTGGCCTGCACGTACGCGTCGTACGGCACCCGCTCGGTGAACTCCAGCGTCGGTTCGCCGCCGTTGCGGGCGGCGCGGGCCGCGCGCTGCCGCGGGGTCGCCGGGCGCACCGCCGCCTGGACGGGTACACGCAGGTCCGTCTGCTCCACCGGTGGCCTCCCTCTGCTCTGTGTCACCCGGGACGGCCGGCAGCCGCCCGTTTACGGGGATGACCGACATGATCTCTCGGCGGAACGCCCGAATGGAATGCCGGATCAACGGCACTTACCCCATCTGACCTGCGGCGCAGAAGGCATGAGGGGGATTCGGCTTCGGGAAAGTAAGGTCGCCGCATGGACGACATGGACTGGGCACTGCTCCGGGAACTGCAGGCCGACGCACGCCTCTCCTTCAGCGAACTCTCCCGCCGGGTGCACCTGTCGCCGCCGGCCGTGGCCGAGCGGGTGCGCCGGCTGGAGGAGTCCGGGGTGATCACCGGCTACCACGCCCACGTCGACCTGACCCGGGCCGGCCGCACCGTGGTAGCGCTGATCCGGATGTCCTGCTACGGCGCGCGGTGCATCCTGCACGACCCGGACGTGACGGGCTGGCCCGAGATCCTGGAGATCCACCGCATCACCGGCGACGCGTGCAGCATGCTCAAGGTGGCCGCCGGCTCGATCGGGGACTTCGAGGCGGTCATCGACCGGCTCGCCCCGTACGGCCAGCCGTCCAGCACGATGGTGCTCTCCACCCCGCTCCAGTGGCAGCCCGTCACCTCCCTGCCCCCGGCCGACCAGGCCCGCTGACCCGCCCGGGTTTGCCCCCCGGCCAGCGGGAAAGCAGGCCCTGTTGCCCGGGGAGGATTCCGGTGATCGTCACCGGAAGGGGGGATCATGCCGGTGCTCACATCGTTCCAACGTGCCCTGACCCGCGCCCTGACCGTATTGGGCCTGGTCGGGGCGTTCGTCCTGACGACCGTCGCACCCGCCTGGGCGGGTGAGAACACCTTCGTCGAGGTGGTGCCCAACAGCGCGCAGGCCGGTACCCGGGTGAGCATCCGGGCCAGCTGCGACAACACCAACAACCGTCAGGCCACCGTCCGCTCCGACGCGTTCGGCGGGCCGGTGGCGCTGCGGCCGGACAACGGCTTCCTGACCGGCCACGTCACCATCCCGGGCAACAAGCAGCCCGGCGACTACCCGGTCGACCTGCGCTGCGACAACGGCAGGACCGCGACCACCACGCTGACGGTGCTGAACATGGAGCAGCCCAGCAAGGGCCCGGCGACCGGGGGCGGTGGCACCGCCGGCGCCTCGGGCACCGGCACCATGCTGCTGGTCGGCGGACTCGCGGTGGTGGGCCTGGCCGTGGGCTTCGGCTTCTTCGGCAACCGCCGCCGGACCGGGGCCGGTTCCTGACCCGCCGTCGCCATGGCCGGCTCCCACAGGCGTACGAGGCGATCGGATCCGGGCCGGGTCCGGGCGACCACCCGGCGGGCACGGCGGGCGGCGGCCGCGGCCGCCCGGCGGCTGCGCCGGGTGGCCGGGGAGGCCGTGTCGGCGAGCGTCCCCACCACCGACCCGGCGGCCGGGCCGCTGCCCGCCCGGTCCCGGATTCCGGCCGGCCGCCGCTGGCTGGTCCCCGGTCGGGGCCCCGGCCTGCCGGTCCTGGTGATCGGGACGCTGATGGTGCTGATCGTCACGATGCTCGGCGTGGAGCGGGTCGCCGGCGTGAGCGTGCTGCCGGAACGCTTCCTCGCGGGGCTGCGGCCCGCGCCGAAGAAGTTCCCGGTGCTGCCCGCCAGCCGGCCCGTCGGCATCGCCATCGACCCGATCGACGTCGAGGCGCCAGTGCACGGCGTCGGCATCGCCCCGGACGGCAGCATCGCGGTGCCGGACGCCGCCCGCGCCCAGGAGGCCGCCTGGTACGACCAGGGACCGACCCCCGGGCAGTACGGTCCCTCGGTGATCGTCGGCCACGTCGACACCACCAGCGGGCCGGCGGTCTTCCACAAGCTGCGGGACCTGCGGGACGGCGACCGGATCGAGGTCGCCCGGCAGGACCGTTCGGTGGCGGTCTTCGAGGTCGACTCGGTCGAACGCTTCGACAAGGACAAACTGCCGGCGGACGAGGTCTTCGGGGACTTCAGCCGCCCCCGGCTGCGCCTGATCACCTGCGGCGGCCGCTGGGTGGGCGGGGAGACCGGATACGCCGACAACGTGGTGGTCTTCGCGTCCCTGGTCCGCGCACGTCAGGGTTGAGGCGCCGTTCCAGGACGCCGAGGACCTCTCGTCAGGCGGCCTCGGGCTCGCGCAGGTCGAGCCAGTCGGCCCAGCGGGGATCCGGCGCCCGGTGACCGAGCACCCGCCAGGCGGTGCCCTTCGGGGCCGCCGGCAGCGCGTGCAGCCGCCAGCCCAGCTCGGCCGGCGTCTTGTCGCCTTTGGTGTGGTTGCACCGGGCGCAGGCCGCCACGACGTTCTCCCAGGCGTGCCGGCCGCCCCGGCTGCGCGGGAAGACGTGGTCGATCGTCTCGGCGGGGCCCCGGCAGTACGCGCAGCGCCAGCTGTCCCGGGCGAAGATGGCCCGGCGGGAGAGCCCGACATGGGTGCGGTAGGGCACCCGCACGAAGCGGGTGAGCCGGACCACCGAGGGCACCGGCAGCGCGTCGCGGGCGCTGTGCAGGATGCCCTCGCCGTCGGCGACGCAGATCGCCTTGGCGGAGAGCACGAGAATGGCGGCACGACGCACCGACACGACGCACAGCGGCTCGTAGGTGGCGTTGAGGACCAGCGCACCGGAGCCCACCGTGGGTCGTATGTCAGGCATCGCGTTCACCCTCCCGGTTCAGCGGCTCCTGCCTACCACCGCCGACCGGGAACGGGCACAGCGACCCACACGGCCGACGCCGGCCGGATCACCGACGTCCGTGCGCCCATCGTCCCTGATCGGCCCCCGGATTGCACGTACTAATGTCGGAAGCCAAGTAGACATCGCCCGGAAAGGGCAGATCCCGCCTCTGAGCGGGGCTGGACTCCTCAACGCCTCCTGACGTTTTACACCCGTTTTCGGGCTCAGTTGTGCCGAATCCGTGCCCGATGATCATGCGTGCATATTGAGTTGGATAAACTTGATCAAGATAGCTCAAGATCACTTGAGTGCCTGACGTGAAGTGGGAAGCCCCACTGCCTGGTGGCGATGAGCGTGCTGTCGGCCCAAAGCAGGCTGGGGGCAGAGCATACGTAGACCCTGCTCCCTGGCCGTCAGGCGACGAACAGTGCCGCGACGGTCGCGACAGCACCGACGAAGGTTGTCAGCGCTGCGACCAGGGTGGTCGCCGCCGTGAGACGAGTGCGCCGAGCCGCCAGATCCCATGAGACACGAACTCAGCCGCTTGCTCGGCCCGAGCAAAGTACGATCCATGCCGTCGTCGCGAGATGAGCCGTACAGGAGCAGCCGATGATCACCGACGCAACGCTCGCCCGCATTAACCAAGGGGTGCAGTTGCATCATCATCAAGGCCAGCGTGAGGCTGCTCGCGACTTGTTTGCGCAGATCTGGGATGAGATCGACGGGGAGCGAGGCGACCCTTTGCACGTTTGCGTCCTCGCGCACGCGATGGCCGATGTGCAGGACGACGTCCACCAGGAGTTGGTCTGGGATCAGCGAGCGCTGGCGGCGGCCGACTTGCTCACCGATGCCCAGGTTGCTCAGGCTGGGGTGACGCTGCCGGTGGCCGGTTTGTATCCGTCGTTGCACCTCAACCTGGGTGAGTGCTACCGCAAGCTCGGCGATCTCGGCCGTGCCCGTGAGTACCTCCAGAGTGCGCAGGCGGGGATTGGCACGCTTGGCGATGACGAGTACGGGCAGCTGATCAAGGGCGGCCTGGATCGGCTGGCGCAGCAGCTGACCTCCGAGTAGGCGCGCGCTGCCGAAGAGACCACCCGGCAGCCGCCCGGCGTAGCGCAACCAGCGCCGGCCCTCTGCCATCCCGCCGCCGCTCTGAACTGGTCCGCCGCTGACCTCGACCTGCCCGCCCTGGCCGCCTGCGGCCACGAAAGCACAGGCCACGGAATCAAACCCTGAGGTTCGAGAAGTTCGCGGCGGGTGGAGGGTCTGGACGGTCAAGTGGGGAGCCGTGGTCGGCCTCATAACGTCGGTAACTGCCTTGACCCCGACCATGCCGGACGCCATGCTCCGGCAGTGATCGGCATGCGGCTCAACGAGGCAGCCGCCCGCGGCCTCGGCTATCAACCATTCGCAGCCATTCCAGGCCTCGACAACATCGATGTAGGTGAGCTCGCCCTCAGGATCGTCGCGGCAGGCCTGGCCCGCGACGAACGAGGCGGACTGATCATCCCCGGGCTGTCGTTCAAGGTCCCAGACTTCACCGAGCTCACCTACCGAGAAACGCAGCGAAACTCCTGGCACCTCGACGACCATCCGGTCATCCATGTCGACATCGACGACGAGGGCGCACCACACATCAGCTACGAACACCAACTGCACATGCTCAAACAGGGCGTGCTGCTGTCCCGAGTCATCATCGGCCTGGCCGCCAACCTGCCCGACAGGCCACCGATCTGCTGCATCACCAGCGCAAACGACACCAACGGAACCTTCCGCTTCCACCAACTGCGCCCAGGCGAAGCATGGCTCCACGACGACCTCGACAAGTACACCCAAGAGATGATCATCGTCATCGAAAACCGGCCGGGCCAGCAGGACTAACGACCAGGAAGCCCCGCCCGCTCAAACTGACTGCCCTACGCTGAACGGCAACACAAGCCCTAATCGATCTCGACCTCGTGTCAAGCGTCCTGCGACGCCGTTTCGTCAACCACCATGCGAGACCAGGCACACGCTTCGGCCATAGTGTCGGGTCTCAGGACCGGCGTGCCGAACCGGTCTCAGGACGTGCGTGACGCTCGGCCGAGCGCTGAGTGGCTACAGATCTTGAATGGTCAGGTTGTGTCGGGTTCGAGTGTCAGTCCGGTGTGAGCGAGGAAGCCGTCGAGTAGGTCGGTGCGGTACTGGATGCTCTTGAGCCGGTTCTTGATGATCGCGAGGAGATGGTCGACGCCGGTCACGGCGAGGTTGCCGATGCTGCGTTTGAGGTGGGACCACACTGCCTCGGTTGGGTTCAGGTCCGGGGCGTAGGCCGGTAGCCGGATGACGGTCAGCCAGTTCCGGGCATCGATCATCTGCCGCATGGCGGCGGAGACGTGGGTGTTCAGGTTGTCCCAGACACACACGATCGGGCCGTCGAGTTGTTGGTGGGCGGCATCCAGCAGGGCGATGTAGTCGCGCTCGCTGAAGCTTCGGCGCTCGTTCTTGCGGCCGCGATGCACGATCGTCCGGTAGATGAAACGCGACCGCTGGCCGGGTCGGTAACAGGTCAACCCGGCGATCGAGACGCGACCGGATCCCTTGCCCGAGACCGGGACGACCGGGGTGGTGCCGCGTCGTCCCCAGGTCCGCGCCTTTGGCGGGCGCAGCGTCTGGCCGGCCTCGTCTTCGAAGACCAGCCACGCCTGCCGCTGCGCCGCTACCGTTTTCCCGCCGGCCACGTCTCCCGCCGCCAAGTGACGATCCCGGCATCGTCACGCTCGACCGCACGATGCGCGGGAACCTGCACCGACCAGCCAAGCCGATACATGATGTTCGCCGTGCCACGCAGCGTGTACCGGGTGCGGAACATTCGAGCGATCAAGTCCGACACCCGCGCCAGGGTCCACCGCTGATCGGCGCCGAACCCATGCGCCGCCGGCCCCTGCTCCAGGGCATCGGCCAGCCGCCGCAGCCGCCCCTCATCCAGCCGGCACCGAGACCCACCAGGCCCCTTCGACGCCAGAGCCTGCTCACCACCGGCCCGCCACCGCTGACGCCAGCCCTACACCGCGGTCTGCGACACCCGCAGCCTGCGCGCGATCTCCGGCACCGACACGTCCTCGGCGAACCACCCGGCCGCCTGCCGCCGCACCGCCTCACGCTTCGCCCGCCCCCGCGCGGACAACCCACCTCCATCGGGATACCTCATCCCATCGATCTACCCCTGCCCAAGGCCATCACACAGACCACATCGGACGAACCTGGCCATTCAAGATCTGTAGCCTGACCGACATGCGGATCGATGCGGAGCATGCCCGACAGGCGTTGGCGAAGTGGGAGGGTTTTCCGGTCCACCGTAAGCCACGCCCATTCGTGCTGACGGAGATGGGCGTCGTGGCGCTCGACCGGCTCAAGGCGAACACCCGGTGGCGAGCGTTGTTCGATGGCCCTGGTGTTCCGGAGTCTGAGTTACCGCCGGAGATCGTTCCGGCCGCGATCGACTACTGCCGCGATTTGCAGACCGGGGCGCCGAGACCGTTGGCCCGCTTCATTCGGGCGAACGGGCCCTTCGCCACCGATCGGGGCCTCCGCGGGCTTCCGGCGTGGATGATGTATCCCGAGGACCGTAGATGGCCGTTCATCGCCCTGGACCCAGACTTCAAACGACGGATGACGTGGTGGCCGCCGGGCCTCAGCGCTTACAGTGACGAGGAATCCGTGCTCGCGGATGACCGCCGCACTCTGACGTACCGGTTCACGGGCACACCCAAGCAATATGCCGACTATCCCTACGCCGAGGTGTTCGAGACGGACACGGCGGTGCTCGTCAAGCCAGTGGTAGTCCCCCTTGACGAACCGGGCGGCATTCGACTGGCCTACGCGGAGAAGCGCGAGGTGGTGGTGCGCCTGGCCGCCCCGCTCGGTAACCGGGTCCTGATCCGCCTCGCGCACGGTCCCGGCTCCTCCACCTTCGGCTCGCCCGTAACGGTGATCACCTCGGCCTGACCGAGCTGATCGGACGCGCCAGGAACCAGAGGGACCTAAATGAGCAACGGGGTCGAGCCGCAGGAGGTACAGAAGGCACTGCGGCACGCCAGCCTGCGGATCACGTTGGAGACCTACGTGCACTGGATTTCGTTAGTCAACCGAGGTTTTGCCGGCCCGGGGGCGGGAACTCCCGCCCGTGCGCATCGACCTGGACGAGCCAAGGGCCGCCGAGCAGTTCTGGGAAGGAATGCGGGAGGCAGCCGCAGCCGCCACGCGTTACAACGACAACAGCCTTTACGAGGCAATCGTCAAGATCGGTCGGGCGGCCCTGACCCAAGGCGTTGATCTTGTGCCGTCCAGCGGACTGTTCCTCCAGTGCCCGGTCTGCGACTCCCGGGCGGGCCAACGCTGCATGAAGGTGCCTGGCCACCCGCTGGGTGACAACACTCTCCACCCACAGCGCATCGAGTTGGCCGGGAAGGCGATGAGGGGGGAAGTGCCGCTTCCTGCTCCCCTCCGCTGACGCCCCTCGGCATGGTGGGCCGGCCGGGTCACGGCGCGGAGGGTCGGCGGGATCCGGCCCGGCCACGTGCGGTACGAAGACAACGTGACCGCTGCCAGCCTGACGCCGCCCGCCCTGCCCGTCGTCGACGCGCCGGACCCGGCCCCGTCGCCGACCTGCCTGGACGACGTCCTCTGCAAGGGCGTCTACGACGTGACCGGCTCGGTGTGGTTCGCCGAGGGCAGCTACTGGATCCTGCTCAAGCCGCTGCGGATCGTGCTGATCCTGCTGCTGGCGGTCGCCGCACGGTGGCTGGTGCACCGGACGATCAGCCGGTTGGTGCGCACCACGACCGACGCGGGCGTGCCGACCATGCTGCGGCCACTGCGCGAGCGGATCCCCACCGCTGCGGTGGAGCCGGGCGAGTTCGTCCCGGAGCGACGCCGGCAGCGGGCCGAGGCGATCGGTTCGGTGCTGCGCAGCCTGAGCACCGCGTTCATCTTCGGCATCGCGCTGCTGATGGTCCTCAAGGAGTTCAGCTTCGACCTGGCCCCGCTGCTGGCCAGCGCCGGCATCGCGGGCGTGGCCCTCGGCTTCGGCGCGCAGAGCCTGGTGAAGGACCTGATCGCCGGCCTGTTCATGCTGATCGAGGACCAGTACGGCGTCGGGGACACCGTGGATCTCGGCGAGGCGACCGGTGCGGTGGAAGCGGTCGGCCTGCGGGTCACCACCGTCCGCGACGCGCGGGGCGTGCTCTGGTACATCCGCAACGGCGAGATCGTCCGGGTGGGCAACAAGAGCCAGGGCTGGGCCCTCGTGGTGGTGGACCTGCCGATCGGTTTCGCCGGCACGGAGGAGGCCACGGCCGTGCTGCGGACCGCCGCAGCCTCGGTGGCGATGGACCCCGACCTGGCGCCGGAGATCGTCGACGCGCCGGAGGTGTTGGGCGTCGAGCAGATGACGGTCGACGGCGCGGTCATCCGTACGGTGGTCAAGACGACCGCCGACGGGCAGTTCGCCGTCGGCCGGGAGCTGCGCCGCCGGCTCGCCGAGTCGCTGGAGAACTCGGGCATCACTGCCAAGATCGCCGCCGCCCGGCTCTATCCCGGCCTGCCGGTCCGCGCCCCCGGCGAGACCGGGCAGGGCGGCGCCACCTGAGGTTCGCAGGGCGACGGGCGGCGGGGGTCGCGAGCCGGGTGGCCCCTCGGGTATCGTCCGTTCGTTCAGTCGGAGATGCGACGATCAACCCCTTCGCCCTAGCCAGTCGTCGGACGATCGGGCAAAATCCGGTGCACGCGCTCCCCGGAGCGTGATCACGTCCTCGCTGATCCGCAGATCTGACGACGGTTTCCCGGGCCGTCCATCACGAGTGGCCCGCCCAGGGAACGATGGAGGCGACGGTGCCCGACGAGCGACCATCCCCGGAAGGGCCGGCAACCTTCCGCGAGGTGTTCGCCAATCGCGAATACGGCGCAGTCTTCTCAGCGAGCGCTCTCTCCTGGATCGGCGACTACATCGCCAAGGCCGCCGTCACCCTGCTGGTCTACGAGGAGACCCGCTCCGTCGCGCTCTCCGCCGCCGCCTTCGCGGTGAGCTACCTGCCCTGGCTGGTCGGTGGCCCCCTGCTCGCCACGCTCGCGGAGCGGCACCGATACCGGCAGGTCATGGCGATCTGCGACGTCGTCCGGATGGTGCTGATGGTGGGCATCGCCATCCCCGGCATGCCCATCCCGGTGATCCTGGCCCTGCTCTTCGCCACCACGCTCGCCAATCCACCGAGCCAGGCCGCCAAGTCGGCGCTGATCCCCCTGATCCTCACCGGCGACCGCCTGGTGGTCGGGCTCTCGATGATCAGCAGCGTCGGCCAGGCCGCCCAGGTCGTCGGCTACCTGGCGGGCGCCGCCATCGCCGCGTTCAACCCGACCGCGGCGCTCCTGGTGAACGCGGCGACCTTCGCCCTGTCGGCCGCGCTGGTCCGGTTCGGCGTGGCGGACCGGCCGCCGGCGATGACCGCCGCGCACCGCAGCCACCTGCTGCGGGAGACCGCGCAGGGCTTCCAGATCGTGTTCGGCACCCCGGTGCTGCGGGCCATCGCCCTGCTGGTCTTCGCCGCCATGCTCTTCTCGGTGGTGCCGGAGGGCCTCGCCGCCGCCTGGGCGAGCGAGCACGCCGGCCGCCTGGACGCCGGCGCCGCCCAGGCCATCATCATGGCGGCGAACCCCGTCGGCTTCATCCTCGGCGGCCTGATCGTCAGCCGGGCGTTCGGGCCGGACCGCCGGCTGAGCCTGATGCGACCGCTGGCGGTGCTCTCCCCGCTGGCCCTGGTGCCGGCCCTGCTCGACCCGCCGCCGCTGGTGGTGGCGCTGCTCGCCGCCGCCTGCGGGTTCGCCGTCGCCGGCATGCTGCCGGTGGCAAACGGGCTCTTCGTCCAGGCCCTGCCGGACGGCTTCCGGGCCCGCGCCTTCGGCGTGATGGCAACCGGCGTCCAGGTCATCCAGGGCATGGCCGTCCTGGTCACCGGGTTGCTGGCCGAGCGATACTCCATCCCGCTCGTGGTCGGGGTGTGGAGCGCCGTCGGGGTGCTGCTGATGACGCTCGTCGCCCTACGCTGGCCGAGCCGCCCGACGATCGACGCGGCCGTCGCGGCGGCCCAGCAGGCGAGCGGGGCGGTGCCCGGGCCGGCCGGCCCCATCGGCCCGACGAGCGCACGGGGGCCGTCCGAGGACGAACGGCACGGCGAGTCGGCAGGCCACTGGGCGGTCGCCCCGGCGAGGCGGGACACCAGCGGCACACGGTGACCCGATCCACAGCCGCCACCCCCCGGCCCCCCGGCGCGGCACCTGGCAGGATGGAACGGTGAATGCCGCAGGTGATTCAGACCGTCCCGGTGCGTCGATGACCCTCTTCGAAGCGGTCGGCGGCGAGCCCACCTTCCGCAAGCTGGTGGACGAGTTCTACGCCGGGATCGCCACCGACCCGCTGTTGCGCCCCATGTATCCCGAGGAGGACCTGGGCCCGGCCGCAGACCGGATGACCTTGTTCCTCATGCAGTACTGGGGCGGCCCCAACACGTACTCGGCGCAGCGGGGGCACCCGCGGCTGCGGATGCGCCACGCGCCGTTCCGGATCGGGGCCGCCGAGCGGGACGCGTGGCTGCGCCACATGCGCCGCGCCGTCGACCGTCTCGACCTGCCGCCGGAGATCGCCACCGCGCTGTGGGACTACCTGGAGCGCGCCGCCTACTTCATGGTGAACGTGATGGAGGACCCGGCCGGGCCGGCCTGACGGTGCCAGCCGCCACGCGTCCCGGTGGACGCCTGGCGGCCCACCCGGGCGGGTCGAAACACGCCGTGGGGCCGCGACGGGCCCACAGCCCGCCTGACAGCCCGGCCGGCGCGTCCGCTGACGACCCACTGGGGCGACGACGGCCGAAGCGGCGGGTTGACGGCCCGGTCGACGGCTGACGGGCGTCGGACGGGTCAGAGCAGGGCGCCCTCGTCGTGCAGCCAGTCCACGAAGCTGGTGGCGACGGCCGCTCCGCAGTCGAGCATCTCGACCAGGAGGGCGTCGTGCGCCCCGGCGCTGAACGGCACCTGCAACTCCGCGTAGATCGGCAACTGGCCGCGCTCGGTCGGGTCGCCGATGTAGGCCTTGCAGAAGCGGCGGGTGTGGTTCCACTCGTTGACCACGCGGTAGGCGCGGTCGGCCCAGTCCGGCGGAACCGTCGCGTGTGGACGCGCCCGCATCACCAGGATCTCGTCCTCCGGACCCTCCAGCGTGACCAGCACGGCGTGCCGCTCCCACATGGCCAGCAGGTTGCCGTCGCCGTCTGCGAGGTAGCGCACGTCGAGCATGTCGAGTGCCTCGCGGACGCGGCACAGGGTGACCTGCTCGACCGTGGCGGGCATCTCCGCGATCACGGCTCGTTCCGTCGGCGGGCAGTCGTCTCCCGGCTGACGGGGGGTCGGTGGCCCGACCCGGACGGTGCTCTCCACTGTGATCCCGCTCCGCCTTTCCGGATCACCGCCGCCGTTGGCGGGACCGGGGCGCCATGACCACCACGGCATCGCTCGCGCACCTCACTCCCCAGCGGATCCAGTCGCCTACGTTGCGTTGGATCCGAGGATGGACGGTACCCGGACAGCCGAGTTGAAGCACCCCCCTAACGCCAGCACCAGGACAGAAGAATGACTACGGGTCATCCGAACGGATGATTTCAGACGGGCCGCAGGGCAAGATCCGTGGCCTTCTGCGACCAGATCGCTCCGTACGGTCCCACCAGGCCGACCCATCGGCCAACCGTCCGTACCTGTACGTCTCCACCACCGCCCGTCTCGGCTGACCCCTCGGCAGCACCGAGGAAGCCCATCCGGACCAACCCCTGGACCAGCCGCTGGGTCACCTCGACCGGCTCGCCTGGCGGGTCGTCAGGGGTGACCACCACCGGCACGTGGTCGAGCAGCGCGTCACGCAGCGCCCGCTGCCCGACCGCACGCCCCGCCACGCCGTGCGTGCTGGCGTCGCGCAGGGCACCCGCCGCCGCCGTCGCGATCCGCCGCAGTTCCGCGCCGGGCAGCGTCTCCACCCGCCGGCTCGCCGAGGGCGGCAGCGGCCACCGCCACCGCTCGTCCCGCCGCGCCGGCAGGGCCCCGCCCCCCGCCGCCAGCTCGGCCAGCAGTTCGCCGGCCGAGACCGTGACGTCGCCGGGGCCTGCGCCGGCCACCGTCCGGACGACCAGCACGCCCCAGGGCAGGCGGCCCCAGAGGGCCGTACGCCCCGTCGCCCCGGTCGCCCGGAGCCGGACCGGCGCGTCGCGGTCCAGCCGGACGAGCCGGGCCAGGAAGGCTTCCGCGTCGGCGGCGTCCGCGATCCCGTGCCCACCGTCCGCCGTCATGCCACCCCGCCCTGCGGCGCGTACGTGAGCAGGAACGCCCGCTCCTCCGGGGTGATCCGTCGGGGCCGCTGCCGGGTCAGGTCGAAGGGCACCAGCACCGAGCGGGCACGGCTGGCCAGGACGTCGCCGTCGAAGAGCTCGTAGGCGACGGTGAAGGACGCGCCCCGGATCTCCTCCACCCACAGCTCGATGCGCACGGTGGGGGCGGCCTCCGCGGTGGCCCGGCCGAGGGCGTACTCGATCGGACGCAGGTAGTCGATCTCGTGCCGACTGATCACGACGCCGTCGGCGAACGAGCCCACTCCCCACGCCCGGCCGCCGGCGAACATCAACGCCACCCGCGCCTCCTCGTAGAGGGTGAGGAAGCGCGAGTTGTTGACGTGGCCGTACGCGTCCAGGTCGGACCACCGCAGCGTGCAGTGGTAAACAAAACGGTCACTCATGTCAGGCAGCGATCCGTGCTGCTAGTCACGGGTCAGCTTGCGGTAGGTCACCCGGTGCGGGCGGGCCGCCTCGGCGCCGAGCCGGTCGATCTTGTTCTTCTCGTACGCCTCGAAGTTGCCCTCGAACCAGAACCACTTGGCCGGGTTCTCGTCGTCGCCCTCCCAGGCCAGGATGTGCGTGGCGACCCGGTCCAGGAACATCCGGTCGTGGGAGATGACCACGGCGCAGCCGGGGAACTCCAGCAGCGCGTTCTCCAGGCTGGAGAGGGTCTCCACGTCCAGGTCGTTCGTCGGCTCGTCGAGCAGGATCACGTTGCCGCCGATCTTCAGCGTCAGCGCGAGGTTGAGCCGGTTGCGCTCGCCGCCGGAGAGGACCTTGGTCGGCTTCTGCTGGTCCGGCCCCTTGAACCCGAACGCGGCGATGTACGCCCGCGACGGCATTTCGACCTTGCCGACCATCAGGTGGTCGAGCCCGTCGGAGACGACCTCCCAGACGCTCTTGTCACCGTCGAGGCCCTGCCGGTTCTGGTCGACGTACGACAGCGAGACGGTGGGGCCGACCCGGACCTCGCCGTCGGTCGGCTGCTCGAGCCCGACGATGGTCTTGAACAGCGTGGTCTTGCCGACGCCGTTGGGGCCGATGATGCCGACGATGCCGTTGCGCGGCAGCGAGAACGACAGGTTGTCGATCAACAGTCGGTCGCCGAAGCCCTTGCTCAGGCCCTGCGCCTCGATCACGGTGTTGCCCAGGCGCGGGCCCGGCGGGATCTGGATCTCCTCGAAGTCGAGCTTGCGGGTCTTCTCCGCCTCGGTGGCCATCTCCTCGTAGCGGTCGAGGCGGGCCTTGGACTTCGTCTGCCGCGCCTTGGCGTTGGAGCGGACCCACTCCAGCTCCTCGGTGAGCCGCTTCTTCATCTTGGCGTCGCGGCGCCCCTCGACAGCCAGCCGGGCGGCCTTCTTCTCCAGGTAGGTGGAGTAGTTGCCCTCGTAGCCGATGGCCCGGCCGCGGTCCAGCTCCAGGATCCAGCCGGCCACCTTGTCGAGGAAGTACCGGTCGTGGGTGATCGCCATGACGGTGCCGGCGTACTTGGCCAGGTGCTGCTCCAGCCAGGAGACGCTCTCCGCGTCCAGGTGGTTGGTGGGCTCGTCGAGCAGCAGCAGGTCGGGTGCCTCCAGCAGCAGCTTGCACAGCGCCACGCGGCGGCGCTCACCGCCGGAGAGCTGGGTCACGTCGGCGTCCGGCGGCGGGCAGCGCAGCGCGTCCATCGCCAGTTCGAGCTTGGAGTCGATGTCCCAGGCGTCGGCGTGGTCCAGCTCCTCCTGGAGCCTGCCCATCTCCTCCATCAGCTCGTCGGAGTAGTCGGTGGCCATCTGCTCGGCGATCTTGTTGAACCGCTCCAGCTTGGCCTTGGTCTCGGCCACCGCCTCCTCGACGTTGCCGAGGACGGTCTTGGCGTCGTTGAGCGGGGGCTCCTGGGCGAGCATGCCGACGGTGTAGCCGGGCATGAGCCGGGCCTCGCCGTTGCTCGGCTTGTCCAGCCCTGCCATGATCTTGAGGAGGCTGGACTTACCGGCGCCGTTCGGGCCGACCACACCGATCTTGGCCCCCGGCAGGAAGCTCAGCGTCACGTTGTCGAGCACGACCTTGTCGCCGTGCGCCTTGCGCGCCTTTTCCAGGACGTAGATGTACTGGGCCACGGTGCGGGCTACCTCCATAGGTTGCGACTGGGGGCCGGCGGGCGCGGACGCGGGCTTCGACCTCCGCCCGCCGCCGCCGGCCGCTGATCGGCCGCACGCACGCCATCGTCAATCCTGACAGGTACGCGGCGCCGCGCCCACATCACCCCGCCCCCGACGCCCCGGACGCGCCGGGTGACCCCTGCTTCCCGAGCAGGGGTATCGACAAGATCACGTCGGTGGTTGGACGATCGTGGGATGGGTAGGTGACTCCGGCACGGGGCCCCAGAAGCCGCAGCTACGCTCAGTACGCTCATTCGCGGTTGACCCGTCAGCACCCGGAGGTGGCCGAACGTGACCGTCCGCAGCTCCTTTGTCGTAGTGGCGAACCGGCTACCCGTCGACGAGGTGAGCACCCCCGAAGGACGGCAGTGGCGTCGCAGCCCCGGAGGGCTGGTGACCGCACTGCACCCCGTCCTCGCCGAGCACCAGGGCACCTGGGTCGGCTGGGCCGGCGGCACCGGCGCCGCTCCCGAGCCCTTCGACCTGGAGGGCATCCGGCTGCACCCGGTGCCGTTGAGCGCGGAGGAGTTGGAGCGCTACTACGAGGGCCAGTCCAACGCGACGATCTGGCCGCTCTACCACGACGCGGTGGAGACGCCGGCCTACAAGCGTCGCTGGCGTGAGGCGTACCGCCTGGTCAACGCCCGCTTCGCGGAGGCCGCGGCGGAGGTCGCGGCCGAGGGCGCGACGGTCTGGGTGCAGGACTACCAGCTCCAGCTCGTCCCGGCGATGCTCCGCGAGCTGCGGCCGGACCTGCGGATCGGCTTCTTCCTGCACATCCCGTTCCCGCCGATCGAGCTGTTCATGCAGATGCCGTTCCGCACCGAGATCCTGCGCGGGCTGCTCGGCGCCGACCTGGTCGGGTTCCAGCAGCGCCTCGCCGCGCAGAACTTCGTCCGGCTGGCCCGGCACCTGCTCGGGCTGCGCTACGAGGGGCAGATGATCCAGGTCGACGGCCGCCAGGTGAAGGCCGGCGCGTTCCCGATCTCCATCGACACGAAGGAGATGGAGCGGCTGGCCGCCGACCCGGCGATCCAGGCCCGCGCGAAGGAGATCCGCGAGGAGCTGGGCAACCCGAAGACGATCATCCTGGGCGTCGACCGGCTGGATTACACCAAGGGCATCGAGTTGCGCCTGAAGGCCTTCCGCGAACTGCTCGCTGACGGAAAGTTGACAGTTCCCGACGCGGTTATGGTGCAGGTCGCCACGCCCAGCCGCGAGCGCGTGGAGCACTACCAGGCGCTTCGCGTCAAGGTGGAGCGCGAAGTTGGTCGGATTAATGGCGAATTCGGCAGGGTCGGCGTGCCGGCGGTGCATTATCTGCATCAGTCGTACAGTCGCACCGAACTGGCCGCGATGTACGCCGCCGCCGACGTGATGATGGTGACCCCGCTGCGAGACGGAATGAATCTGGTAGCCAAGGAGTACGTCGCATCTCGCGCCGACCAGGGCGGTGCACTCGTGCTCAGCGAGTTCGCCGGCGCCGCCACCGAGCTGCGTCAGGCGTTCCTGTGTAACCCGCACGACCCTGACGCGGTCAAGGACGCCCTGCTGCGGGCCGTGCATGTCGAGAAGCCGGAGGCACGCCGCAGAATGCGGACAATGCAACGCCACCTACGCACCCACGACGTGGGTCACTGGGCGAAGTCCTTCCTCACCGAACTCGGTGTGCCTCAGACGGAGGACGCGTGAACGCCGCCACGGACATCGTCACCCCGGCGGCCGGCTCCATGGACCCGGAACTGCGCGCGGCCATCGGCCGGATCGCCCGGGTGCCCCAGCTTCTGATCGCCTGCGACTACGACGGCACCCTGGCGCCGATCGTGGAGGACCCGAGCAAGGCCGTACCGCTGCCGGAGTCGGTGGCGGCCGTCCGGGCGCTGGCCGCCCTGCCCCAGACCACCGTGGCGGTGGTCTCCGGGCGGGCCCTGCGCGACCTGGCCGCGCTCTCCCGGCTGCCCAGCGAGGTCCACCTGGTCGGCAGCCACGGCTCCGAGTTCGACATCGGCTTCGTGGAGCGGCTCTCCCCCGAGTTGATCGCGGTCCGCACCCGGCTGCGCGACGCGCTGCGCGAGATCGCCTCGGCCCACCCCGGCATCCGGCTGGAACGCAAGCCGGCGAGCGTCGCGGTGCACACCCGGGGGGTGGATCCGCAGATCGCGGCGGCGGCCATCGAGGCGGTCCGCAGCGGCCCCGCCACCTGGGACGACGTCACGGTCACCCAGGGCAAGGAGGTCATCGAGCTGTCGGTGGTCGCCACCCACAAGGGCACGGCCGTCGACCAGCTGCGCACCCAGCTCTCCGCCAGCGCGGTGCTCTTCATCGGCGACGACGTCACCGACGAGAACGCCTTCGGCAACCTGCACGGGCCGGACGTCGGCATCAAGATCGGGCCCGGGGACACCAGGGCCGGTTACCGGGTCGCCGAGCCGATCGAGGCCGCCCGCGCCCTCGGCCTGCTGCTGGAGACCCGCCGACACTGGCTCTTCGGCGAGCGCGCGGTGCCCATCGAGCGCCACTCGATGCTGGCCAACGGGCGGACGGTGGCCCTGCTCACCCCCGAGGCCAAGGTCACCTGGCTCTGCCACCCCAAGCCCGACTCGGCGGCGATCTTCGCCGACCTGGTCGGCGGCAGCCCGGCCGGGCACTTCAGCGTCTCGCCCGAACGCGGGGGCATCCCGCTCGGCCAGCGCTACCGCTCGGGCACGATGACCGTCGAGACCCGGTGGTCGGGCCTCACCGTCACCGACTGGCTCGACAAGCCGGCCAAGGAGACCACGCCCGACGGTCCGGCCGTCGTCACCGGCGACTCTACCCTGGTCCGGGTGCTCACCGGCTCCGGCCGGGCCCGGGTGGAGTTCGCGCCCCGCCCCGAGTTCGGCCAGGTCGCGGTGCAGTTGCAGCCGATCGGCGACGGACTGCTGGTGCTCGGCTCCAACGAGCCGGTCGCGCTCTACTCGCCCGGGGTCGAGTGGGAGGTCACCAACGACGGCGGCTACGAGACGGCCAAGGCGGTCGTCGACCTCTCCGCCGCCGGCGGGCAGGTCGTGCTGGAGCTGCGCTTCGCCACCCACAGCCTGGAACACCACCGGCTGCCCGTGCACGAACGGCAGGCCCTGGCCGAACAGCCGTGGAAGGACTGGGTGGCCAGCCTGCGGCTGCCGAACACCGCACGGGACCTGGTGGTACGCAGCGCGCTGACCCTGCGCGGGCTCTGCCACGAGGCCACCGGCTCGATCCTGGCCGCCGCGACCACCTCGCTGCCGGAGGAACTGGGCGGAGTCCGCAACTGGGACTACCGCTACTGCTGGCTGCGGGACGCGGCGATGACCGCACGGTCCCTGGTCGACCTTGGCTCGATCGAGGAAGCCGAGGCGCTGCTGCGCTGGGTCGACGGGTGCATCGAACGCACCGGCGGGCACCCGGAGCGGCTGCACCCGCTCTACACGGTGGACGGCTACGAGCTGGGCGCCGAGGCGGTCATCGACACCCTGCCCGGCTACGCCGGCTCCCGGCCGGTCCGGGTCGGCAACCTCGCCAACCACCAGCTCCAGCTCGACGTCTTCGGCCCGATCGCGGACCTCATCGCGGCCGTGGCCGACGCCCGCGGTTCCGTCCGCGAGGACGAGTGGCGGGTGCTGGACAACATGGTCGAGGCGGTCCGCCGCCGCTGGCACGAGCCCGACCACGGCATCTGGGAGGCCCGCCTCCCCCCTCGGCACCACATCTTCTCCAAGGTGATGTGCTGGATGACCGTCGACCGGGCGCTGCACGTGATGCGCCAGCACGGCGGCGAGGACCGGCCCGAGTGGGTGGAGCTGCGCGACCGGATCGGCGCCAACGTGCTGGAGTACGGCTGGCACGAGGCCGTCGAGGCGTACAGCGTGGCGTACGGGGACGAGGACATGGACGCCTCGTCGCTGTGGATCGGGCTGTCCGGCCTGCTCCCCGGCGACGACCCGCGCTTCCTCTCCACCGTCCTGCGGATCGAGTCGGATCTGCGCAGCGGCCCGGTCGTCTACCGCTACCACTGGGACGACGGCCTGCCCGGGCGCGAGGGCGGCTTCCACATCTGCACGGCGTGGCTCATCGAGGCGTACCTGCGCACCGGGCGGCGTACCGACGCCGACGAGCTGTTCGCACAGATGGTGGACACCGCCGGCCCCACCGGCCTGCTGCCCGAGCAGTACGACCCGCTGGCCGAACGCGGGCTGGGCAACCACCCGCAGGCCTACAGCCACCTCGGCCTGATCCGCTGTGCCCTGCTGCTGGACAACATGCTCAAGCAGTGACCTGACCAGCTAAACGGCGGCCGGAGACCACGTCTCCGGCCGCCGTCGTTCATCCCGTCAGACCCTGCCCGGTCCAAACCCGAGCCAACGCACGGACAACGCGCCCACGAAGGATTTCCGGGGAGCCCGCTCGCGGAGGGATCAAGCCTGACCGTCCGGAGCGAGCGGGCTCCCCGGAAATCCCTCAAGCTCAGCCCCGGCGAGGGCCGAAACCACATCCCCCAGCACCACCACCGCGGGCGGGCGCAGCCCCGCGGCGGCCACGTCGGCGGCCACCTCGCCGAGCGTGGAACGCAGCACCCGCTGCGCCCCGGTCGTCGCCTCCTGCACCACGGCGGCCGGCGTCTCCGCCGGCCGGCCGTGCGCGACCAGCGTCGCGGTGATCGCCGCCAGGTTCTTCAGCCCCATCAGGACGATCAGCGTGCCGCGCAGCCGGGCCAGCGCGTCCCAGCGGACCAGGGATGCCGGCGAGTCGGGCGCGACGTGCCCGGAGACCACGGTGAACTCGTGGGCCACCCCCCGGTGCGTAACGGGGATGCCCGCCGCGCCCGGGGCGGCGATCGAGCTGGTCACGCCGGGCACCACGGTCACCGGGACACCGGCCGCCGCGCAGGCCAGCAGTTCCTCGCCGCCCCGGCCGAAGACGTACGGGTCGCCGCCCTTGAGCCGGACCACGAACTTCCCGGCCAGGGCCCGGTCCACCAGGATCCGGTTGATCTCCTCCTGCGCGCGGGACGGGCCGTACGGGATCTTGGAGGCGTCCACGAGTTCGACGTCGGCCCGCAACTCGTCGAGGAGCAGCCCCGGCACCAGCCGGTCGGCGACCACCACGTCCGCCTCGGTGAGCAGCCGCCAGCCCTTCACGGTGATCAACTCCGGATCACCGGGCCCCGCCCCGACCAACGCAACCCGCCCGCCCCGGGTGCAAGGCAGGGACCCTTCCTCTACCGCAGGCGTTGACAGGGGGCCCTTCCTTACCTCCAGCAGGTCGCGGATCGCGTCGCGGACGCTCATCGCCCGGCGCGGGTCTCCCCCGCCGAGCACCGCCACGGTCACCGGCCCGTGCCGGGTCACCGCCGGGGTCCACGCGGTGGCGGCGACGCGGTCGTCGGCGCGTACGCAGAAGATGCGTCGCTCGGCGGCGGCGGCGCTGACCGACGCGGCGGCGGTCGGGTCGTCGACCGCGACCTGGACCAGCCACGCCCCGTCCAGGTCGTCGGGGGCGAACCGGCGCGGCGCCCAGTGCAGCCGTCCGGCGTCGACGTGCGCCCGCAGCGCCGGGGTCAGCTCCGGCGCGACGAGCAGGACGTGTGCGCCGGCGTCGAGCAGGGCCGGCACCCGCCGGGTGGCCACCGTTCCCCCGCCCACCACGACCACCCGCAGGCCGGCGAGCCGCAGGCCGAGCGGGTACGGGTTGCCGCTCACGCCGCTCCCTCTCCGCCGGGCCGGATGGTTCGTCCGCTCACTTCTCGGCCACCCCCGCCGAGTCGAAGGTGGCGACCTCGTGCAGCACCCGGACGGCGCCGGTGACCACCGGCAGCGCGAGCAGCGCGCCGGTGCCCTCGCCGAGGCGCAGCCCGAGGTCGATCAGCGGCTCCAGGCCCAGCCTGCGCAACGCGACCGTGGCCCCCGGCTCGGCGGAGCGGTGCCCGGCCACCATGGCGGCCACGGCGTGCGGGGCGAAGGCCGCCGCGGCGAGCGCCGCCGAGACCGCGATCACCCCGTCCAGCAGCACCGGGGTCCGGCGGGCGGCGGCACCCAGGATCAGCCCGGCCAGCGCGGCGTGCTCCAGGCCGCCGACCGCGGCGAGCACGCCCAGCGGGTCGGCCGGGTCGGGAGCGTGCCGGAGCAGCGCGGCCCGCACGACGTCCACCTTGCGGGCGTACGTCGCGTCGTCGACCCCGGTGCCCCGGCCGGTCGTCTCCGCCGGGTCGATGCCGGCGAACGCGGCGATCAGGGCGGCGGCCGGCGTGGTGTTGCCGATGCCCATGTCCCCGGTGAGCAGGATGCCGGCGCCGGCGTCGATCAGCTCGTCGGCCACCCGGATGCCGATCTCCACGGCCGCGCGGGCCTCGTCCCGGGTGAGCGCGGCGGTCACCGCCAGGTCCCGGGTGCCGGGGCGGACGTTCGCCGCGACCAGCCGGGGCGCGTCGCGGGTCGGCCGGTCGCCGCCGTCGTCCGCCCCCGGCGCGGTGACGGGACCGTCGGCGGCCGGGAGCGGGGTGGCCGGGAAGGGGGTGGCCACGCCGACGTCGACCACGGTGACCGAGGCGCCGGCCTGCCGGGCGAACGCGTTGACCACCGCGCCGCCGGCCAGGAAGTTGCCGATCATCTGCGCGGTGACCTCCTGCGGCCAGGGCGTCACCCCCTGGGCGTGCACGCCGTGGTCGCCGGCGAAGATCGCGACCGCGGCCGGTTCGGGCAGCGGCGGCGGGCAGTGCCCGGCCAGGCCGGCGAGGCGTACGGAGAGTTCCTCCAGGGCGCCGAGCGAACCCGCGGGCTTCGTCAGCCGCCCCTGCAACTCCCGGGCAGCGGCCATCGCCGGCTCGTCCGGCGGCCGGATCGCCGCGATCGTGGTCTCCAGCATCATGCCTCCAGGATCTCCGCCAGTACGTCGGTGAACGCGTCGGCGGTGGCCGGGTCGCGGACGGCGATCCGCAGCCAGTCCGGGCCGAGGCCGGGGAACGTGTCGCCCCGGCGCACCGCCCAGCCGCGCTGTCGCAGGGCGAGCCGCACGTCGGCGGCGCCGGGCAGGTGCACCAGCACGAACGCGCTGGCGGGGCGGCCGGCGACGCGTACGCCGGGCAGGGCCGACAGGCGGGCGACCAGGTGGTCGCGGTCGGCGGCGAGGCGGGCGGCGATGGCGCGCTCGGCCTCCACCGCGACGGGCGTGGCGCAGGCCGACGCGGCGGCCAGGGCGGGGGTGGAGACGGCCCAGAGCGGCTGGGCGGCGGCCAGCCGCTCCAGCAGCGCGGCCTCGCCGAGCAGGTAGCCGATCCGCAGGCCCGCCAGGCCCCACGTCTTGGTGAGGCTGCGGACCACCAGCAGGCCGGGCAGGTCCCGCCGGGCGGCCAGCGACTCCGGTTCGCCGGCCACGCCGGGGGCGACGGTGGTGTCGGCGAACGCCTCGTCGACGACCAGCACCCGGCCGGGCCGGGCCAGGGCGGCCAGGTCGGCGGCCGGGTGCAGCACCGACGTCGGGTTGGTCGGGTTGCCGATCATCACGAGGTCGGCGTCGGCGGGCACCCGGGTCGGGTCGAGCCGGAAGTCGTCGTCCGCGTCGAGCAGCACCCGCTCCACCTGGTGCCCGCCGGCGCGCAGGGCCGCCTCCGGCTCGGTGAACTGCGGGTGCACCACCACCGGCCGGCGCACGCCGCGCAGCGCCCGGGCGAGCAGCACGAAGCCCTCGGCCGCGCCGGCGGTCAGCAGCACCTCGGCGGGCGGGCGGCCGTGCCGGGCGGCGACGGCGGCCCGCGCCGGCTGCGGGTCGGGGTACGCGGCGAGGTCGCCGAGCGCGGCGGTGATCGGGTCGGCCAGCCAGTCCGGCATGGCGTCGCGCCGCACGTTGACGGCGAGGTCGACCAGCCCCGGCCCCACCTCGGCGTCGCCGTGGTGGCCGAGGTCGGGTTCGGGCCCGGTGCCGGGGCGGGTGGGGTCGGGCTCGGGCCCGGCTCCGGGGAGGGTCTCGGTCGGCTGACCACGCATGTCCGCGATCCTGCCGGGAAGGCGGCGCGCGGGACAGCGGATCGCGGCGTGGGCCGCATCACCACACGGGCGTTTATGAATATTTCACAGGTACGAATCGGAAATGTCATAACTTGGCCCTGTGAGCAATCGACCCCTTGCTGCCGTTGGTCGTCTCGTCCCTCTTCTCCGCGCCGGGCTGATCGCCGGCATCGTGGTCGCCGCCGTGGCGTACCCCGTGGCCGCCGCCACCGGCCTCGGCGCCAAGGTCACGGCGCACGCCATGGAACACAAGACCAAGATCCTCACCACCGCGCTACCGGCCGAGACGTCGTACGTCTACGCGCCGGACGGCAGGACGGTGCTGACGATGTTCTACGAGGAGTACCGGCAGTACACGAAGCTGGCCGACATCTCGCCGAACATGCAGCAGGCGATCGTCGCCGCCGAGGACAACCGCTTCTACCAGCACCGGGGCGTCGACCCGAAGGGTGTCGCCCGCGCCTTCGTGGCGAACGCCCGCTCCAGCGGCGTCTCCCAGGGCGCCTCCACCCTCACCATGCAGTACGTGCGGATGGCGCTGCGGGACAGCGCGAAGACGCCGAAGGAGGTGCAGGAGGCCACCCAGCAGACCAGCCTGCGCAAGGTCCGGGAGATGCGGATGGCGATGGACCTGGAGAAGGAACTGAGCAAGGAGCAGGTCCTGGAGCGCTACCTCAACTCCGCGTACTTCGGGCACCGCGCGTACGGCATCTACGCGGCCAGCGAGATCTTCTTCTCCAAGGCCCCGAAGGACCTCACCCCGGTCGAGGCGGCCACCCTCGCCGGCCTGGTCAAGTCCCCGTCCGAGTACGACCCCGCCAGCTCGGACCAGAAGGACGCCACCGGCCGGCGCAACTACGTGCTGGACCGGATGGCCCAGCTCGGCTACCTCTCGCCGGACGACGCCGCGCAGGCGAAGAGCGAGCCGATCCGGCTCAAGCTGACCTACCCGCCGAACGACTGCGCCTCGGTGCCCGAGAAGTGGAACAGCTGGGGCTTCGCCTGCGACTACCTGAAGAACTGGTGGAGCGCGCAGCCCGCGTTCGGGGAGAACCGGCTGGAACGGATGGACAAGCTGCGCCGGGGCGGCTACCGGATCGTGCTCAGCCTGGACCCGAAGATCCAGGAGGCGGCCGAGAAGAACGTCGGCACCAAGGAGAACACCGGCAGCCCGTTCGCCAACGGCATCGTGGTCTCCGAGCCCGGCACGGGCCGGGTGAAGGCGATGGCCGTCAACCGGACGTACTCGCTGGACCTGAGCGAGAACGGGCAGAGTTCCAACCCCGAGGCCGGGCCGAAGGTCAAGGCGAACTACCCGAACACGGTGGCGCCCCTGCTCGGCGGCGGCGACCTGCCCGGCTACCAGGCCGGCTCGACGTTCAAGATGTTCCCGATGCTGGCCGCGCTGAACGCGGGCATGCCGCTGTCCACCTCGTTCAACGCCCCGCACCGGTACCGCTCCGAGATCTACGACGGCTGGGCGCCGTCCAACGCCAGCGGCGCGATGAGCGGACAGCAGACCATGTGGTCCGGCTTCGGCAAGTCGGTGAACACGTACTTCGTGTGGCTGGAGGAGCAGGTCGGCGCGGACAAGGCGGTCCGCCTCGCCGAGCAGCTCGGGCTGCGCTGGCGCACCGACGTCGACCGGGAGCACGCGTCCCCGGCCAGGGCGAAACAGTGGGGCGCGTTCACCCTCGGAGTCTCCGACGCCACACCGCTGGAGATGGCCAACGCGTACGCCGCGATCGCTGCGGACGGCCGCTACTGCGAGGCGATCCCGGTGCAGGCGATCTACAACCGGGACGGCACACCGGCCACCTGGAAGACCGCCTCCGGGATCGAACGCGAGATCGCCAAGCCGCGCTGCCGGCAGGTGGTGAACGCCGACGCCGCCCGGGCCGCCACCGACGCCGCCCGCTGCCCGACCGGCGACAGCCCGGCCCGCGGGAGCTGCGGCGGCTGGTCGACCGCGGACAGCGTGCGAGGCACCGTCGGCCGCCCGGTGGCCGGCAAGACGGGCACCACCGACAGCACCCGGTCGGCCTGGTTCGTCGGCTACACGCCGGAGCTGGCGGCGGCGAGCTTCATCTCCGACCCGGACAATCCGTTCAACGCGGTCGGTGACGGCCAGTCGCAGATCCCGATCAACGCGGTGGCGCAGACCCTCCGCGACGGCCTCAAGGGGAAGCCCACCCGCGAGTTCACCCCACCCTCGGACCGCATCGTCGGCTGACGGCCCGGCCGGCCCCGCGCCGGCCGGGCAGTTCAGCCCCGGGAAGCGGCGGACCGCACCTGACCGGTCACGCGCTCACCGCGCCCGGCGGGGCGATCGCGGGGTCGGCCGGCGCGTCCGCCGCGGCGCGCACCAGCCGGGCGGCCAGCCGTGGGTACGCCGCCCAGTGCAGGGTCAGCTGCGAGGCGTGCACCCCCCGCCAGACGAAGCCCTCGGGCGACCCGCCGTCCCAACTCCACGCCGGCCGTGCCCCGGCGCGCGGAGTGAGCACGCTGCGGTGCTCCTTGTGCCCGGACACCACCGTGCCCGCCGGCGCCACCAGGCTGTCCGTCAGCGCCGTCGCCTCCCGGTAGCCCGTCACCAGGCCGTCCCGGCGCGTCCCCACCGCGTCGAGCACACCGCACATGGGCAGCCCGTCCAGTTCCCGGGCCAGCCAGAGCAGGCCGGCCCCCTCGGCGATGACGGGTCGTCCGGTGCGGGCCAGCTCGGCGACCGCGATGCAGAGCCTGCGGTTGGCGGAGAGCTGCTCGGCGTACGCCTCGGGCAGCCCCCCGCCGACGACCAGCGCGCCCGTGCCGGCGGGCAGCGCCTCGTCGTGCAACGGATCGACCGTCACCACCTCGGCGCCGGCCGCCCGAAGTAGCTCGGCCGTCTCGGCGTGGCTGTAGCTGCCGCCCGACATGCCGGCGACCGCCACGACCGGACGCGGCCCGGGGCCGGGACCGACGGCCCCGGCGTCGTCCCGCCCGGCCTCCGGCGTCCAGGGCGGCGCGGGCAGCGGCGGGGCGGAACGGGCCAGGCCCAGCAGCCGGTCCAGTTCCACGGTGGCGGCGACGGCCTCGCCGAGCCGGCGCACCGCCCGGGTGGCCTCGTCGGTGCGGGCGAGCGCGGGCACCGCCCCGTACCGGCGGGCGGGCAGCACGGACGGCAGGTCCTGGCGGCGCAGTGTGCCGTAGACCGGCACGCCGATGTCGTCGAGCGCCGCACGCAGCAGCTCCTCGTGCCGGGAGGACGCCACCCGGTTGAGGATCACCCCGCCGAGCCAGAGCTGCTCGTCGTACGACCGGAAGCCGTGCACCAGGGCGGCCACCGACTGCCCGGTCGCGGCGACGTCGACCACCAGCACGACGGGGCTGCGCAGCGCGGTGGCCACGGCGGCCGTCGACTCGCTCTCCGGGCGGCCGGCGAGACTGTCGTACAGGCCCATGCTGCCCTGCACCACCGCGAGCCTGGCGCCCGCCGCGCCGTGGCCGACTAGCGGGGCGATGCGCTCGACGCCGACCAGCCGGGGGTCGAGGGTGCGACCGGGGCGGCCGGCGGCCAGCCCGAGGTAGGCGGCGTCGACGTAGTCGGGGCCGACCTTGAATCCGGCGACGTCGACACCACGGTCGGCGAACGCGGCGAGCAACCCGATCGCCAGCGCGTTCTTGCCGTGGCCGGAGGACGGCGCGCTGAGCACCAGGCGCGGCACGACGGTCATCATCGACTCCTGCGGGGTGGCGGTGGGACGCGGCGGCGGGCGGGCCGCCCGGTCCGACCGCGTGACGATAGCCCAGGCGACCGGCGGGCGACCGCCGCGAGCCGGCCCGTCGGCGGTGTCGGACCGGCCTGTCGGCGGTGTCGGGGCGTCGCCGAGCCGGCCGGTCGACGGGGTTGGGGCGTCGCCGAGCGGACCGTCGGCGCCCGCCCGGACCCGAATGGGGGCTGTCGAAGCGAGTGCCTCCGGCCGGAGGGGTAGCCTCGTTGTCGTGTACCGGTTCCTGCTGACGCCGCGCTGGCTGGGCATTCTCGCACTGACCCTGGTCGCCTCGGCGGTGATGGTGCTGCTCGGCAACTGGCAGCTGGACCGCTACCACGGCCGCACGGAGATCAACGAACGGATCGACGCCGGCCTGCGGATGACCCCGGTGCCGCTGCGCGACGTGCTGCCCGCCCCGACCGGCGGCAACGGCACTGCCGGCCCCGCCCCCGCCGCCGAGAAGTCCTGGACCAAGGTCACCGTGACCGGCCGCTACGACCCGGCGAACGTGGTCCTGGTGCGGGGACGCTCGGTGGACCGCAAGGTCGGCTTCGAGGTGATCACCCCGCTCGTGCTGGCCGACGGCACGGCCGTGCTGGTGGACCGGGGCTGGATCCCGCCGGCCCCGGGCGGCGACGCGACCGTCCAGCCCGACGTGCCGGCCCTCCCGCCCGGCGAGGTCACCGTCACGGGGCGCGTACGCCTGAGCGAGAGCGGCTCGGTCCCCGTGACCCGGCGGGACGGCAAGCTGGAGACGCGACGGATCGGCGTGCCCCGCCTCGCCCGGGAGCTGCCCTACCCGGTGCACGGGGCGTACGTGCTGCTGGACGAGCAGGCCCCGGCGGCCGACCCGACCTTCAAGGACGTGCCGGTCGGATACACCAACAACTGGCAGAACTTCGGCTACGTCGTGCAGTGGTGGATCTTCGCCGTGATGACCCTGTTCGGCTACGGCTGGGTGGCCCGCCGGGAGGCCCGCAGGCTGGCAGGTGTGGGACCGAAGCGGCCCGTCGACCGGGCCGCCGAGCCCGCGTCGCAGGGCGCCGCCTGACGATCCACGCCCGCTGCCCGGACCGCCCGCTCAGCCCGTGACACGGCCGGCGTGGATGGCGCGTACGGCATCGATGGTGTCGGCCTGCGCCGCCGTCTTGTCGTCGCGGTAGCGCACCACCCGGGCGAAGCGCAGCGCCATCCCGCCCGGGTAGCGGGAACTGGTCTGCACCCCGTCGAAGGCGATCTCGACCACCTGCTCGGGGCGCACCCGCACCACCCAGTCGCCGTGCTCGACGGCGAGGCCGAGGAAACGCTCGGTCTGCCAGCGCAACAGCTCGTCGGTGAGCCCCTTGAACGTCTTGCCGAGCATGACGAAGTCACCGGTGCGCGGGTCGCGGGCGCCGAGATGCAGGTTGGAGAGCCAGCCCTGCCGCCGGCCGCTGCCCCACTCCACCGCCAGCACCACGAGGTCGAGGGTGTGCCGGGGCTTCACCTTCACCCACGCGGCGCCCCGCCGGCCGGCATCGTAGGGGGCGTCGGGCGCCTTCACGACGACCCCCTCCTGGCCGGCGTCGACGGCGGCGGCGAACGCCTCGCCGGCCTGGTCGGGGCCGTCGACCTCCATCCGGCCGACCCGCAGCGGGGCGCCCACGGCCGCGTCGAGCGCGGCCCAGCGCTCCCGACCCGGCAGGTCGATCAGGTCGTCGCCGTCGAGATGCAGCAGGTCGAAGAAGTACGGCGTCAGCACCGTCTCGTCGCTGGTGCCGGCGGCGGCGCGCACGGCCGGGGCGGGGCCGGTGCCGCTCGCCGTGTTGCGCCGCGCCGCCCGGCTCGACGTCTGCTGGAAGGGCAGCGGCCGGCCCGTCTCGTCGAGCCCGATCGCCTCCCCGTCGAGCACCAGCTCGCGGGCGGGCAGCGCCCGCACGGCGGCGACCACCTCGGGCACCCGGGCGGTGATGTCGTCCAGGCTGCGGCTGAACACGGCGATGTCGTCGCCCGAGCGGTGGACCTGGATCCGGATGCCGTCGAGCTTCACGTCGACCACCGCCGGGGTGCCGGTGGCCGCGAGCGCCTCGTCCACCGAGGGCGCGCTCTGGGCCAGCATCGGTGCGAGCGGGCGGCCGACCTGGAGACCGAAGGCGGCCAGCGCCGCCGCGCCCCCGTCGAGCGCGGCGACCGCGACCGTACGCAGGTCGCCGGCGAGCAGCAGCGCCCGGCGTACGGCGGCGACCGGCACGTCGGCGGCCCGGGCCACCGCGTCGGCGAGCAGCCCCGCCTGCGCGCCCTGACGCAGCTCGCCGCTGAACAGGCCGGTCAGCAGCCGCTGCTCCTCGGCGGTGGCGGCGGCGTAGAGCGCGCCCAGCAGTGCCCGGCGGCGGGCCTGGGAGCCCGGCCCCTGCACGGAGGCGATCTCGGCGATGGCCGCGTCGACGCCGGCCACGGTCAGGGTCGGCTCGGCGGCCGGCGGCGGCAGGTCACGCAGGCTCGCCCAACCCACCCCGGTCTGCCGCTGGCGCAGCTCGCCGGCCAGCCAGCAGGCGCCCGCCGGGACCTCGGGCCCGTCGAGCGCCCGCAACGCGGCGGCGAGCAGCTCCACCTTGGCCCGCCGGGCCCGGGTGGCGCCAACGGCAGCGGAGGTGGCTGCCAGGTCTAGGAACCGCACGAGCTCCATCCTGCCAGCCACCGCCGACACCGCCCGGGCATTGCCGTGCCCAGGTCAGGCCGAGACGGGTTCCTCGATACGCAGGCCCCGGGCACGGATCTCCTCGGCGACCCGGGAAAGCACCGTGTCGAGCGCGACCAGCGCGGCCGACAGGTCACCGAGCTGTTCCTTGAGCGTGTCCTCGGGCCACGCGGAGACGTCTACGTCCCCCAGGGCACTGACGGCGGCCTCGAGCCGGCCCATCACCTCGTTCGTACGCATGTTCGAGAGGCTATAACAACCCCACGGCCGACACACCGCAAACTCCCACATCGACCCGGAAGTTACGGTTCCGACACCTAACGCCCGTCGACGCCCACCTTGGCGACGTTCCTCAGCAGCAGCGCCTCGGCCAGGCAGACCCGGGCGAACTCCCCGAGGTGCAGACTCTCGTTCGGGCCGTGCGCCCGGGCCTGCGGATCCTCCACGCCGGTCACCAGGATCGCCGCGCGCGGGAACATCTCCTGGAAGGTGGCGATGAACGGGATCGACCCGCCGATGCCGAGGTCCACCGGGTCGGTGCCGTCCCAGGCCGTCCGGAACGCCGAACGGGCCCCGTCGAACATCGGCCCGGACGCGTCGATGACGCACGGGTCACCGTCGTGCTCGAAGGTGACGGTCACCTGCGCCCCCCACGGGGCGTGCTTCTCCAGGTGGGTGCGCAGGGCCTCGTACGCCCGCTTCGGGTCGTCGCCCGGCGCCAGCCGTACGCTCAGCTTGGCCTTGGCGGCCGGAACCAGGGCGTTCGGCGCCTCGCCGGTGGCCGGTGCGTCGATGCCGAGCACCGCGAGGGCCGGCTTGGTCCAGAGCCGGTCGGTGATCCGCCCGGTGCCGATGAGGCTCACGCCCTCGGCCAGCCCGGCCTCGGCGCGGAACCGGGTCTCGGGGTAGTCGACGCTCGCGCCCTCCCGGCTGACCAGCCCGTCGACGGCCACGTCACCGGCGTCGGTGTGCAGGGTGGCCAGCAGCCGCGCCAGGGCGGTCAGCGCGTCCGGCACCGCGCCGCCGAACATGCCGCTGTGCACGGCGTGGTCGAGCGTGCGCACCTCCACGAAGCAGTTGACGATGCCGCGCAGGGAGGTGGTCAGCGCCGGCACGCCGATGTCCCAGTTGGCGGAGTCGGCGATCACGATGACGTCCGAGGCGATCTCGTCGCGGTGCTCGGCGAGCAGCTGCTCCAACGAGTCGGAGCCGTACTCCTCCTCGCCCTCGATGAAGAGCACCACGCCGACCGGCAGCGCGTCACCGTACGCGCGCAGCGCCGCCACGTGCGCCATGATGCCGGCCTTGTCGTCGGCGGCGCCCCGGCCGTAGAGCCGGCCGTCCCGCTCCACCGGCTCGAACGGGTCCGACTCCCACAGCGTCAGGTCGCCGACCGGCTGCACGTCATGATGGGCGTAGAGCAGCACCGTCGGCGCCCCGGGCGGGGCCGCCTTCATCCCGATGACCGCCGGCTGGCCGCCGGAACGCACGATCTTGACGTCGAGACCGCAGCCGCGCAGCAGGTCGGCCACCGCCTCGGCGGAACGCTCCACGTGGGAGTGGTCGAAGCCCTCGAACGCGATGCCGGGGATGCGGACGAGGCGTTCCAGGTCGGCACGGACGCCGGGCAGCTCCCGCTCGACGGCGGCCCGGACCTCGGACTCGGACAAGATCGGTGTGGTCATGACCGGCATCGTATGTCGGCCTTACCGACGCACGCGGTGGCGGTCGCCACGGCCAGGCCCGCCCGACCACCTCACCGGCGACGCACGTAGTAGCGGGCGGCGTCGTGCGGCAGCCCCGGGGCGCCGTCGACCACCAGGTCCGCCCGAGCCTCGGTACCGTCGGCGGCGAAGTGCGCCCGCTCCCCGAGATGCCAGCGGCGCAGCTCCGGCAGGATCCCCGCACCGTCGCGCTCCACCGCCCTGGCCAGCCGCAACGACGCCGGGGCGGTGACGAAGACGGCGAGGGTGAGGTCCGCGACAACGGCGGCCCGCGCCGCGCTCACCCCCTCGACGACGAGGACCGGCGCGACCGGGACCGGCACCTGACACGGCAGGAACGCCCGGCGCACCCAGCTGTACGGTCGGTACGCCCCCGGCCGCCCGGCGCGCAGCGGCCCGAGCACCCACTCCTCCAGTCGGGGCCAGAAGGTCAACTGGTCGTGCCAGCCGTCGAGCAGGTCGTCGGTGTGCACCACCTGCGGCGGGCCGCCCCCGGGCAGGGCGGCGAGGGCGTCCGCGAGCCGCGCCGCGAACACGCTCTTGCCCGCGCCGCTCGGCCCGTCCACCGCCACCAGCCGGGTCCGCCCCAACCGCACCGGCCCGGCGAGCACCCGCCGGGCCAGCCGGTCGTACGCCTCGACCACCGCCACCGCCACGCGGCTGACGGTAACCAAGACCAGGTCCCGGGCCGACGCCCGGGCGGATGCTGGCGGGGGCGCGGACGAGCCTCCGCACGGAGGGGTTGGTGTCGGCGGGCTGCGGGGGCACTCCGATCGGGGGTCGCCCGAACGAGCGGTCGTCGGGTGGGCCGGGGCGTTCGTCGGGTGGAGCCGGGGACGGGACGGGATGATCTGCTGGTGTCCCACAGCGTGATGAGTCCGGGCGTTGACGCCCTCCTGGAACAGGCCCGCGCCGGGGTACTCCGGCTGACCCCGCACCAGACCGTCGAGGCGGTCCGTACCGGGGCGTTGCTCGTCGACACCCGCACCGCCGGACAGCGGCGGGAGCAGGGGGACCTCCCCGGCGCCATCGTGATCGACCGGACGGTGCTGGAGTGGCGACTCGATCCGGCCAGCGCCTGGCGAATCCCCGAGGCCACGGGGTACGACCAGCGGCTCGTGATCGTGTGCTGCCAGGGCTACAGCTCCAGCCTCGCCGTGGCGAGCCTGCGGGCACTCGGGCTGCGCCACGCGACCGACATGATCGGCGGGGTGCAGGCGTGGCGCGAGGCGGGACTGCCAATGTCCGACCGCCCCGCCGACATCCGCTACTGACAGCCCTGGCCCCTGCCCTGACCCGGCCCTGACCATGGCTCACCCGGCCCATCGGCGCACCGGCAGGCCGGCGACGGAGACGGAGACGGAGACGGAGACGGAGACGGACGGCGACGGCGGAGAGCGGCGCGCTCTCCGTCCCGCTGCACGGCGCTCGCCCGGCCCGGCACCACCACCCGACCGCCCCGCACCAACCCCGGGCAAGCCGCCGCCGCCACGCAGCGGTGACCAAGAGGTTGTGTCCTCGTTCGCGGCCCATACGGGACGCAAACCTCTTGATCGACGGGCGGGTGCGGAGCGCGAAGCACGTGGAGCAGTTGCCGCTGGCCCTGGCCGGCCGGTGGAGGGCGCGGAGCACGGCGGGGTGATGCGGGACCGTGAGTGGGTGGGGGTTCTCAGGGGAGGGGTGGGGCTCCGGGTGGGATGAAGGGGAGGTCGGCGGGCGGGCCGGACTCGACGAGGCGCCAGAGGGCGTCGGTGTCCAGGTGTTCCTCGACCAGGGCGCCGAGCAGGTCCAGGGAGCGCTCGCGGGCGGCGGCGAAGGCGGTGTCGGGGGCGACCGTGAAGCCGGTCCGGCCGGCGAGGCGGGCCACCTCGCTCAGGAACCGACGGCGGAACCCGTCGGACTCGAAGGCGCCGTGCCAGTGGGTGCCGTGCACGGCACCGACGACCGCTCCCTCCCCACTGCCGTCCGCGCAGGTCAACAGCGGGGTCAGCGTCGGGTCGGCGTGCGATACGTACCCGTGGTGGATCTCGTAGCCGCGAACCGGGACGTCGTCGCCGGCGGTGCCGGTCGACTGCCGGACGGTCTTGCGCGGGTCGAAGGTGACCTCGATCGGCAGCAGGCCCAGCCCCGGCACGCTCCCCTGCCGGCTCTCCACGGTGTCGTGGATCGCGCGGGCCAGCATCTGGAAGCCGCCGCAGATGCCGAGCAGGGGCTTGCCCGCCGACGCGTGCGCCAGGACGGCGTCGGCCAGGCCGGTCTGCCGTAACCAGGCCAGGTCCGCCACGGTCGACTTCGAGCCGGGCAGCACGACCAGGTCGGCAGCGGCCAGTTCGGCCGGCTCGACGGTCAGCCGGACCCGTACGCCCGGCTCGGTGGCGAGCGCCTCCACGTCGGTGGCGTTGCTGATCCGGGGCAGCCGGACCACGGCCACGTCCAGCCAGTCCGTACCCCGCGGGGCAGCCGGCCGGCCGAGCACCCGGCCGTACGCGAGCGAGTCCTCCGCGTCGAGCCAGAGGTCGAGCGCCCAGGGCAGCACCCCGTACGCCGGGCGGCCCGTGACCTGGCGCAGCATGTCCAGTCCCGGACGGAGGAGACCAAGGTCGCCCCGGAACTTGTTGATCACGAAGCCGGCGATCAGCGCCTGGTCGGCCGGGTCCAGCAGGGCGAGGGTGCCGAACATCGAGGCGAAGACCCCGCCCCGATCGATGTCACCGACCACGATCGTGGGCAGGCCGGCATGCCGGGCCAGGCCCATGTTCACGTAGTCGCCGGCCCGCAGGTTGATCTCCGCCGGACTGCCGGCTCCCTCACAGATCACCACGTCGTACGCCGTCCTCAGCTCGGCGAGGGCCGCGTACGCCGTCTCGGCGAGCCGGGGACGCAACTCGCGGAAGTTGCCCGCGGTGACCGTGTCGACCGCCTCGCCGAGCAGCACCACCTGACTGGCCAGGTCGCTGCCGGGCTTGAGCAGCACCGGATTGAACCGCAGGTCAGGGGCGATGCCGCAGGCGGCGGCCTGCATCGCCTGCGCCCGCCCGATCTCGCCGCCCCTGCCGTCCGGACCGACGACGACGGCAGAGTTGTTCGACATGTTCTGCGCCTTGAACGGCGCCACCTTCACGCCCCGGCGGTGCAGCCAGCGGCAGATGCCGGCGGTGAGCACGCTCTTGCCCGCGTCGGAGGTGGTGCCGGCGACCAGCAGGCCCCCGGTCACCGTTCATTCCCCCGCCCTGCCCCGGCCCTGACGCTCCTGACGACGTGCCGGCCGACGGCGCCCACCAGCCGGCCGAGGGTCAGCGGGTACGCGGCGGCCAGCCCGAGCGCGGCCAGCCCGACCGCGCCCGAGATCCGGGCGGCCCGCTTGAGGTGCCGCGCCTCGGGCCGGGGACCGTCACCGAGGAACGGGCGTACCTCGGAGCGCCCGAAGTAGACGTTGCGCCCACCCAGCCGTACGCCGAGGGCACCGGCCATCGCCGCCTCGCACTGCCCGGCGTTCGGGCTGGGGTGGTCGTTGCGGTCCCGGCGCCACACGTGCCAGGCTCGCTCCCGGTCGCCGTGCGCGGTCGGCGCGACCGCGACGGTGAGCAGGCCCGTCAACCGCGCGGGCACCAGGTTGAGCAGGTCGTCGAGGCGGGCGGCGGGGGTGCCGAACCGGGCGTACCGTGGCGATCGGTGGCCCACCATCGCGTCGAGGGTGTTCGCCGCACGGTAGCCGAGCAAACCGGGCAGCCCCGCGACGGCGCCCCACAGCAGCGGGGCGACGACCGCGTCCGAGGTGTTCTCGGCGACCGACTCCACGGTGGCGCGGGCCAGCTCGGGCTCGTCGAGCGCGGACGGGTCCCGCCCACAGAGGTGGCCGAGCCGCTGCCGGGCCGCCGGCAGGTCGCCGGCGCGCAGGGCTCGCCCCATCACGGTCGACTCGTGCCGCAGGGTCCGCCCGCCCAGCACCGTCCAGGTTCCAGCCGCGACCAGGGCCGCCCGGGCCACCGGCCGGCGTCGGGTGGCGACCGTGGCGGCCACCCCGAGCAGCACCGGCGCGCCGACAGCCAGCGCGGTGAACGCCGTCCCGGCCGCCCGGTCCGGGCGGTGCATCCTCCGCTCCAGTGCCCCGGCGGCTCGGCCGAAGCCGGCCACGGGGTGGTACCGGCGGGGATCTCCGAGGAGCGCGTCGAGGGCGTACCCTGCGACCAGCCCCACCGCGGTCGCCACCGGCGTCGCCTGTCGCACCCGCCACCACCTCCGGCCGGCCAGCCTAGCCGAGCGCCCGCCACCCCCGGCCGAACACCCGCGCCCCCGAGCGACCTGTCGTTGATCGCCCCGTTCCTCTTCGCCCTGTTCCTCTTCGCCCGGTCTCTGCTTGCCCCGTCTCTGCTTGCCCCGCATACGGCCGCCACCATCCCCGAGCACCCGCACACGGTCGCCCCGCCTCTGATCGCCCCCTCACGGTCGCTCCCGTCTCCAAACACCCCGCCCCGATCGCCCCGCCCCCGATCGCGCCGCTCACGGTCGCCCATCCCCCGAATCACTCGGCCTCCGCCTGCGACTTCGCCCGGCCGCAGCCAGCCGGACGGGCGGACCTGATCGTTTGCACCTCAGCCGGGCGAAACGACGGCGAACACCCGGCTGAGGCGCAAACAATCTTGCGCGCCCGAACCGTGATCGGGCCGCACCCGGGGCGAGCAGGCCGACACCCCGGGGCGAGCAGGCTGACACCCCGGGCGAGCACGCCGGCACGCTGTGCGCCGATGGCGCGACCTGACCACCGCCCCACGTAGCGCCACCCCCTGCCGGGAGCACCATCCAACCTGAGCGCCACCCCACCGGTGGGCACGGCTGAGACGAGTCGAGCTGGACGCACCCCCACCGGCGCACCCCCACCGGTGCACCCCCGCCGAGCGCCGCACGGAGCGCCCTCCAACCGAAACGTCGCCCGCCAAAGCACCGCCCGCGGAGCGCCCGACGCACCGCCCAGCGGGGCACCACCGACCGAAGCGCCATCCCACAGAGGGCACCGCCCAGCGGAGCGCCCTCCCCAACCTGAGCGGCGCCCACAGGGAGCGCTACCGGGCGACACGCGGGGTGACGACGGCAGTGCCGCGCCACCCCGCCCCCGTCGTGCCGCCCGGGCTCAATTGATCACGCGGGCTGCGGCGCCCGCCCCCGGCCCCGGCGGCCACGGCCGGCCGGGGAGACGCCCGCCTCGGCCTCCTCAGACGACGAACCCGACTCGCCCACCGTGTTGTCGGGCGAATCCGCCTCCCTCTCCGACACGCCGGCTTCCGGCCTCACGCCACCGGCCCTGAAGCCTCCCGCCGTGGACTCCACACCACCCACCGTGGACGTCACACCACCCACCGTCGGGCCGCCGTTCTGCGGCTCAGGGCCGTCGGGCTCCTCGTCGCGGGGGTCGTCCGCCGGGTCGTCGAAGGGGTCGAGCGAGCCGTCGACGGTGGCGTCGGTCGGCATGCCTCGACCGGCGGCGAACGCGCCGAAGTCGGGCTCGAAATCGTCGTCGAGCGGTCGGCGGTCCGGCAGGACAGGGGCCTCCCCGTCCGGCACCGGCTCGGTCGCCTCGCCGTGCACGCGGTGCTCGGCCTCGTTGTCCTCGACGGTGCTGGTGGTCATC
The DNA here is from genome assembly GCF_040652795.1 of Micromonospora sp. NPDC048170. Taxonomy (NCBI): domain Bacteria; kingdom Bacillati; phylum Actinomycetota; class Actinomycetes; order Micromonosporales; family Micromonosporaceae; genus Micromonospora; species Micromonospora sp. NPDC048170. The sequence continues at coordinate 61,296 of NZ_JBEZMR010000013.1, forward strand.
GTCGGCCGGTTGCGCTGGAACCGACTGCGGCCCCGGGACAGGTCGTGGCCGACGGCAACCGCCTCCAGTTCGTAGAGCGTGCGGTGGTTGCCGGCGTCGTCGGTCCAGTCGCGGGTGTAGAGCCGGCCGCAGACCACCACCGGGTCGCCGACCATCACCGAGGCGGCCACCCCCTCGGCGAGCTTGCGCCAGCAATTGACCCGGACGCGCAGGCTGTTGCCGTCGACCCAGCGGCCGCTCTCGCGGTCGAGCCGACGGGCGGTCGAGGCGACCTTGAAGTTGGCCACCAGGGTGCTGCTCTGGGTGGTTCTGCGCCACTCCGGCGCGGTCAACACGTTGCCCACGATCGTGACGTAGGTGTCGAACATCGTCCCTCCAGGGGAAGATCGGGCTTGCCATCGCGAGTCGACTCGATGCCGAGCCTGGGCCCTCAGCGCGATCGTTGCCAGCACCAGGCGCCGGCCTGTGGACAACCGGACCGTCTGTGGACAAGAACCTGATCAAGGTCCCGGTGTGATAGGGCCGGGCGGCCCTGGGAAGCCCACGCGATGAGCCCGATGATCGGGAGGCGACAACGCTTCCAGCCCCGGACGACGACAGCGCCAGACGACAGCACTGAAGGACAGGGCCCGACGACAGGACCAAGCGACAGGACCGGAGGACAACGGCCGGACGACAGGGCCGGGTGACACGTCACGTTCCGGACGGAAGGTGGCGGGGTATGGATTCGATCAACCGCACCGCCGACAGCACGACGAACGAAAGGTCAGCGATCATGAAGATGACCAGCACCGCAGCCGTCACCGTCTCCGGCCAGGTGCGGCGATGAGCGCCGTCGCCAACCCGGCCACCGTGGCGGAGTGCCTGCGGGTCGGCGCGGGCTTCTCGCAGGGTGACCGGAACTGGATCGCGGAGCAGTTCGCCACGCTCGACGCCCGGCTGGCCGGGTTCCACGCCGACGCCACCGAGCTGGAGGTGTCGGTGAAGGACCGGGAGGCCAGGGGCCAGAAGGTCACCCTGGAGTGCTGGGTCGCCGGCCGCCAGAAGATCGTCACCACCTCCGCCGAGGAGGACCTGCACGCCGCGCTCAACGACGTCCGGGACGACCTGCGGCGGCGGCTCAACGACGCGAAGACCAAGCAGGAGCCCCGGCACAACAAGCACCTGCGCGACGTCGGCCAGCCGGCCGTCGAGGTCAAGCCCGACACGGAACCGGCCCGCGCCGAGGCCGACTGAGGCGTACGCGAGAGGCCCCGTCCGCCGGGTGCGGGCGGGCGGGGCTACCACCCGGTAGTTTCCCGGCGTACCGTCGCGGTCGTGGAACCGGACGTGCTGGGCCCGCCGTACGAGCGGCAAACGATCGACCTGGGCAACGACGACGAGGGACCGGTGGTCGCCACCCTGGTCCGTCGCCGTGCCGACCGCCCGACGGGGCGGGCCGTGCTCTACACGCACGGCTTCACCGACTACTTCTTCCAGGGTCATCTCGGCGACTTCTTCGCCGAGCGGGGGTGGGACTTCTACGCCCTCGACCTGCGCAAGTACGGTCGCAGCCTGCTACCCCACCAGACGCCGAACTTCTGCCGCGACCTCAGCGACCACTTTCCCGAGCTGGATGCCGCCGCGAAGATCATCCGCGAGGACGACGGGCACGACACGCTGCTCGCCATGGGTCACTCCACCGGCGGGCTGATCATGCCGCTCTGGGCGCACGCCCGCCGCGACGCCGGGATCATCGACGGGCTCTTCCTGAACAGCCCCTTCTTCGACATCAACGCCCCGTGGCTGGTACGCCGGCCCCTCGCGGCCGCCGTCAGCCGGCTGGCCCGCCGGGCGCCGCGCCGGGTGCTGCCCTTCGGGCTCGGCACGGTCTACAGCGAGAGCATCCACGTCGAGCACCACGGCGAGTGGAACTACGACCTGACGTGGAAGCCGCTCGCCGGTTTCCCCGTCCGGGTCGGTTGGTTGAACGCCGTCCGCACCGCCCAGCGGCAGCTCCGCGCCGGCCTGGACATCCAGGTGCCGGTGCTGCTCGCCTGCTCGACCCGCTCGTTCAAGGGCGCGAAGTGGCACGAGTCGGCCGCCCTCGCCGACGCCGTCCTCGACGTCGAGCACATGGTCCGGTGGGCGCCCCGTCTCGGCCGGCACGTCACCCTGGCACGCTTCGATGGCGGCATGCACGACCTCACGCTCTCCGGCCCCGCCGTACGCGAAAAGGTCTTCGAGGAGGTCGGACGCTGGGCCGACGCGTTCTTCGACGCCGGGCCGACGGTCCGCGCCGGGGAGCGCCCACCGGCGAGCCGGCAACCGGCGGACGAGGCCGACCCGGCGGGCTCCCCCGCACAGGGCGACTGAGCGCGGCCCAGCGACCCACCGTCAGCGCCGCCAGCCCCGCGACCCAGCATCGGTCTCACGACCCGGCGACTGCCTCCCGGATGCGGTCGAAGGTGGCCAGCGGGTGGCCCCCATCGCGGGCCGGCAGCACCAGGCCCAGGCACCGCAGCCCCACCTCGCCGTCGCCGTCGGCCTGCACACCGAACACCGGCGCACCGACGTAGCCGGCCGGCAGCTCCGCCATGAGCCGGACGGTGTCGTCCACGCGCGCCACCCGCTCGATCGCCACCTCCAGCGGCCTGGTGCCGCCCGCGCCGACGCCGTGGGCGAGCACGACGGCGGAGCCCGGCTCCGCGCCCACCCGGGCGATCGCGTCCCGATCGGCCGCGATCGGATCCGGCACCTGTTGGGTACGCCACCGCCAACCCTCCCCGTCGGCGTGCTCGTGCAGGCCGGCCGTGGGCATGACGGCGACACCGAGATCCTCGTGGTGCCGCCACCGGGCGGCGAAGTCGGGCAGGGCCACGGCTTCGGCGGCCACCCCGGCCGGCTCGGTCACGCTCGCCCGCAGCCCGATCTCCCCCGCCCCGGCGCGGGTGAGCGGGTCGGCTGTCAACAGGTACTCCCGTCCCTGCCCGGTGAAGAGAAACGCGGTGCCCTCGCCCCGGTCGCCGTCCCCCACCCCGGTGTCGGTCCGGCGGATGGGCAGGATCGCGCGGCCGAGGAGCTGGCACAGTTCGTAGGCGACGTCGTTCTCGGTGTCCGGGTCAAGCAGCACCAGCCGAGGGTACGACCCGCCGCCGGGGAGCCCGCGCGGGCGGCGGAACCCGGATGACCAACACCGGGGGTACGTGCGACGCTGATCCGCGACGTGGAACGCGACCACCCGTTCCACCGGTCACCCGGTGGGCGGCGGTACCCTTCTCGCGCGACACGCACGCGCGCGCCCGTAGCTCAGCGGATAGAGCAGGGGACTTCTAATCCCAAGGCCGCAGGTTCGAATCCTGCCGGGCGCACAGGTACTTCTCTCTCCTGGCCGGCTCGCGTGGAGCTATTCGTGGTGCGAGCGGCCCGGCTCAGTCAGGTCACGCGCATTCGTAGTGCTGTCAGTTCCGCTTCCGTGGCGCCATGTTCCACGAGGTAGGCGGAGACGGAACCGTGGATGCTGCGGATCCAGAGCATCGCCCGACGGATGTGGGTGGCCGTGACGGGAAGAGCGCCGTGTCCCGTCGCGGACGGCGCCGGGCCCCCGGACAGGCCGAGTTCGGCGTTCGACCGGAGGAAGTCCGAAACGACCTCCGCCTCGGACGCTCCCCACAATGTCTGAAGGACGGCGACGACGACACCGGTCCGGTCCTTGCCTGAGGCGCAGTGAACCAGGACGGGCGGGCCCGGGGTGAGGAGACGACGGATGACAGCGACCACGGATCGCCCCGCGTGCTCGGCCATGAACGGGTAGAGCTCCAGTTGGTCGTCCGGCCAGCTGCGCTCGGCGAACACCGGCGCACGTACGTGCGTGAGACCGTACCCGTCACACACGTCCGGCCGGTCGGCCATCTCGGGGACGCTGCGCAGGTCGACGACCGTACGAACCCCCAACTGCTCCAGCGACTGTGCCCCGCCTGGCAGCAGCTCGTGCAGCGCGCCGGACCGGTACAGCACGCCACGACGCAGTGCCCCGACACCGCCCGCGTCCCGGAAGTTCCGCACGCCGGGCACGGCGACCGGTACTCGGCTCGTCTCGGCCTCGTCAACATCAGCAGGCACGTTGCCAAGTTACTGGTCCGCTCACCTGCCACCGACGCGGGAACCCCGTTTCACCTGGGGCGTCACCTGTTCGCCGCTGCTGGAGGGCCGTCGTGACGACGCTGGCGACCGACAGGGCGAACCGCGAGACGGTCAGCGGAGCCGGACGTCGAGGCTCGGGAAGTCGTACCAGGTCAGTTCGAAGGACGACCCGGCCTCCGGGGTCACCGGGAAGACACCCCAGCTGTTCACCTGCTCGCCCGGCGCGATGCTGAACGACTCGTCGGCCCGTGTCGTGGCGCACCAGGTCGACTCGGGATGCACGCTCCGCCCACCCGGCAGGACGATCTCCGATGAGGTGCGGTCGACCTCGACGGTCGGGCAAGCAACCGGCCAGGCGACCGACGAGCCGTTGCGGTATCTCAGGTTCAGTCGCAGCTTGCCGCCGATGGTCTCGGCGCTGACCAGCCTGACGGTCAGGCCCGCCTGGTCGTAGACCAGCCGGTCGATCTGGTAGGTGCGGGTTGTGGGCTGCTCCTTCGTCGGCGACTCCGACGGGCCGGGGGCGGTGGACCTGGTCGAGGGGCTGCCGGCGGCGGTGGGCGCGGCCGATCCGGACGCGGTGCGGTCAGCCGGTCCGGAGTCGGTGGGGTCGGCCAGGTACCAGCCGCCGAGGGTGCCGATGACGGCGAGGAATGCCGTCCCCACGATGACGGCCAGCAGGCCGGCGTACCTCTTCTTCACGGTGGGCTCCCGGCTGCGGTGAAGGCGGCGATTGGCGTGAAAGTAGCACCGCCGTCCAAGGTCTCCGGTGCGCTGCCGACGGGTGCGCCGCCGTGCCGGAGCCCGCCGTGCCGTCGCCGCCTGTGTCGGTGGTGGAGCGTAGCGTCAGGGCGTGAGCGTCGACTGGAACGGTGAGCTGCTCGACCAGCTCGACTGGCACTGGCGTCACCAGGCCCGCCCGCGTCTCGACGGGCTGACCGACGCCGAATACCACTGGGAGCCCGCCCCGGGCGCCTGGGGCGTCCGGCCGCGTGGGCGGAGCAGCACCACGATGGCGGCCGGGCAGGGCGACCATCTGATCGACTTCGCGTTTCCGCAGCCCGATCCCGCGCCCGTCACCACGATCGCCTGGCGGCTCGGGCACGTCGTCGTGGGGGTGTTCGGGGCCCGCGTCGCCGCCCATTTCGGTGGCCCTCCGGTCGACTACGACTCCTTCGCGTACGCCGGCACCGCCGACGCGGCGCTGGCGCAACTCGACGAGGCGTACGACCGGTGGGTCGCCGGGGTGCGCGGTCTGGGCCGCGACGGGCTGGCCCGGCCGTGCGGCCCGGCCGAGGGGCCATTCGCGGACCGGACGCTGGCGGCGCTCGTGCTGCACATCAACCGGGAGGCCATCCATCACCTCGCCGAGGTCGCGCTGCTACGCGACCTCTACCTGCGACTCGGCTGACCCGGGCAGGTGCGGCAGGCCGGCCGGCACCGAGGGGACCTGGCCGGCGCCGGTCGATCGCGGCGGCGGGGCGAGGGCCCTGCCGACCAACGGAGCGGGCGTCCGGCTGGCGGCGGCGCGGACCGAGGTCGACCGGAGCGGTCAGCGCTGACGGACCAGCGACACGGTGCGCACCGAGGGTGATTGCGGATAGCCGCCCGTGTTATTCTCCGGCGTCGATCTCCGCCGCGCGTACCCCGACGGGTCGTTGTCGCAGAAGGACGCCTCTCCCCCGATGCCGGCCGTTGCCGCCCCGAGCACGTCGCCGACCATGCTGGACATCCCGGCCGGTGGCGCGCTCACCCTCATCTTCACCCGCATGCCGGCGCTGCTGCGGCTGACCTGCGGCCTGGTCGGCGCGGTGGTCGCTCTGTCGGTGCGCACGCCGCCCGTCGAGCCGACGCTGCTGGTCCCGGCCGTCGCGGCGCTGACCGCCTGGTCGCTCTGGTACGGCGTCCGCGCGCTGCGGCGCGGCATCGACCGTTGGATGGTGGCCGGCGACGTGGCCGCGACCACCGCCGCCTGCCTGGCGATCCCGGTGCTGGTGGCCCCGGAGGTGCTGCCCGGCGAGGGAAGCTGGATCGCGATCCTCGCGAGCACCACCGTGATCAGCGCGCAGGCCACCGCCCCGGCACGCTGGTCGGTCCCGGCGGGGCTGCTGGTCACCGCCGCCTACGCGGCCGGCGCGCACGCCGCCGGCCACCCCGACGAGGCGACCGCGCACGCGGCGACGCTGCTGGTGCAGACGGTGTGCGCCGCGCTGATGACCGCCATCATGCGGCGGCGGATCGGCCGGGCCGACCACGCGTTCGTCGCACACCAGCGACTCACCCGGGAGGCGCTGGTCGCCCGGAGGGCCCGGGAGGCGGAGCGGCGGCAGAACCGGGATCTGCACGACACGGTGCTGGCCACCCTGACCATGGTCGGGCTGGGCGCGGTGGCCGGCCCGTCCGCCGCGCTGCGGGAGCGGTGCGCCGCCGACCTGCGTACCCTCACCGCGTTGGCCGACGCGCGGGCGACTCCCGCCGAGGGGCCGGTGCCGCTGGACGAGCGGCTGCGGGCGGTGCGCGCCCGGCTGCCCGAGCTGCCGGTCACCGTCGAGCTGGCGGCCTGCGCGGTACCGGGGCCGGTCGCGGAGGCGCTCGCCGAGAGCGCGTACGCCGCGCTGTCCAACGTGGTCCGGCACGCGCCGGGCGCGACCGCCGCGCTACGGCTGGCCCGGGTCGCCGACACCGTCGTGGTCGAGTTGGCCGACGACGGTCCCGGCTTCGACCCGGCAGGCGTCCCGGCGCACCGGTACGGCCTGCGCGAGTCGGTACGCGGCCGGATGTCCACGGTCGGCGGGCGGGCCGAGATCCACTCCCGCCCCGGCGCCGGCACCCGGATCCGGTTGGAGTGGTCCGGTGTCGACTGAGACGATGACTCCGCCGGCGACGGTGGTGCCCACGGCGCGTACGCCGGACGGGGGACAGCCCCCGACGGACCCGGCGGCGGCCGTGGCCGACGCCTCCGACCACGGGGCCCGGATCGCGGCGGTGGTCATCGCGCTGGCCTGGCACGCGGCGATCGCGCTGCCGGCGGCGCTGGGTGCCCGGGCGGAACTCGCGGCGCCGGCGGTGGTCCTCGCCGGCTGGCTGCTCGTCGCGGCCACCGGTGTGCTGGCGGCCTTCCGTCTGCTGCGCGGCGTTCCGCTGCCGGCCTGGCCGGTGGCCGCACTGCTGCTGGTGGTCGACGCGGCGGTCTTCGCCGCGGCCGGTGAGCGGCAGCTCTTCACCGCCGGGAACTGGGTGTGGGGCACCCTCGGCTGGTTCTTCGTGGTGGCGCTGTGGGGGCGGCGGGCGTCCGGGCTGGTCGCCCTGCTGGGCGCGCACTCGCTGATCGCGCTGGCCGGGCTGCTCGGTCACGGCGCGACCGCCCCCGCCGACCTGGCCCGGTACGCGATGTACGTCTACGGCACCTCGACGCTGCCGGTGGCGGTCTTCGTGGGCAGTACGGCGATCGCGGGGCTGGCCCGGCAGCGGGCCCGCACGGCGACGACCGCCCACGCCGCGGAGGCCGAGCGGGACGCCGCCGAATGGGCCCGGCGGGAGCGGCGTGCCCGCCTCGCGCTGGTCAGCGGTGCCGCCGAGGAGGTGCTCGCGGAACTGGCTGACGGTCGGGCCGATCCGGCCGACCCGGACGTGCAGCGGCGGGCCGTGCTGGCTGCCGCCCGGCTGCGCCGGCTCATCGCCGAGTCCGACGACGTGCCCGACCCGCTGCTGCACGAACTGCGGGCCGCCGTCGACCTGGCGGAGCGCAACGGGTTGCCGATCGACCTGGTGACGATCGGCAACCCGCCGCCGCTGCCGGTGGAGGTGCGCCGCCGGCTGGCCGACCCGCTCACCGCGATCCTGGCCGACGCCCGGGGCTGGGCCCGGCTGACCGTGGTCGCCGGTCCCGACGAGGTGGTGGTCAGTCTGGTCACGCCCGACCGGGCCGGCCCCGACACCGCCGGGCCACCGGGCGACGACGGGCGGGTGGAGTACCTCTACGAGCGGGACGGGGAGATCAGATGGGCACAGACCCGGTGGCGGGGGTGACCGACGGGCGGCGGGTCGGCGTGGCGATCGTGGACGACCACCCGGTCGTCATCGAGGGGGTCCGCGCCTGGCTGTCCGCCGAGCCCCGGCTGTCCGTGCTGGCGACCGGCGACGACCCGGACGCCGTGCTGCGGGCCGCCCCCGACGCCGACGTGCTCCTGCTCGACCTGCGGCTGCACGGGCGGATGGCCCTGGACAAGCTGGCCGAGCTGAGCGCGGCCGGCCGGCGGGTGGTGGTGTACTCGGAGCACAGTGACCCGCAGACGATGCTCGCCGCCCTGGACGCCGGGGCGGTCGCGTTCCTGGCCAAGCACGAGGGGCGGGAGCACTGCGTGGCCACCGTGCTGGCCGCCGCCAGCGACCGCCCGTACGTGCCGCCGGCGCTCGCCGGGGCCATCGTGGGCGACCCCCGGCCGGACCGGCCCGCCCTGTCCGACAAGGAACGCGAGGCGCTGCTGCTGTGGTTCCAGTCGATGTCGAAGGCGTCGGTGGCCCGGCGGATGCGGATCAGCGAGCACACCGTCAAGCAGTACGTCGACCGGGCGCGGATCAAGTACACCCGGGCGGGGCGACCTGCCGCCACAAAGGCGGCGCTGCTCGCCCGGGCGATCGAGGACGGCCTGGTCCGACCGGAGGAGATCGGCATCTACCGGTCACAGGCTTCCCACGACCGGCCGACCCCCTAACGGGCGTCATGACAGCCGGTCGGGGATCGACCACGCTCGTGCGCAGATGCCGTCGGCACCGGAGGTCATGACGATGCACGATGACGCGTCCCCCTTCTTCATCGCACCGCACCGCTTCGACGCGGACGACGCCGCGACGCCGGTACTGGACCGGCGGCACGAGCTGATCGTCGAGGCCGGCGAGCAGGTGCTCGCCCGGCACCGGCTGCACGCGTCGGGGCATCTGCTCGGCCCGACGGAGGCGCGACGCCGATGGACGCTGCCCGAGCCGGTGACGGTCACCGTCACCGACCGGCGGATCGCGTACGTCGGCGGCGGGCCGCAGCTCGCCCTGGTCGGTGGGGCCGGTGACGGCGCGCGGCACCGCCGGGGCGTGCGGCTGCCGGGGCTGGTCAGCGGCCAGATCCGCTGGCAGTGGCCGTCGCGGCTGGAGCTGCTGACGGCCGGGCCGGGAGAGCAGGCCCGCCTGCTGGTGGTCTGCGACGCGCTGCGCACCATCCAGCAGCCGGCCCTCGGTCTCACCGGCCCTGCCGGGGAGGTCACCGAGCTGACCCGCCGGGTGCGCCGGGCGGTGGCCGGGTTCCGGTTGACCCACCCCGATCTGGTGGACCTGTCGCCGCCCGAGCGGGACGTGCTGGCGGTGCGGGCCGGGGGCGGGCCGGGGGCCGGCGAGGCCCGGATCACCCTGCCCGGGTCGCTGCCGGTCGAGTTCCACTCCCGGGAGGACTACTACCGGCAGGGAGGCTTCGACCGTGGGTGGCACGGGCCCGCAGCCGGCGCAGCATCCGGGCGTCGGTGAAGCCGACGGTGCGGGCGGCCGCCTCCATGGTGGTCCCGTGCCCGATGAGGTGCTCGGCGCGTTCCACCCGCAGCAACTGCTGGTAGCCGAGCGGGGTCAGCCCGGTGGCCTGCCGGAACAGTCGGGTCAGCGTCCGCTCGGCCACCCCGCCGGTGGCGGCCAGGTCGGCCAGCGGCAGCGGCTCGGCGTACCGGCGGTCGATCAGGTCCTGCACCCGGTGCACCGCGTCGGAGAGGTGGGAACGGTGCCGCATCATGGCGCCGGCCTGCGGCTCGTGGCCGTTGCGCCGGGAGTGGACGACGAGGGTGCGGGCGATGCGGGCCGCCACCGCGGGCCCGTGCCGGGTGGCCACCAGGTGCAGCGCCACGTCGATGCCGCTGGCGATGCCGGCGGAGGTGACCACCCGTTCGTCGACCACGTGGAGCACGTCGCGGACCACCCGCGCCGCCGGGAACAGGCGGGCCAGTTCGTCCTGCACGTCGTGGTGGGTGGTGCAGTGGCGGCCGTCGAGCAGGCCGGCCCGGCCGAGGGCGTACGCCCCGGCGCAGACGCTGGCGACGGTGCCGCCGCCGGCGTGGTGGTCGGCCAGCCGCCGTAGGTCGTCCGGCCCGACCGGCCCCTGCGGTCCGTGCGCGCGCAGCCGCCATCCGGGTACGACCACCAGGTCGTCGCGGGTCAGCTCGGGCCATTCCAGCCCGGCCACCAGCGGTACGCCCTGCACGGTCGGCACGATCTCCCGGTCGGCGACGTAGTGCAGCCGGTAGTCGTGGCCGAGGTCGGCGGCGGTGGAGAAGACCTGGGCCGGGCCGGCGAGGTCCAGCAGGTGCAGCTGCGGGACGAGCAGGAAGACGACCCGGGCCATCGGCTCAGCCCCGGGCGCCGGCCGGGGTGACGCCGGTCAGCTCGGCCACGGTGCGAATCGTGGCGAACCGGCCGGCGAGGACGTACTCGGTGCGGGTGACGATCTCCTCGTTCGACAGGGTGCGCGGGTCGGCGAGGATCTCCTCCGGCGTGGCCGTGGCCGTGGCCGGCAGGTCCCGGTGCGGGATCGGGAACGTCATCGTCGCGTCCGTCACGAAGGTCACCTGGTAGCCGAGGTCGCTGCCGACCCGGGCGGTCGTCTCGACGCACTGCTCCGTGCGGATGCCGCAGACGGTGATCTCGCGTACGCCCGCCGCCGTCAGCACCTGCTGGAGGTTGGTGGTGGTGAAGGAGTTGTGCGACGTCTTGACCAGCGTCGGTTCCCCCGGGGCGGCCGACAGCCCCTCGATCAGGCGGACGTGCCCGTTGGCCGGGTCGAAGACCCCGCCGGTGCCCGGCTCGGCGTGCAGGACCCAGACGACCAGGTCACCGCGCGCGCGGGCGGCGTCGACCAGCCGGTCGACCTGGCCGACGATGTCGGGGTTGGAGCCGTACGCCCAGATCGGGCGCTGGCGGAAGGACTCCTGTACGTCGATGACGACGAGTGCCGCTCTGCTCATGGGTTGAATCCTCGCCGGGCGCGGGCCGGCATGGCAGACACCATCCCGACCCGCTGCGGAACGATCCGGCCAACCCCGTGGCCACGGCCGGCGACGCCCCGTCAGCTCGTCGGGGTCCGGCGGCCGGGGGCGTCGAGGGCGGCAGCCTCCTGCGGGCTGGGCGCGGTGCCGCCCAGGTGTGCCGGGAGCCACCAGGTGTCGTCGGGGCCGGCAGGCGCGTCGGGGTAGTCCCGCTGGGCCCGGTCGACCAGCGCGCTCAGCCGCGCCTTCAGGTCGACGGTCATCGCGTTGGCGTCCGGGTAGTCGGCCGGGTCCATCGGCTCGCCCACGAGGATGGTGATCGGGGTGTGCCGCCGGGTGAGGGTGCGCGGCCGGCCCTTGGTCCAGAGCCGCTGGGTGCCCCACAGCGCCACCGGCAGCACCGGCACACCGGCCTCCGACGCCATCCGGGTGGTGCCGCTCTTGAGTTCCTTGACGGTGAGCGACCGGCTGATCGTCGCCTCCGGGAAGACGCCGACCACCTCGCCGCGCTTCAGTGCGCTGACCGCCGTCGCGTACGACCCGGCGCCCGCCCGCCGGTCCACCGGGATGTGCCGCATCCCGCGCATCAGCGGGCCGGACACCTTGTGCGTGAAGACGGACTTCTTGGCCATGAACCGCACCAGCCGCTTCGAGGGTTGCGCGCCCAGCCCGCAGAAGATGAAGTCCAGGTAGCTGACGTGGTTGCTGGCCAGCACCGCCCCGCCCGTACGCGGAACGTGGTGGGCGCCCTCGACAGTGATCTTCAGGTCGAGGACCCGGAACATCGTCTTGGCGGCGGCGATCACGGGCGGGTACACGAGTTCCGGCATGGCGCGAACTTACCCTGCCCGGCTGAACCCCACGCCGGCCCCGCCACGCCCGCGACCGGCCGGCCCGTGCGGGCGAGGGCCGGCGGTCGCGGGCTCGGGACCAGCGGTCACTCGGTCAGCCGGTGCACGTCGAGGCGGCCCCGGGCGAACGCGTCGACGCGGCCCCACCGGCCCGGGATGTCCAGCACCTCGATGCGGCCCATCCCGATCGGCAGCCGGGGCTCCACCGCGAGGTGCCCCTCGTGCGGCTCCAGGCCGAGCATCGTGCGCAGCAGCAGCAACGGCGTGCCGGTCGACCACGCCTGCGGGCTGCACGCCGTCGGGTACTCCACCGGGAACTTGGTCAGCTCGCGGGGGTAGCCCCCGAACGCCTCGGGCAGCCGGCCCTCGAAGTAGGTGGCCGCGTCGAGGATGCCGCTGGCGATGACCGCCGCCTCCTCGGCGAAACCGTACCGGCGCAGACCCCAGGCGATGAACGAGTTGTCGAAGGGCCAGATCGTGCCGTTGTGGTAGCCGATCGGGTTGTAGCGGACCTCGCCCTCGGCCAGCGTCCGCACCCCCCAGCCGGTGAAGAGCCGGGGCCCGATGAGGTGCTCGGCGATCTTCTCGGCCCGGTCGTGGTCGACGATCCCGCTCCAGAGCAGGTGACCGATGTTGGAGCTCAGCACGTCGCACTGGCGTCCGTCCGGGTCCAGGGCGAGGGCGTAGTACCCGCCGTCCTCCACCCAGAAGTCCCGGTTGAAGCGTTCCCTCAGTGCTGCCGCCTCCCGCTCCAACCGGTCGGCGAACGTCGGATCGTCCCAGAACTCGCGGGCCAGGCGGGCCGCCCGCAGCTTCGCGTCGTACGCATACCCCTGCACCTCACAGGTGGCCCGGGGGAACGGCGGCAGCTTGCCGTCCCGGTAGGAGATGGAGTCCCAGGAGTCCTTCCAGCACTGGTTCTCCAGGCCCGTGTCGGTGTTGCGCCGCTCGTACCAGATGTAGCCGGTGCCGACCAGGTCGGCATAGTCGTCGATCCACTTCAGCGCGGCGCGGCACTCCCGCTCCAGCTCCATGACCAGCGCCGTGTCCCCGCTCCACTTCTCGTACTCGTCGAGCAGCACCAGGAACAGCGGGGTCGCGTCCACCGACCCGTAGTACGGCGAGTGCGGTTGTTCCTCGAAGGCGGCGGTCTCGCCGTACCGCATCTCGTGCATGATCCGGCCCGGGTCCTCGTCCCGGAAGTCGTCGAACCGCGAGCCCTGCAACGAGGCCAGGATCCGCAGCGTGGTCTTCGACAGCTCCGGCGTGAACGGCAGCGTCTGGAGGCAGGTCAGGATGCTGTCCCGGCCGAACATGGTCATGAACCAGGGCAGGCCGGCGGCCGGCAACGTCGCCCCGCCGAGGGAGAGCGGCGAGAAGCGCAGCGCGGCCAGGTCGACCAGGCTGCGGCGGTACGTCGCGGCGACCCGGTCGTGCTGGCTGTTCACCTTGGGGGCCCGGGCGATCCACTCCTCGAGGTCTTGCTGGAGTGCCAGCCGTCCCGCGGTCTGCTCCCGCAGCGCCATCCGCAGGTCGCGGCCGCCCGTGGAGAGGGCCGCGGTCGTGACGTCGATCTGGGCTTCCCACTGCTCGTTGGGTTCGAGGTGGATCGAGTAGGCGAAGCCCCTGCTGTCGTACCGTGGCGGCGGGGACGAGCAGATCACCGTCTCCCGGGTGAAGTTGCCCCGCCGGTAGCCGAGGCGCAGCCGGTCGGACTCGACCTCGGTGTAGAGCTCACCCTTCTTGTTGAGGATCTCGTCCTTGACCTGGAACAGGTCGGCGAAGTCGGACGCCGCGTCCATCCTGATCTCCAGGTCGACCGGCTTCTCGTCGTGGTTGAGGATGGTGAGCTGCTCCCGGAAGCTGTTTCCCACCATCCGTTCCCGGATGATCGACAACTTGGCGTCGATGTAGTGCGTCGCCATTCCCGGCACCAGGAAGAACCGGGCCTCGTAGTACTGGAGATCGTCGTACGAGAGCGGGTTGAGCCGTTCTCCGTTGACCGTCAACACCCACGTCGACAGGTACCGGGTGTCCAGGGCGAAGAACCCGGTCGGCTCGCTCGGTGTCGCCTCGATGTCCCCGGTGTCCTCCGACACCACGAAGGTGCTGCCGTCCAGGATCCGGACCGTGTTGTTCGTCGCCATCACCGCACCTCCCCGTGGGCCCCGAAATGACGGCGTGGTCCCCGGGTGTCCGGCGGGCCGGGAAAGAGCCGATCCAGCTGGACCACCAGCCGGAGGTCTCCCGTGACCGCCAGGTCTCCCCGCAGCAGCGCGGCGATCCCGTCCTCCCGGCCGGTCGCGAGGTCGTCGAAGAGCTCGGGGCTGGTCCCGACCACCGCGTCGGCCTCCTGGTCCTCCTGGCTCACCTGGACCCGCCCGTGGTCGATCCGCAACAGCCAGTGCGTCGTCCGCGCGCCCTCCTGCAGGTCCCAGCGCAGGATGCCGGAGGACTTCGCCAGGAGGGGCTCGTACTCCCGCCGGTCGAGGTCCTCGAAGAACCTCGTCGTCGCGTCCACCATCGGGTCATCTCCTCCCCCGTCGGTCACTCTCCGAGCAGGGGTCCCCGTCCGGTGCCGGGCCAATCTCGCCCGGATCGGGTGAGTCGGGAACTGTCCTCGCCTACGAACTGGCCGCGTTCCAGGTGACGGCCCGCGTCTTCGCCGAGGTGGTGACGGCGCCGGGGATCAGGTCCAGATGTCGTGCCGGCCCTTCCGGCGACGAACGTGGCCGCGCCACCCGGCGAGCAGCGCGATACAGGTCCAGCCGGCCCCGCCGAGGAGCAGCATCCCCAGCATCCCGCCGGAGTCGACCCGGTCGGCGACTTCGAGTTCGACCTTCCCCTCCGGATCGGTGAGCACGGCGAGTCGGTCGCCGACCCGGTGGTTCGGGTTGCTGCCCTGATAGATCAGCGGCTCGTCGAGGCGCCCGTCGGCGCCCTGGAGCGTGAACGCGTGCCGCTTGCCGGTGACCTCGACGGCGACGATGGTCACCTCCTGGCGCACGCCGCGCCCTTCCAGCACCGCCTCCGGGGCGAACTGCACCGACCCCACGAGAACCAACAGGGCCGGAACCACCGCGAGGAAGGCCAGCCACACGGCCCGGTGCAGCAGACGTACGGCGATCACGAAGACCAGGCAGAGGATCACCCCGGTGCTGATCGGGACGGCCTTCGTGCTGACGGCGACATACGCGACGCCGGTGTTCAGCCCGACGAACACGAGGCCCATCAGCACCACCAGCAGCGTCATCCCGACGGACCTGCCGGCCGACCAGGCTCCCGCCATCAGGACGGGGGCTGGCGGCGCCCCGCCGACACTGTTTCCGGCGGGGCCTCCGTGGTGGACGGGTCGCCATCCTGTCGGAGGAATTCGGCCTGGTGCGGGGGGTTGGGCTGACACGGCAAGATCATAGACCCGGCGGTCCACACGTGGTCGGCGTCGGGACGAGCATGCTGTCGGTGAGCGGGCACGTCGGCAGCGGTCGGGCTCCGGCCACCTCGCTGAAGCCGCCACGCCGGCCCCCACCCTGGGAGGCCGGCGTGCCGCGGCGGACGGTCAGTTGTTGGGTTCGTCGGCGCTGATGTCGGCGAGCACCGACTGCGGCTCCCGCTCCACGGCGAGGTCGCCCATCGAGACCAGGCCGACCAGCCGCCCGTCGTCGATCACCGGCAACCGGCGCACGGCGTAGGTCCGCATCAGGTCGGCGGCGGCCACCGCGTCGTCGTACTGGCTCACCGTGATCACGTCCTTGCTGGTGATCCGGTTGAGCGGGGTCGAGTTCGGGTCCATGTTCTCCGCCACGCCCCGGACCGCAATGTCCCGGTCCGTCACGATTCCTATGACGTTGTCGCCGTCGGTCACCACCACGTCGCCGATGGCACTGTCGCGCATCTCCTGCGCCGCGGCGGTCAGCGTGTCGTTGCCGTCCATCGTCACCAACCGGGTCGTCATGAACTCTCCGACCGTTGTCATGGTGCTCCCCTCTCGGTGTCGGCACCGCCGTCTACCCGCCGGCCGAACGGGGTAACGCGACGCGGCCCGAGCGCGGCCGACCCGCCCACAGGAGGCGAATGGGTCCTACGGCGCCGCCGCGTCAGAAAGGCCGTATTCGCGTTTTCACTTCGACGCCCGTCAAATACGCTACGCGCGCGGTCCGCCGTACGGCGGGCCATGCCGACCGGACCATCGCGGTCCGGTCGTACGTCAACGGGGAGGACACAATGGCCGCTGCGCGCCTCTGCGCAGTCTCACGCATCCTGGCCACGGCCCTTACGGCCACAGCGCTGCTCGCGGCGGCTGCCGCACCGGCCGTGGCGGCGAAGCCGAAGATCACCTTTTCGGACATCGCATTCGCGACGGAGCAGGTCGACACCACCACCGGCGGCACGACCGTCACCCTGAACTGGACGGTGACCGACACGTCGACCACCGCCCAGGATCTCAGTGGCAGCATCTACGTGCGGCGTTACAGCGGCACCACCCCGGTCGGGCCGGTCGAGCAGATCCGGTTCGGTCTCGGCGGCTGGCCCGTCGTCGGGCCGCACACGGGCGGGATCGCCAGATCGTCGTACGCGTACGACTTCCTCGTGACCGAGTACGGCCCGGCGGCGCCGGTGACCTACCGCGTCACGAAGATCACCGCGACCGACGACCAGGGCACGACGCGGACCCTGTCCGGCGACAAGATCAGCCCGGCCGCCGTGCTGACCGCCGTCCAGACCCCCGACACCGCGCCGCCGGTGGCCGACCAGGTCTGGCTCGGATCGCCGACCAGGAGTCCTGTGTACGACGACGGCTCCGGCGTAACCCTGCGCTACGGCTTGCGGATCCAGGACGAGCCGGGCGCGGGCTTCTGGAAGGGTCGCCTCGTGCTGGACGGCCCCGGCGCCGCCGAGGTCGTCGCACCGATCAGTCTGGTGCGCACCGACCAGGGCGGCATGCTCTGCGGTGACACGGAGAACTGGGAATTCTGGTTGGTCCAGTGCAACGTGCCGGTGACCCTTCCGGCCGGCAGCCCCACCGGCGACTGGAAGGTGAAGGCGGTCAGCCTGACCGACCGGGTCGGCAACACCAAGCGCTACACCGGCCTCGACGTGCCGACGGTGCGGGTCACCCGCAACGAGACGATAGGCGCCACCGGGTTCGCGCTGAACCCGACGCAGGTGAACAACTGGCGCGACTCGGCGACGACCTCCCTGACGTTCACCGCCAGCGGAGTACAGGGCGAGTTGACTGCCTCAGTCCAGTCCACGGGCTGCTCGGCCTGGAACCAGGTGCTGACCGAGGGACCGGCGGGCACGTACTCACTGCCGTTGGTGATGAGCGCGCTGACCACCTCCTGCACCGTCAACGGAATCCTGCTCACCGACGCGGCCGGTTCGGTCTCGGCGTACGGCGCCTACTACGGCGGGCCCGTGCTCGACCTGCGGGCCACTCGGGTGCCCGACACGGCCCAGCCGGTGGCGATCGCGGCGGCACTGAGCCGCACCGAGGCCGCTCCGGGTGACCTGTTCAACGGCATCACCGTCAACGTCACCATCGACGACGTCACGCTCGCTCCGGTGACCGGTTTCTCGACCACCATCTACAACTCCCTCGGCCACTCCGTTGGCGGCGCGGGCGGCGGCATCCAGGTCGAGCCCGACGGGCGCGTCTCGCTGCCGGTGTACTTCCGCGACCTGCCGCCGGGGACGTACACGGTGGGCTTCACGCTCAGCACCTCGGCGGGCAACCGCGCGCTCTGGGGTTACCCCAACGGCGGTGCTCCGGCACCGTCCGGGCCGCTGGTGTTCACCAGCCTGCCAGCGGCCTGACCTGCTACGTACGAAGGTGCGGCCCTCCCTCGCCCGGGAGGGCCGCACCTTTGTCGTCGGACAGCTCAGCACGCGACGTCCGCCGACAGCACGCAGGGATCGCCGGACGCGCCGCCACCAGGCCCTGGTCGATCACCTTGACCTGCTGAGGCCTCCGGCGGGAACCTCGGGTCAGGCGCGCGGCGGCATGCCGTAGAGACGTTCGACGTGCAGCCGGAGCACGAGGCGCCCCTCGGAGACCATCGCCCGCCGGTAGTCGGCCCAGTCCGGGTGTTCGCCCTGGATCGCCCGGTAGAGGTCGACCAGCTCCTCCACGGTGGCGTCGTCCGGGTCGGCGGCCACCGGCGTCAGCTCGGCGCGCGCCTCCGCGACCGCGTACGCCCAGCCGTCGTCGCTGCTGACGTGGAAGGAGGCGCGCGGGTCCCGGCGCAGGTTGGCGGTCTTGGCCCGGCCGTCGGTCACCGAGGCCCGGATGAGGGCCGCCTCCCTGTCGAAGGCGTAGATGACGGTGGACAGCTGGGGTCGCCCGTCCCGCTTGAGCGTGGCCAGCACCCCCAGCCGCTGGCCGGCGATCAGGTCCGCCAACGCCCGCTGGGTCTCGTCGTCCGCCATGGCAACCTCCGCTCGAACCGGTCACGGCGTCCCCATCGAACCACGGCGGACGCCCCGCCCGCTCCGTACACCGACAGGAGACGGTCCCCCGCCGAAGCCGGCGGGGGACCGGGAACGCGTCGGTCAGCGGCGCTCGGCGGCGACCAGCTCGGCCAGCTGCACCGCGTTGAGCGCGGCGCCCTTGCGCAGGTTGTCGTTGGAGCAGAACAGGGCGAGGCCGTGCTCGACGGTCTCGTCGGCGCGGATCCGGCCCACGTAGGTCGGGTCCTGGCCGGTGGCCTGCAACGGGGTCGGCACGTCGGCGAGCGCCACGCCGGGGGCGCCGTCGAGCAGCTCGTGGGCCCGCTGCGGGGTGATCGGGCGGGCGAACCGGGCGTTGATCTGGAGCGAGTGGCCGGTGAACACCGGCACCCGGACGCAGGTGCCGGAGACGCGCAGCCCGGGGATCTCCAGGATGCGCCGGCTCTCGTTGCGCAGCTTCTGTTCCTCGTCGGTCTCGAAGCTGCCGTCGTCGACGATCGAGCCGGCGAGCGGGAGCACGTTGAACGCGATCGGCCGGGCGAACGAGCGGGGGGCCGGGAACTCCACGGCCGTGCCGTCGAAGGCGAGGCCGGTGGCGTGCTCGGCGACCTTGCGGACCTGCTCGTCGAGTTCGGCGACGCCGGCCAGGCCGGCGCCGGAGACCGCCTGGTACGTCGAGACGACCAGGCTGACCAGCTCCGCCTCGGCGTGCAGCGGGCGCAGCACGGGCATCGCGGCCATCGTCGTGCAGTTCGGGTTGGCGATGATCCCCTTGGGGCGTACGGCGGCGGCGTGCGGGTTGACCTCGGCGACGACGAGCGGCACCTCGGGGTCCATGCGGAACGCCGAGGAGTTGTCGATGACGACGGCGCCCGTGGCGGCGACCCGTGGCGCGAGTTCCTTCGCGCTGCCCTTGCCGGCGGAGAAGAGCACGATGTCGAGCCCGGAGTAGTCGGCGGTGGCCGCGTCCTCCACGGTCACCTCGCCGCCCCGCCAGGGCAGGGTGCGCCCGGCCGACCGCGCCGAGGCGAACAACCGCACCTGCTCCGCCGGGAACTCCCGATCCGCCAGCACCTGCCGAATCACGCCACCGACCTGGCCGGTGGCCCCCACAATGCCGATCCTCATGCCCGCGAGGCTACCCAGCCCGACGGCTCGACCGGCAACGCTTTCCCACGGCCGGGGGCCGGCGGCGGCCAGGACCGGGGGTGGCGCCGGTCACCCGGGCCGCGACCGGGACGGAACGACCTCGCCGGACGGGCCGGTGGCCCGGAAGAATCGCGGGCCGGCGGGGCGGATCGCCGGAGCATCCACGCCGACCCGCCCGGCCGGGCCACGGCACCGGCCGGGGGCGGCGCGACCCACGTCACACCGCCCCGGCCGGTCAGGAGGCGTGATCGACCAGTTCGCCCAGGCCGGTGGCGACGAGTTCGTCGCGGATCACCGCGGCGTCGCCCTCCACCACGAGGGCGAGTTCCTCCGGGCGCAGGTGCGTGGCGGCCGCCGCGGAGACCTCCGCCACGTCGGCGGCGAGCAGCGACTCCCGCAGCCGGGCGTGGTAGTCGTCCGGCAGGTCGTGCACGACCAGGGTGGTCAGCGCGGCGGCGATGGCCCGGGGGCTCTGCAACTCCACCGAGAGTTGCCCGGCCCGCCAGGAACGCGCGACCGCCAACTCCTCCTCGGTCACCCCGGTCTGGCGCGTACGGGTGATCTCGCCGACCGCCTCGACGACGGCCGGCGCGGTGACGGCCGTCTGCACGCTGGAGCTGACCCCGAAGCGGCCGAAGCGACGGGACGAGGCGAAGTCGCCCCGGATGCCGTACGTGTAGCCACGCACCTCGCGGATCAGGTGGTTGAGCCGGGAGGTGAAGGCCCCGCCGAGCACCGTGCCGGCGAGTGTCATCGGCACGTGGTCGGGGTGGGCGCGGTGCGGCGACGGGTGGCCCAGCCGCAGCGTGGACTGCACCGAGCCGGGCCGGTCCACCAGGATGATCCGCCGGCCGGGGCGGGTCGGCACCTCGATCGGGCCGCCCCGGTCGACGGGGCCGCCGCCGGTGCCGGCGAAGGCAGTCGCGCCGAGCGCGTCCAGGTCGAGCCGGTCCAGGTCGCCGGCGACGATCAGGGTGCCGGGGCGGATGAACCACTCGGAGTGGAAGACGGTGACGTCCTCGACGTCCAGGGCGGCCACGGACTCCGGGTCGCCGTACATGGGGCGGCCCCAGCGGCTGTCTGCGCCGAACAGGTCCGCGCGCAGGGCCGCGTCGGCGCGGGGGCCGGGGTTGGCCCAGTCCATCCGCAGCGCGGTCGCCTCGTCGTCGCGGACGCGCCGGACGTCGTCCGGGTCCAGCTTCGGGGTGCGCACCGCCTCGGCGAGCAACGCCACGGCGGCGCCCAGCCGCTCCACCGGCACCTGCACGCTGACCTGGAAGGAGTCCCAGTCCAGCCCGGTCACCAGTTCGGTGCCGAGCCCTTCGATCGCCAGCGCGTACGCCGTCGCGTCGCGCTGCGCGGTCCCCTCCTCCAGGGCCTTGGCGAGCACCGCGCCGAGCCCCTCCTTGCCGGTGGGCTCGCGGCCGGCGCCCCCGTCGAGCAGCAGCAGCGCCACGGCCAGGTTCTGCCCGGGCAGGTGCGCGGCGACCACCTGACCACCCGCCACCGTGCGGCGGATCACCTGCGGGAACCGGTAGGGGCGGGCGGCGCCCGGCCCGGGACGGTCAGCGATCAGCGTCATCAGGGCTTCTCCTCGGGCAGGTAGGTCAGGGTCACCCGGTCGTCGGCGCCGAGCACCTCGGCGGCGGCCTCGGCGATCTGCTCGGCGGTCACCGCGAGCCAGGCCGGCAGCCGCTCCGCGGCCTTCGCCGGGTCGCCGAACTGGGTGGCGTAGCGCCCGAGCGTGTCCGCCCGGCCGTCCACCGTGGCCATCTGCCGCCACCACGACGTGCTCAGCAGGGACTTGGCCCGGTCGAGTTCGGTGGCGGTGACCGGGACGGTCGCCAGTTCGTCGACCACCTCGGCCAGGCCGGCGCTCAGCCGTTCGGCGGTGACGCCGGGGCGGGCCGTGGCGGTGGCGATCAGCGGTGCGGGGGCGTGTGCCAGATCCACCCCGTACGCCCCGACCAGGTCGGGCTGGGCGATCCGCTCCCCGTCGGCGAGGCGCTGGTAGAGGCGGCTGCCCCGGCCGCTGCCCAGCACGGTGGCGAGCACCGTCATCACGTCGTAGCCCGGGCTGCCGAAGGGGTGGGTGCGGTGCGCGACGTAGACGCGCGGCGCCGGCACCTCGGCGGTGACCGTCTCGACGGCGGGTCGGCCGGTGGCCGGGACGGTCCGGCCGTCCGGCGCGGGCGGGATCTGCACGCGAGGCGGGATCGCGCCGAAGTACTTGTCGGCCAGCGCGAAGACCTCGGCGGCCGGGGCGTCGCCCACCACGGTCAGCACCGCGTTGTTGGGCGCGTAGTAGGTCTGGTGGAACGCCTGGAAGGTCGCCAGGTCGGCGGCGTTCAGGTCGGCCATCGACCCGATCGTGGCGTGGTGGTAGGGGTGCCCGGGCGGGTAGAGCAGCGGCAGCAGCCGCAGCCAGGCGTCGCCGTAGGGCACGTTGTCGTAGCGCTGGCGCCGCTCGTTCTTGACCACGTCCCGCTGGTTGTCCAGCGTCTCCTGGGTCAGCGCGGGGACCAGGCCGCCCATCCGGTCCGCCTCCAGCCAGAGCGCCAGTTCCAGGTGCTCGGCGGGGACGGTCTCGAAGTAGTTGGTGCGGTCCGGGTTGGTGGTGGCGTTGAGCGAGCCGCCCGAACCCTGCACCAGCTTCATGTGCTCGGTCTTCGCCACGTTGACGGAGCCCTCGAACATCAGGTGCTCGAAGAGGTGGGCGAAGCCCGTCTGCCCCTCGGGCTCGTGCCGGGAGCCGACGTCGTACCAGAGGTTCACGGCGACCGCGGGGGCGGTGCGGTCCTCACTCACCACCACGCGCAGGCCGTTGTCCAGTCGGGTGGTCTCGATGGGCCAGGGGTAACCGCTGTCGGGCATGGGCACGACGCTATCCGATCAGGTGCGCCGGAAGGAGACGCGCCGCTCGGGCGACGTGCCGGCCGAGCCCGCCGCGGCCCCGGACGTACCCGCCGCGGCGGGTACGCGACGGCCCGGCGGAGGACGCGCCACGCCTGGTGCTCGTGGTCGCGTCCGCCGCCGGGCCGTGGCGGCCGTCCGGGCAGGTCAGCTGGCACCGGCCCGGGCACCGAGTCTCAGTCCGGGGGTTCGATGGGGGTGACCGTCTGATCGGAGTTACGCCGTTCCAGCACGGTGTCCGGGGCCGCGTTGCGGTGCTCCTCCCGGATGTCGGACTCCCTGAGGATGGCTTCCGCCTGCGCCCGGGCGTCGTCGCTGCCGGCTGCCGCCTCCTCGGGCAGCAGGTGCGCGCGGGACTCCACTCGTTCCTGGTCGCTCTGCTCGTGACTCATGACCGCTCACATACCCCGTCGGCGCCGCCGGCACGCCGCATGATCGTGATCGGTCCCGCGAGGTGGGCGACAGGGGTGGACCTTCCGGCGCGATCGGGTAGGCTGGGCCGCGTGACGCGTTCGTATCGATGGTTTAGGCAGCCGGCTCGCACGCCGGTGACTTCACCATGATCTGACGTCACCACTTTTCGAGCCGGCCGGGCAGGAGCTCTCGCTCCTGCCTTTTTGCGTACGAGCAGCCGGCTCGACCTGGGCACCGGCCCCGGGGCACGGTCGGCGAAAGGATTCCCACCGTGACGACCCCGGAGACCGATCGGGTCAGCGATCAGCGGATCGACCGTGTCGTGCCGCTGACCACTCCGGCCCTGCTGCACCACGAGCTTCCCCTCGACGACACGCTCGCCTCGGCCGTGCTGACGGGGCGGCGCGCGGTCGGCCGGGTGCTGGACGGCGCCGACGACCGCCTGCTGGTGGTGGTCGGCCCGTGCTCGGTGCACGACCCGGCCGCCGCCCTGGAATACGCCCGGCGGCTCCGCGCCGCCGCCGACCGGGTGGCCGACGACCTGCTGGTGGTGATGCGGGTCTACTTCGAGAAGCCGCGCTCCACGGTGGGCTGGAAGGGCCTGATCAACGATCCCGGGCTGGACGGCTCCGGCGACGTCAACACCGGCCTGCGTACCGCCCGCGCGCTCCTGCTCGACGTGCTGCGCCTGGGGCTCCCCGTCGGCTGCGAGTTCCTCGACCCGATCACCCCGCAGTACATCGCCGACACGGTGGCGTGGGGCGCGATCGGCGCGCGCACGGTGGAGAGCCAGGTGCACCGGCAGCTCGCCTCCGGCCTGTCGATGCCGATCGGCATGAAGAACCGCCCGGACGGCAGCATCGGCACCGCCGTGGACGCCATCCGGGCCGCCGGCGTGCCGCACGTCTTCCCCGGCATCGACGTCTCCGGTACGCCGGCGATCCTGCACACCCGGGGCAACGCCGACGGGCACCTGGTGCTGCGCGGCGGGGGCGGCCGACCCAACTACGACGCGGAGTCGGTGGCCGGCGCCCTGGACCTGCTGCGGGCGGCCGACCTGCCCGAGCGCGTGGTGATCGACGCGAGCCACGCCAACAGCGGCAAGGACCACCGCAACCAGCCGAGGGTGGCCGCCGACGTGGCCGCCCAGCTCGACGCCGGGCAGCGCGGCATCGTCGGGATCATGTTGGAGAGCTTCCTCTTCCCCGGCCGCCAGGACCTCGATCCGACCCGGGATCTGACGTACGGCCAGTCGGTCACCGACGCCTGCATCGGCTGGGACACCACCGAGGAGGTCCTCACCCACCTGGCTTCCGCCGTCCGCGCCCGCCGCCGCGCCCTCGCCACCGCTCCCGCCTGACCTCTCCGCCCCGTCCGGTCCCCGGTGATCATGAGACCGGGCGGGGCGGGAAGTGGGGACAGACAGTGCCGCCCCCGGGCCCTGAGGGCTCGGGGGCGGCACCGGTGTCGGTGTGCAGGTCGCCTCTCGGCGAGTGGCGCGACGCGGCTCCAGCCGGACGGTATTCCGCGAAGGCTATTTAGGTGAGGCCCGGGGACACTTGGCACACCGACACCTCACTCAACGGGCGACCGGTCGCCGGTGTTCCGGCCTCCGCCATGACCGTCGTCACAGCCCGGCGGCACGCCCGAACCGGTCGGAGAGGGCGCGGGCGCCGGCCGCGCGGTGACGTTTGACCGATTCGGACGCGGGTAGCTGACCGACGTGACCGATGACGCACCCGTGACCGAAGCGCCCGTGATCGAGCAGCCGGACACCAGGCGCCTCGACGAGCTGCTCGAGGATCTCTACCACGGTCAGGAACGGATCAGTCAGGCCGACATCTACCGCCGGGCGGTTGCCGCGGAGCTTCCCGCGCAGCTCCTCACCCGCCTGGCCGCCCTGCCAGAGGGCACGTACGCCGTGGACGAGGTGGCCGACCTGCTCGGCGGTTCGGTCACCTGACGCCCCCGAGGCAGTGAGGAGAGCGAGATGTCCCACCACGAGGAAAAACGCGAGGGGCCACCGGCACTCGGTCAACCCCCGGGAGGCCGGGACACGCTGCCGGAGCCCGACTTCGCCGACGAACACGACCGTACGGCTGTCGACCGGGACATCATCACCGGGGCGGACGCCGACGAGCGCGAGCCGGAGGCCTCCCGGGGCTGGGCCGGCGAGGACCACGGCACGACCCCGACCTGACGCTCCGGCGGGACACCGACGCGAAAGGGGGCCGGCTCTGCGCCGGCCCCCTTTCGCGTGCGTACGCCGTCAGTCCTCGTCGTGGCCGCCGCCCTCGGCCGCCTGCTGCGCCATCGCGTACGCCATCTGGAGGAAGTCCGAGGCGGCCACGGCGGTCAGCGCGGTGGCCACCAGGCGGGTCAGTCGGGGGGCGAGCACCAGCCCGCCGGTGAGCCCGGTGGCGACCCAGACGGCGAGGCAGAACGGGCAGCTCAGCAGCTCCCCGATGGCGTGCCGGGTGGAGCTGCCCTGGTCACGGACCTGCTCCATCACCTCGCCGCTGCCGATCGGCTTGTCGTACCGGGTGAACGGTGCCCGCAGCGGGCTCGTCACCGCGTCCTTCGACAGCAGTCGGCTCAGTTTGTGGGTGGCGATGCCGAGCAGCACCACGTCGGCCGGGGTGGGGCGCTCGGGCACCGACCGACCGGTCACCCGGACCAGACCGGCGATGCCGGCGGTCACCCCGGCGTACGTTCCCATCGCCGCCAGGTATCCGCCCAGCGGCCGGTGCTCGTGCGGCGCGTACGCCTGGCGCAGCCGCGCCACCTTCTCCCTCAGGTCGGTCACCCGGTCTCCTCGGTCTCTCGGGTCGCGCGGTCCGGCTCAGCCGGCCTGTAGGTTGTCGGCCACCTCACGGGCGAGGCTGTCCAGCGCCTCGTCGGCCAGCCGCTCGGCGTCCGGCCCGCCGGTCAGGTCGAGCCGCATCCGGGCGCCACCGGCCTGGGCGGGCTCCACCCGGATCTCGGCCGACCAGTCCTCGGCGCCGCTCCACCGGGCCCGCAGTTCCTCGGTGCTGACCTCCTCGGCCGGGCTGCCGTCGGCCCGCAGCGGCTCGGGCAGCCACGCCGACGCCCGGGCGGGGTCGGTGGCGGTGTTGAACACGACCTCCGGCGGCGCGGACATCCCGCGCTCGGCGGACGCCATCACGCGTCCCGCAGCCGGCTCGGGTCGACCTCGCGGCCGGGATGCCGAGCGAGGTACTCGGTCTCCAGCTCGGCGGTGCGCCGCAGGTGGTTGGCGAGCGCGGAGTCCGCCGCGTGGCGCAGGGTGTCCAGGCGGGTGCGGTGCAGGCTGTGCATCTCCCGGATCAGGTCCTCGTCGCCCAGTTCGGCGGGGTCGACGCCGAGCAGGTCGGCGTCGGGCTGGTCCGCCACGCCGGAGGCCCTGTCGTGGACATGGTCGCCGTCCCACTCCGGCATCCGCTGCTCCGGGCTGCCGAAGTCGTCCTGCCGTACAGATCCCGTCATGATCGACCCCCTGGTCTGGTTTGGGCTCGCGTCTAGACGGATGCCCACGCCGGGTGGCACCAAACCATCCGCGCCTACGACACCGCGTCGGAGAACGCCGCGGCCCCCGGTACTCTCGATGCCATGAATCGGCTCTGGACCCCGGCGTGGATCGCGCGCCACGTGGCCATGGTCGTGCTGGTCACCGGTTTCCTGGCGCTGGGCTGGTGGCAGGTCAGCCGGGCCGCCGCCGGCAACGCGATCAGCTGGGGCTACGCGGTCGAGTGGCCGATCTTCGCCTGCTTCGTGGTCTTCGTCTGGTGGCGCGAGGTCCGGCACACGCTGCGCGGCCCGGCACCGGCCGCGCCCGAGGAGGCGTCGCCCGCCGCCGGGACGCGGCCGGCCGACGCCCCGGAGGCCGCCGCGCCGCGCCCGGTCGTACGCCGACCGGTGCGGGTCGCCCGCGTGCCCGCGGCTGTCGGCGGCGTCGAGGACGGCGACCTGGCCGCCTACAACCACTACCTGCAATGGCTGAACGACAACCCGGGCGCGAAGCCCGGTGACTATCCCGGCTGAGGCCGGGCGCGAAAGGACGGACGACGGTGGGCGCAGCCCTGACCCGGTACCGAGTCATCGCCTGGATCGTCGGCGTGGCGCTGATCCTGCTGGTCGTGATCGGCATGCCGATGAAGTACGGCTTCGACGAACCGATCCTGGTGGAGACCGTGGGTCAGGCGCACGGCTTCCTCTACATGCTCTATCTGCTGGCCGCCTTCGACCTGTCCCGCCGGGCGGGCTGGCCGCTGAAGCGGATGGTCCTGGTGATGCTGGCCGGCACGGTGCCGTTCGTCTCCTTCTTCGCCGAGCGCCGGGTCAGCTCCTGGGTGACGACCGGACAGTCCGAGCGCACCCCGGAGCCGGTCGCCGGCTGACGCCGGTCACCGGTTCGGCCGCCACGGGTCGGCCGAGGCGAGCGGGTCCTCCCAGCCGCCGTACCGGTTCATCTCCCGGGCCCGGCGCAGGGCCCGGGTGACCTGGCCGAACTGCCGCTCGTCGTCGCTGCTGAACAGCAGCACCCGCTCGCCCCGGCGCCTGCCCCACAGCTCGTACGCCGGCGGTCGCCACCGGTCCCCCACCAGCGCAACCAGCACCGGCAGCAGGAACACCACGCCCAGGACGAGGTACGCCCCCGCGGTGAGCCGTTGCAGCCCGCCGCTGAAGCCGAGCAGCAGGCCGACGCCGCCGATCATGGCGCCGGTGACCACGACGGCGCGTACCGCGACGCGGTCGTGCGGGCCGCGGCCCGTGTGCAGGTGGGTCAGCTCGGTGACCTGCCAGCTGTTGCGTCCGACGGTGAACCGGTCGACCGTCACGATGATCCCGGGCCGGGCGTAGAGGAGCGTGTTCTTCTTCGCGGTCGTTCCCGGTGACCGCGTCGCTCGGGTTGCGCCTTGAGGGTTCATGGTTCTACCTCCCGCGGCTGGTGCCGGGTCGGCTCCCGTCGACGGTCTCGCATCGGTGCCGGTCGACAGGATTCCCGGCTGCGCGCTTCATTGTGTGACGCACGTGCCAGCCTGGATGACTCGCGTCCGACAGGGCCGGTGGCGGGTGCCGCCTGTTCCGACCGCCATGTCGGTCTTGTCGGTCATAACGGCCCAGGCTCCACCGGCATACGTCGACAACGACGAATGGCACGCATCGCTCCATCACCGGCATTAGCCGCGATGCAGCTGCGCCGAGCCCGAAAAGTAGATCACTCACCGTGGCGGCCGGTGATCAACAATCTCCGTCACTCCGCCAACATTCGCCCCTGCTTCAACTGCGCACAACTCCTGCCCCGGGTTAGGTTGTCCGAGCCGGCCCGGTCGATCGCCGTCCACCCGGACAGCACCGGCCCGGTGTCGCCGAGGGCGTCAGCAGCCCGCGGCGGCCGGTGGGAGAGGAGCATTCCGCTCTTGTCGTCCCTCAGATACACGCTGCGCGCCCTGGCGGTCGCCGTGCTGTCGGCCACGCTGCTCGCACCGGCGGTACCCGCCCGGGCCGAACCGTCCCCCGCCGAGCTGACCCGGCGGATCGAGAACTCCTCCAACCAGCTGGAACACGTCGTCGAGGCGTACAACAAGATCCGGGAGGAGATCAAGGCCAACCAGGCCGCCGTCGCGCGGGTGCAGAGCCGGATCGGTCCACTGGAGCAGGAGACCGAGCGGAGCCGGGCCGACGTCGGCGAGATGGCGGTGACCGCGTACAAGACCGGCAGCAACCTGACCACCGCGGAGGCGCTGCTGCGTGCCGGCGACGCCGACACCCTGCTGGACCGGATCGGGATGCTCGACCAGCTCACCCGGCAGCGGCAGGCGAAGATCACGAACTTCACCGGCAACCAGCGCCGGCTGCTCGACGAGAAGACCCGGCTGGAGGTCACGCTGGGCAGGCAGGCGGCCCAGGCCCGCGAGATGACCGCCGCCAAGAAACGGATCGAGCGCGACCTGGCCGAGCTCTACGAGCTGCGCCGGCAGGCGTACGGCCGGGCCACGGAGAAGCCGACCGCCCGGCCCGACAGCGCGAAGGACGCGCCCGCCGTCTCCGGCCGGGCCGGCGTCGCGGTGCGGTACGCGTACGGCGCACTCGGCAAGCCGTACGTCTGGGGCGCCGACGGGCCGAACGGCTACGACTGCTCGGGCCTGACCTCGGCGGCCTGGCGGGCGGCCGGCAAGTCGCTGCCGCACAACACCCGGATGCAGTGGAGCGCGGTCGCCCACATCAGCCGGAGCGAGCTGCGGCCCGGTGACCTCGTCTTCTACAGCGGGCTCGGGCACATGGGCATCTACGTCGGCGGCGGCCAGGTGATCGACGCGCCAAGCGCCGGGCGCAACGTGCTCAAACGCGGCATCAACCTGATGCCCATCCACGGTTACGGCCGGGTCCGCTGACCCCGCCCGGAGACGGCGAACGGCCGGCGTCCCCCTACCGGACGCCGGCCGTTCGCCGTCGTTCCTACCCCGCTCAGGCCGCCTGAAGTCCCTCGGCCCGGGCCAGCTCGCGGAGCCGGCCGAGCGCCTGGATCTCCAGCTGCCGGATCCGCTCCCGGGACAGCGAGAACCGCGAGGCCACCTCGGTGAGCGAGTGCTCCCGGCCGTCCTCCAGCCCGTAGCGGGCCCGCATGATGCCGGCCGAGCGGTCGTCGAGGTGGTTGAGCAGGCCCTCGATCCGCTGCCGCTCCAGCCCCGTCAGGACGATCTCCTCCGGCGACGGCGCGTCGCTGTCGGCGACCAGGTCACCGAGGTTGGTGTCGCCGTCGTCGCCCACCGGGGTGTCCAGCGAGACGGTGTCCTGCGACCAGCGGACCAGCTCGTTGACCCGCTCGACGGTGACCCCGAGGGCCGCCGCGATCTGCTCCGGCTCCGGGTCGCTGCCCAGCTCGCGGGTGAGCTGCCGGGCCACGTTACGCATCCGGTTGACGTCCTCGACCAGGTGCACCGGCAGTCGCACGGTGCGCTCCTGCTGGGCGATCGCCCGGCTGATCGCCTGGCGGATCCACCAGGTCGCGTAGGTGGAGAACTTGTAGCCGCGCACGTAGTCGAACTTCTCGACCGCGCGCACCAGGCCGGTGTTGCCCTCCTGGATCAGATCCAGCATGGGCATGCCCGAACGGACATAGCGGCGGGCGATCGACACGACCAGCCGCAGGTTGGCCCGGATGAAGAGGTCCTTGGCCCGCTCACCCTCGGCGACCAGCCGCTCCAGGTCGTCCCGGTCGACACCGGCGGGGACGCGGTCCTCGCCGAGCAGGTGCTCGGCGTAGAGGCCGGCCTCGATTGCCTTGGAGAGATCGACTTCCCTGGCGGCGTCCAGCAGCGGCGTCCGGGAGATCTCGTGAAGGTAGACGCCGACCAGGTCGCGCTCCTCGGCAACCTCGTCGGTTCGCATGCCGATGTTCTTGTCCACGTTGCCCACGGTCCCCTCGCTCGCGCCGGTTGCCCGGTTCCTTGCCATCCCCACGTCCATCAGCCCTCCCCCGTAACTTGCGCTGTGCCCACCGGTGCTGACACCTACACAACAGTTGAGACGCGTCGGGGATTCCATGTCGTGAGTCGAAAGTGTCACGAATGCCTGATAATCCGCTGAGAGCGCGATCCACGTTTGCTGTCAGCACCCCAGGTGGCGGCTCTCCGATGGGCACCACGTCAGGGGCGGTGGATCGACGTGTCGCCGTCCCCCGGTCCATGGCAGCATCGCCCGCCCCGAAGACACAGCGACCCGGGTCACCGCCGCGCTGCGATCCTGGTCACTTGCCAGACACGCACCGGTGCACGGGTGGGTTCATCCACGCCCGTGGTAATACCCCACCCCTCGATGAACAATCCGCGCCGGGAATCCGTGCCCGTATGTGACGGGGCTCGCAGAGAGGCGGGGGGTCAGGAGGCGAGCAGGGCCAGGGCGCCGCGGACCTGGTCGGCGGAGCGGGCCAGGGCGGCCCGCGCGGCGGAGACCTCCACCCCGGAGACGAGCGAGACCAGCGCCGCCTTCATGTCGCCGTCCGCCTCGTTCAGGGCCCGCCGGCAGATCTCCTCCGAGCAGCCCGTGGCCTCGATCAGAATCGAGATCATCCGGCCCCGGAGCTTGGCGTTGGTGGCCACCATGTCGATCATGAGATTCGAGTAGACCCGGCCCAGTCGGACCATCACGGCCGTCGAGAACGTGTTCAGCACCAGCTTCTGCGCGGTGCCCGCCTTCATCCGGGTCGACCCGGTGACGACCTCCGGTCCGGTGTCCACCCCGATGAAGACGTCCACCGACCGGGCGGCCGCCGCCTCCGGGTTGGCACAGAGCAGCACGGTCGAGGCCCCCTTGGCCCTCGACGCGGCCAGCGCCCCCAGGACGTACGGTGTGCGTCCGCTGGCGGCGAGTCCGACCACCAGGTCCCCGGCCCGTACGCAGTCGGCGACCTCGGCCGCGCCGCCCCGGTCGTCGTCCTCGGCGTCCTCGACCGCCCGCCACATGGCCTCGGGCCCGCCCGCGATGTGGGCGCAGAACCAGTGCCGGGGCGAGTTGAAGGTGGGTGCGAGCTCGGCGGCGTCGAGCACACCGAGCCGGCCCGAGGTGCCTGCGCCGAAGTAGTGCACCCGGTGCCCGCCACGCAGGGCGGTCACCGCCAGGTCCACCGTCGCGGCGATCTCGTCGAGGACGTCGGCGACGGCGCCGGGGACCCGCCGGTCCGCCTCGTTGATCACCGTGAGCACGTCCCGGGTCGACATGAGGTCGAGGTCCGTGCTGAGCGGGTTGCGTCGCTCCGTCGGCGCGCCGACCCGGATCACCGGCCGGGCCGCCACCGGGGACGTCACCTCGTGGGGTTCCACCGCGCCCGCCGTCATGACCGCCTCCGTCCCGGGCCGACCCGGCGCGACAGGACCGCCTCGGCTGTCGCTTCGAGGGCCTTCCTGGCCCGGGAGCGGTTGCGGGCGGCCACCCCGACGAAGAGGCAGTCGACGACGGTGAGCTGGGCCAGCCGGCTCGCCATCGCACCGGAGCGGTAGGTGGTCTCGCGGGCGGCCGTGGTGAGCACGAAGTCGGCCACCTCGGTGATCGGCGAGCGGGGGAAGTTGGTGAGCGCCACCGTCGCCGCCCCGCGGGCCCGGGCCTGCTCCAGCACCTCGATCACGTCGGAGGTGGTGCCGGTGTGCGAGATGCCGACCGCGACGTCACCCCGCCCGAGCAGCGCGGCCGACGTCAGCGCGGTGTGCACGTCCGGGAAGTAGAAGGCGGTGCGGCCGATGCGGTGCAGCTTCTGCTGGAAGTCCGAGGCGACGAAGCCGCTGGCACCCGCCCCGTAGACGTCGATCCGGGCAGCCCCCGCGATGGCGTCGACGACCTGCTCGCAGATCGCCGGGTCGAGCTGCTCGGCCGTCTCCTCGACGGCCCGTGCGTCGTTGAAGGCGATGGTCGCGATGATCTGGGCGAGGTCGGCCCCGGGCGGGATGTCGCCGCCGACCACCCTGGCGTCCGGCGGCTCCACCCGGCGGGCGGCCTCGGCGGCGAGCCGGATCCGCAGCTGCGGGTAGCCGTCCATGCCGACCGACCGGCAGAACCGGATGACGGTCGCCTCGGATGTCTCGGCGGCGGTGGCGAGATCGGTGATGGTCCGACGCGCGGCGTCGGCCGGGTCGGCGACCACCAACCGGGCGACCCGCTGCTCGGCCGGCGACAACGACGGGAGCAGGCCGCTGATGTGGACGATCAGCCCACCCGGCTCGTGACTCGCAGAAATCTTCGGACTCTTCGCCACGGATGAAACTTACTTTCACGAGGCGTGAGCGTCAACCATGACTCCGCGTGTTGACGAAAGTACCGCCTGCCCGGACGCGTCGTTTCGGGCAGCGTGCCATCTTCCCGGACGCCGTCGCCTCCCCCGTGAGGCCCGGGCGCACTGCCGGACGGCCGCCGCCCGACCGCCCTCGTACAGACGATGCCACCCCGCCGGCCCCCGCGATGCCCGGTGCCCGGCCAGGCACGACGCGGCGTGGCCCGGACGCCGTCGACTCAGGCGGTCAGCCGGCCGGCCGGGACCGGGTCCGCGCCCGGCGGCGTGACGGCGGGCCGGCCGTCACGCCCGTCGGCTTCCAGCCAGCCGGCGAGGTGGGCCTGGATCTGCCGGGAGACCTCCTCCGGCGGGCGTCCGGCGTCCACCACCACGAAGGTCGGGTACTCCGGCAGTGTCCGGTACGCGGTGTCCGCGGCGGTCAGGTACCGCATGCTCTCGTGATCGGTGCCACGCTGCTCGATCCGCCGGTACGCCTCGGCGGGATCGACGGTCAGCAGGAAGGTCACCCGCGGTCGCGGGAACACCCGGTAGCCGACGCGGGCCAGCCGCTCCCAGCGCTGGCCCCCGTGCGCCCGGATGCTCGCGTACTGGCAGACGGAGTAGCGGTCCATGACCGCGACCCGGCCGGTGGCCAGGCAGCTGAGCAGGGCGAGGGCGATGGCCAGCCAGCGGAGCACGGACTCCACCGCCAGCATCCCGCTCCGGCCGACGAGCCGCTGGGCGTCCGGAAGGCCGAGCCGGTGCGCGAGACGGCCCAGCCAGCGCCGCCCGCCGGCGTTGCGGTGGTAGGTGGCGGGTCGGCCCGCCGCGGTGAGCGCGTCGGCCAGCCGGTGCGCCTGGGTGGTCTTGCCCGAGCCGTCGATGCCGATCAGGGCGACGGCGCGCAATCGGGCCCTGCCGCGCCGTGCCTCTGGTGATCTGGACACTCTGCACAGGCTATCCGACCCACGCCCGCCCACCGGGGAGATTTGTGCCGCGTGCTCCCGGTTGACCCCGACCGTGGCGTCCTGCCAGGTGTGGCCCACCGCCATGCCGGGTACCGGAGTTGGATCAGCCGCCCACCACCGTCGACGGGAGACGCCAATGGCAGAGCGCGGGGACGAGAGCCTGGTGCACACGTTGAAGAAGGTCGCCGCCGTGCTCAAGCAGGAAGAGATTCCCTTCGCGCTCGGGGGCAGCTTCGCCGTGTACGCCCACGGCGGTCACTCCAGCGAGCACGACGTCGACTTCCTGATCCGCGAGGTCGACGTGGAACGCTCGCTGGAGGCGCTGGTCGCGGCGGGTTTCGTCGCCGAGCGACCGCCCGAGGACTGGCTGGTCAAGGTCTTCGACGACGGCCGGATGGTCGACCTGATCCACCGGCCGATCGAGACGCCGGTGACCGAGGAGACGTTCGCCGACACGGTCGTCCGGCCGGTCGACGCGATCCACATGCCGGTGCTCTCGGCCACCCAGCTCATGGTGCACAAGTTGCTGAGCTTCTCGCAGCACTACTGCGACTTCGCCCGGGGTCTGCCGCTGGCCCGTTCCCTGCGGGAGCAGATCGACTGGGAACGGGTACGGAAGGAGACGCAGCACTCGCCGTACGCGGAGGCGTTCCTGGTGCTGCTGGATCGGCTGGAGGTGGTGCCGGACTCCGGCACTCCGCAGGGAGAGGGGACACCGTGACCGAGCACCGTGACGTCGCCACCGGACCGCCCGACGAGTACGTCGAGGCGGAGATCCACCGGCTGCTCGCCGAGGACCCGGACGTGGCCGAGCAGGGGATCACCGTGGTCCGCCGGGAGCGCGGCCTCGTGCTCTACGGCGAGGTCGAGAGCCCGCACCGCCGGGAGGAGATCCTGCGCCTGGTGGCCGAACGCTTCCCGCACGTGCCGATCACCAGCGACATCGGGGTGATCCGCGCGCAGGCGCCCACGGAGATCGAGCAACTGCCCTGAGGAGGTTCCATGGTGATCCGGATCGCCGCCGTGGGCGACGTGCATCTGGACAAGGACGTGCTCGGCCGGTTCCGGCCGGCCCTGGACGAGCTGCCCGAGCACGCCGACGTGCTGCTGCTCGCCGGCGACCTGACCCGGCACGGGACCGAGTCGGAAGCCCGGTGCGTGGCCACCGAGTTCGGCGGGCTCGGCGTCCCGGTGGTGACGGTGCTGGGCAACCACGACCACCAGTGCGACCAGGTGCCGCAGGTGGTCAGGGTGCTCGAGGACGCCGGGATCAGGGTGCTGGAGGGCGACGGCATCGTGCTGGACTGCGATGGTCGCCGGCTGGGGGTCGCCGGGGTGAAGGGGTTCGGCGGGGGCTTCGCCGGCCGGTGCGCCAGCGACTTCGGCGAGCCGGAGATGAAGGCGTTCGTCGGGACCACCACGAAGAGCGCGGACGCCCTGTCCGCCGCGCTGCGGGGGCTGGACTGCGACGTGCTGGTGGCGCTCACCCACTACTCGCCGGTGCCGGACACGCTCGCCGGTGAGCCGCTGGAGATCTACCCGTTCCTGGGCTCGTACCAGCTCGGTCAGGCGATCGACTCGGCGCCGACCGCGCTGGCCCTGCACGGGCACGCGCACGCCGGCACCGAGCGCGGCACCACGCCCGGCGGGGTCCGCGTCCGCAACGTCGCCCACCCCGTGATCAAGCAGGCGTACAGCGTCTTCCACCTGGGCGACCACCTCGATCCGGCACAGGTTTCCGGCGTCGGCGGCTCGGGTATTCAGCAACCATGGAGCTGATTCTCTGGATTCTCGCAGTCGTACTCGTGGTCGCCGGCATTCTCGCGTTGTTCCGGCGGCAGATCCTGTGGGGCATCGTCCTCATCGTGGTCGGCCTGCTCGTCGGGCCGGGTGGTGTGAGCATCTTCAATTGACGTGGCGGCTGCACGCCGCCGTCCACGGACCCACCGGGGTCGTCGTGACCGGAGTTCCGTCCTCCCGACAGGAGCACCCGGGCATGACGACCCCGGTGCTGTCGCGTCCGGAGGGTGACCGCGGGTTTACCGGCCCCCTCCGGCGGAGATATCTCGACCATGGAGACACCTCGGAGCGGTGAACGTACGGGCGGCGTCCGGCAGTGGTGGGCCCTGCTCGGCTTCGGGGCCGCGGTGTTCGTGGCCGCGGCGATCGGCGGGATCGGCGTACGCGGCACCTCGGCCGAGTACGCGAGCCTCGAACAGCCCGCCTGGGCCCCGCCGTCCTGGCTCTTCGGACCGGTCTGGACCCTGCTCTACGCGATGATCGCGGTGGCCGGCTGGCTGGTCTGGCGGCGGGTCGGCTTCGGCCCGGCCCTCTGGGCGTGGATCGCCCAGCTGGTGCTCAACGCGATCTGGA
This sequence comes from Micromonospora sp. NPDC048170, assembly GCF_040652795.1. Lineage (NCBI taxonomy): Bacteria > Bacillati > Actinomycetota > Actinomycetes > Micromonosporales > Micromonosporaceae > Micromonospora > Micromonospora sp. NPDC048170. Next base: position 97,315 of record NZ_JBEZMR010000013.1, read on the forward strand.
CACCGCTCTTCTTCGGCGCCGGCCGCTACGGGCTGGCGTTCCTCGAGATCCTGCTGATGTGGGTGGCGATCGGCGTGACGGTCGCGCTCTTCCGCAGGGTGTCCCGCCCGGCGACGCTGCTGATGCTGCCCTACTGGGCGTGGGTCACCTTCGCCGCCGCACTCAACTTCGCCGTCTGGCGCCTGAACAGCTGAGCCCGTCCCCGGTTCGGACGACGGCACGGGGCCCCGGGCGCACACCCGGGGCCCCGTGTCAGCTCAGCAACGGGGCACGTTGGGGATGTACCCGTCGTAGCCGGTGTGGACGTACGCGTCAGCGATGAAGCGGCCCGACCCGATCCGGTCCCAGATCGTGCTGGTGCCGTAGGTGCCGGTGACGCTCGTACCGCTCGTCTGGCACTGGATGGTCACCCGGGTGCCGTCGGCGACGGTGCCCACCGCGGCGTAGCCGGTGCCCGGGCCGGAGCGGACGGTCAGCGGCGTCCCGCTGGTGTTGACCGTGCCGGAGCCGGCACCGCTGCCGCAGCCGTTGTCGCTGCTGTAGTTCTTCGTGCCCCAGTAGAGGGCGAGCGCGCCGTTGAACCGCACCTGGATGTCGGCGCCGTTGAGCCGCTGCTCGTAGTGCAGGTGCGGGCCGGTGGAACCACCGGTGCTGCCGACCCAGCCGATCACCTTCCCGTAGCCGACGGTCTGGCCCACGGAGACGTTGAAACCGTTGAGGTGCGCGTAGTAGGTGCTGTATCCGCCACCGTGGTTGATCCGGACGTACTTTCCGTAACTGGTGCCGCCGAGATCCGTGACCCGGTCGACGGTGCCCGGCGCGCTCGCCACCACCGGATCGCCGAGATCGTTCGTGCGGTTGAAGTCCACCGCGTACGCCGGGCTGTGGCCGGACCGGGTCTGGCCGGACCAGGACTGCCCGCACGGGAACGGAACCTTGAACGTGGGGGCGGCCATCGCCGGGGCCGCCGGGACCAGGACGCCCACTGCCAGCAGACCAGCCGACAGCAGGCCCAACCACCGCTTGCCCATCCAGCACCTCCTATGTCGAAATCCTTCGATCACCTGCCCTCAGCGTGTCAGAAATCACCATCGATGGAAAGGGGTCCGACCCCCGTGTGGGAGCGCACCCAACGGCGGGTTTCACGTTTCTTGATTGTTACTTCCCCGTGTCCGGTTAGGGGTGGACCGGGCCAGATGCAAGCGCTTACATGTGGGTGACGCCCATCGGACCGGCGCGGGTTCCACCCTGCACGCGCCGGCAAGGAAGGAGAACGGCATGGCGTTTGCCAGATCACGCCAGGCTCTCGCGATCGCCGGCGTGCTGGGGCTGGCGCTGAGCGCCACCGCCTGCGGCACCGGCGACGACAAGAAGAGCAGCAGCGCGGGCTCGCCCGAGTGCGCGGCATATGAGAAGTACGGCGACAACGACGGCAAGAAGGTCACGATCTACTCGTCCATCCGGGACATCGAGGCCGACCGCCTCGACCAGTCCTGGAAGGAGTTCGAGAAGTGCACCGGCATCGAGATCGACCACGAGGGCAGCGCCGAGTTCGAGGCTCAGCTCGGCGTCCGGGTCGACGGCGGCAACGCCCCTGATCTCGCGTTCATCCCGCAGCCGGGTCTGGTCAAGCGCTTCGTCGACTCGGGCAAGCTCAAGCCGGCCGGCGCCGACGCCAAGAAGATGGCCGAGGAGAACTACCCGGCCGACTGGCTGAAGTACAGCACCGTCAACGGCCAGTTCTACGGTGCCCCGCTCGGCTCCAACGTGAAGTCCTTCGTGTGGTACTCGCCGAAGACCTTCAAGGAGAAGGGCTGGACCATCCCGACCAGCTGGGACGAGCTGATCAAGCTCAGCGACCAGATCGCCGCCACCGGCACCAAGCCGTGGTGCGCCGGCATCGAGTCCGGTGACGCCACCGGCTGGCCGGCCACCGACTGGATCGAAGACGTGATGCTGCGGACGCAGACCCCCGAGGTCTACGACCAGTGGACCACCCACGGCATCCCGTTCAACGACCCGAAGGTCGCCGAGGCCGTGGACCGGGCCGGCACCATCCTCAAGAACGAGAAGTACATGAACGGCGGCTACGGTGGCGTGAAGAGCATCACCACCACCGCCTTCGGCGAGGCCGGACTGCCGATCACCACCGGCAAGTGCGCGCTGCACCGCCAGGCGTCCTTCTACGCCAACCAGTGGCCGAAGGGCACCAAGGTGGCCGAGGACGGCGACGTCTTCGCCTTCTACTTCCCGGCGATCGACGCCAGCAAGGGCAAGCCGGTCCTGGGCGGTGGCGAGTTCACCGTGGCCTTCGCCGACCGTCCCGAGGTCCAGGCCGTGCAGACCTACCTCGCGTCGGGCGAGTACGCCAACAGCCGCGCCAAGATCGGTGACTGGGTGTCGGCCAACAACAAGCTCGACCTGGCCAACGTCGCCAACCCGATCGACAAGCTCTCCGTCCAGATCCTCCAGGACAAGACCACCGTCTTCCGCTTCGACGGCTCGGACCTGATGCCGGCCGCGGTCGGCGCGGGGACGTTCTGGAAGGGCATGGTCGACTGGATCAACGGCAAGGACACCGCGACGGTGCTCCAGGGCATCGAGAGCAGCTGGAAGTGATCTGACCGGTGGGTCGGTCCGCTGACGCGGGCCGGCCCACCGGTCCGTTACCGAACCCTTGAAGGAGGGTCGATGGAGTTCGACTTCATCGAAGAGACGGACAAGTTCATCATGCTGGGGTGGGGGCTGCTCGCCTTCGTCGTGGTGGTGGGTGGCCTGCTCCTGCTCCTCGACGTGGTGCCGTCCTGGTTCGCCCGCCGCCGGGAGGCGCAGCTCGTCGCCGCCTCCACGAGCGGCGCCCCGCTCCCCCGTCGGCGCAAGCCGCGGGAAGGCGTGTTCGCGCTCTTCTTCCTGCTGCCGACGCTGCTGCTGCTCACCATCGGGCTGGTGGTCCCGGCCATCCGCACCACGCTGCTCTCGTTCATGGACGCGAACAGCAACGACTGGGTCGGGCTGCGCAACTACGGCTGGATGTTCTCCGAGGACTCGATCGTCCGGGTGCTGATCAACACCCTGGTGTGGGTGCTCCTCGTCCCGCTCGTGGCCACCTCGTTCGGCCTGCTCTACGCCGTGATGGTGGACAAGGCCCGGTTCGAGGCGGTGGCCAAGTCGCTGATCTTCCTGCCGATGGCCATCTCCTTCGTCGGGGCGAGCATCATCTGGAAGTTCGTCTACGCCTACCGGGGCGACGGGCAGGAGCAGATCGGCCTGCTCAACCAGATCGTGGTCAGCCTCGGCGGCGAGCCGAAGCAGTGGCTGCTGGAGTCGCCGCTGAACACCCTGCTGCTGATCGTGATCATGGTCTGGATCCAGGCGGGCTTCGCCATGGTGGTGCTCTCCGCCGCGATCAAGGCCATCCCCGCCGACATCGTGGAGGCGGCCCGGCTCGACGGGGTCAGCCCCTGGCAGATGTTCTGGCAGATCACCATGCCGAGCATCCGGCCGGCGCTCGTCGTGGTCGTGGTGACGCTCTCGATCGCCACCCTCAAGGTCTTCGACATCGTCCGGACGTCCACCAACGGCAACTACGACACCAGCGTGATCGCCAACGAGATGTACAACCAGGCGTTCCGGTACGGCCAGAACGGGCAGGGCTCGGCGCTCGCGGTCTTCCTGTTCGTCCTGGTGGTCCCGATCGTGATCTACCAGATCCGCAACCTCCGTCAGCAGCGGGAGGGCTGAAATGACCACCACGACGCCCACCGCCGCCACCGGCACCCAGAAGACCGCCGGCCGCGGAACCAGCACCGCCGGACGGGTCCGCAAGCGGCTGAACAGCCGCACCGCGACCCTCGTCTCGATCGTCATCGCACTGGTGTGGACCATCCCCACCTTCGGCCTGTTCATCTCCTCGTTCCGGCCGGAGGACGAGATCAAGAGCAGCGGGTGGTGGACCTTCTTCACCAACCCGTCGTTCACCCTGGAGAACTACCAGGAAGTGCTGTTCGGGAGCAGCTCGTCGTCCCCGCAGCTCGCCAGCTACTTCATCAACTCGCTGGCGATCACCATCCCGTCGGTGCTCTTCCCGCTCGCCTTCGCGGCCCTGGCCGCGTACGCGCTGGCCTGGATCAACTTCCGGGGGCGGGACTGGATGTACATCGCGATCTTCGCGCTGCAGATCGTGCCGTTGCAGATGGCCCTGGTGCCACTGCTGAAGTTCTTCTCCACCGGGGTCACCGTCGCCGGGGTCACCCTCATGCCGGCCTGGGACCTGGCCGACGAACAGAAGTTCGCGCAGGTGTGGTTCGCGCACACCTGCTTCGCGCTGCCGTTCGCCGTCTTCCTGCTGCACAACTTCATCTCGCAGCTCCCGGGTGACCTGATGGAGGCCGCCCGGGTCGACGGGGCCACCCACCCGAAGATCTTCCGCAGCATCGTCCTGCCGCTGATCACCCCGGCGCTGGCCGCGTTCGGCATCTTCCAGTTCCTCTGGGTCTGGAACGACCTGCTGGTCGCGCTGATCTTCGCCGGTGGCGGCGACGAGACCGCCCCGCTCACCGTCCGGCTGGCAGAGATGGCCGGTACCCGGGGCAACGAGTGGCAGCGGCTCACCGCCGGCGCGTTCATCTCGATCGTCGTACCGCTGATCGTCTTCCTGTCCCTTCAGCGATACTTCGTACGCGGTCTGCTCGCCGGCAGCGTCAAGGGCTGAGGTGTCTCCGCCGCCGCCGGGGCAACCGGCGGCGGCGGAGCGGGGCGGAGCGGGGGTAGCGTGGCGAAGATCGACGATGTGGCACGCCTGGCCGGGGTTTCCACCGCCACCGTGTCCCGGGCGTTGCGAGGGCTGCCGATGGTCTCGGCCGCGACCCGGCACCGGGTGCTCGCGGCGGCCGAACAACTGGAGTACGCGGTCTCGCCGAGCGCGTCGCGGCTGGCCGGGGGACGCACCGGCACGATCGCCGTCGTGGTCCCCCGGATCACCCGGTGGTTCTTCGGGACCGTCGTCGAGGCGGTCGAGGACTTCCTCCAGCAGGCGGGCTACGACCTGCTGCTCTACAACCTCGGTGGGCGGGAGCAGACCCGCCAGCGGGTGCTGCGTACCGCCGACCTGCCGAAGCGGGTGGACGCGGTCATGCTGGTCGCCACGCCCCTGCGCGCCACCGAGCTGACCGCCCTGACGAAGCTGGAACTGCCCGGGGTGACCATCAGCTCCGGCACGGCTGTGCCCGGCTGGCCCTGCGTACGCATCGACGACGTCGGCGTCGCGCGGACCGCCACCCGGCACCTGCTCGACCTGGGCCACCGGAGGATCGCGCACATCACCGGCGACCCGGACGAACTCGCCTACACCACCCACCTCGACCGGCGCCGCGGCTACCGGGACGCGCTGGGCGACGCCGGGATCGACCCCGACCCCTGCCTCGACGTGGAGTCGCAGTTCACCACCGGCGGCGGCGCCCGGGCCACCGAGGAACTGCTCCGACGTGGCGACCCGCCGACGGCGATCTTCGCGGCCTGCGACGAGATGGCCATGGGGGCGATGACGGCGCTGCGCGACGCCGGCCTGCGCGTACCGCAGGACGTCAGCGTGATCGGCGTCGACGACCACGACCTGGCCGGGGTCCTCGGGCTGAGCACCATCGCCCAGCCCGCGGCGGAGCAGGGCCGGCTCGCCGCACGGATCCTGCTCGGCTCGCTACAGGGCCGGGCCCTCCCGCTGTCGAACCACCCCCACCTCGACACGCCGGGATCCCCGGTGATCCTGCCCACTCGGCTGATCGTGCGTGAATCGACCGCACCACCCCGGGCACACTGACCGGGACCGCCGACGTCCGGCAGCATCCGACCATCCGGCTCGACACACGGGAGAAGGCCCTGAACAGCAATCCGACGCACCAGGACACGCCCGCCGACCCGGCCACCGGATGGTGGACCAGGGCCACCATCTACCAGGTCTATCCGCGTTCCTTCGCCGACTCCGACGGCGACGGGATCGGTGACCTGCCCGGCATCACCGCCCGGCTGGACCACCTCGTCGAACTCGGCGTGGACGCGCTCTGGCTGTCGCCGTTCTACCCGTCGCCGCAGGCCGACGCCGGGTACGACGTGGCGGACTACCGGGACGTGGACCCGCTCTTCGGCACCCTCGCCGACGCCGACCGGCTGATCGCCGCGGCGCACTCGCGCGGGCTGCGGGTCATCGTCGACCTGGTGCCCAACCACACGTCGTCGGCGCACCGGTGGTTCGCCGCGGCGCTCGCCGCCGCCCCGGGCAGCCCGGAGCGCGACCGCTACGTCTTCCGCGACGGGGCGGGCCCCGACGGCGCGCAGCCCCCGAACGACTGGACGAGCGTCTTCGGCGGGCCGGCCTGGACCCGCGTCACCGAGGCTGACGGCCGCCCCGGCCAGTGGTACCTGCACCTGTTCGACACCGGCCAGCCCGACCTCAACTGGGACAACCCCGAGGTCCGGGAGGAGTTCCTGGGGGTGCTGCGGTTCTGGCTGGACCGCGGCGTGGACGGCTTCCGCGTCGACGTGGCGCACGGCCTGATCAAGCAGGCCGACCTGGCCGACTGGCAGGAACCGCAGGAGATCCTCTCCGGCCCGGAGATCGACAAGCCGCGCCCGCCGATGTGGGACCAGGAGGGCGTGCACGAGATCTACCGGGACTGGCGTCGGGTGCTGGACGGCTACCCGGGCGAGCGGATCCTGGTCGCCGAGGCCTGGGTCGAACCGGCCGAGCGGCTGGCCAGGTACGTCCGCCCGGACGAGATGCACCAGGCGTTCAACTTCGAGTACCTGCTCGCCGCGTGGACCGCGCCCGCCCAGTACGCCGTGATCACCCGTTCGCTGGAGGCCACCGACGTCGTCGGCGCACCGACCACCTGGGTGCTCTCCAACCACGACGTGGTCCGGCACGCCTCCCGGCTGGGGCTGCCGATCGGCGGCAAGCGGCCCAACGGCATCGGCATCGGCGACCCGCAGCCGGACGCCGCGCTCGGCCTGCGCCGGGCCCGGGCGGCCACGCTGCTGATGCTCGCCCTGCCCGGCTCGGCCTACCTCTACCAGGGCGAGGAACTGGGCCTCCCGGAGCACACCACGATGCCGGACGAGGCCCGGCAGGACCCGACCTGGGCACGTAGCGGGAACACCGAGCGGGGTCGCGACGGCTGTCGGGTGCCGATCCCGTGGGAGGCCGACGCCCCGTCGTACGGCTTCGGGCCGACCGACGCGAGCTGGCTGCCGCAGCCGCCGCTCTGGGCGGAGTACGCCCTGGACCGGCAGCGGGACGCGCCCGGCTCGACGTACGAGCTGTACCGGACGGCGCTGCGGCTGCGCCGCGAGCACCGGCTCGGCGAGGGCCCGCTGGAGTGGCTCGCCTCCGGCGACGAGGTGCTCTCGTTCCGCAACGGCGCACTGACCGTGCTGACCAACTTCGGCGACGCCGCCGTGCCGGTGCCCACCGGGGCCGAACTGGTGCACGCCAGCGCCCCGCTGGACGCCGACGGCGCCGTCGGAACCGACGTGACGGTCTGGGTCCGCCCGGCCTGACGCCGTCAGCTGTAGGGAGGGGCCCCTGTCGACGAGGGCCCTCCCTACAGGCGCTCGGCGCGGTTGTGCAGGAGGTCCTGGACGTCGGCGATGTCCTGCGGCGAGGTTCGCGAGGCCAGCCAGTACATGACGCCCGTCGGGATGAAGAAGAGCTGGAACGCCGCCAGCCCGACGGCGAAGTTCAGCGGCGGCGGGAAGGCCGCCCGCAGCCCGTGGAAGGCCACCCCCACCAGCCCGTTGCCGGCCGCCCGGCCGACGCCGTTGACCAGGTTGCCGAGGCTGTAGACGGTGCCCCGGTGCTCGGGCGGGTTGACGTCGGCGATCAGGGCGAACCAGTTCGGCGAGTTGGCCGAGGTGAGCGCCAGCGCCACCACGGCGGTGAGCAGGCTCAGCCCGACCGTCGGCTCGGTGACCACGCTGGCCAGCACCGCCCGGACCACCGTCCCGGCGCCTGCGCCGTCCGGCACGTCGATGCGTACCGGGACGAAGAAGAGCACCAGGTAGAACGGCAGCGCCGCGAGGATGCCCACCGCCGCGACCAGCGCCCTGCCCCGGGGCGTACGCCGTTGCAGCGCGTCGCCGATCAGCCCGCCCACGATGGAGAGCACCCCGCCGAGCTGGAACAGGGTGGCGAAGACGCTGCCCACGACCACGGCGGTGGCGGCGGAGTAGCCCTGGTCCTCGGCCCGCTCGGCGAAGAGCACCGGCAGCCAGACCAGCGACCCGAAGGCCGCCTGGGCGGTGAGTCCCTGGAGGATCAGCCAACGGTTCGTGCGCCTGCCCAGGATCCTCGGCAGGTCCGCCCGGCTGATCCGGTAGTCGTACTCGGCGCCGGTGGCGAGCGCGTCGGCCAACTCCGGCTCGCTCTGCCCGCGACGGATGTCGTAGGTGAACAGGTAGGCGAGGGTCGCCGCCAGGCCGACCACGGTCAGCACGAGGAACGGCCGCCGCCAGTCGGCCGCCCCGAGCAGCCCGCCGACCAGCGTGCCGGCCAGCGTGCCGACGCCCTGGGACAGCCCCCAGAAGCTCATCACCAGCCCCCGGCGGCGGGGTGAGATCAGGTCGGTGACGACCGAGAACCCGACCGACCCGACCGCGCCCAGCCCGACCGCCGCCACCATCTGCGCGGCCAGGAAGGCCGGATAGTTGGCCGCGACCGCGCTGCCGCCCGTGCCGAGCGCCCAGATCAGCGTGCCGATCATCAGCAACGGCTTGCGGTTCGTGCGGTCGCCGACGTACGCCCAACCCACCGCCGCCACCGCGCTGGCCAGGAAGCTCACGGCGGTGACCAGGCCGAGCAGCCGCTGCGGCACGTCGAAGGTGTCGGAGATCGGCCCGTACAGCGGGGGCACCAGGCCGATCGCCACGTTGTCCAGCGAGGCGAGCAGCACGAAGACCACGACGCTGTAGTACCGGTGCGCGGGCGTCCCGCCCCGGGCCCGCGCCGGCCCACCCCTGGTCAAGGTCATGTGCGGCAGCCAACCAGGATCAGGTCACGAGCGGGTGACGACGCGCGGGCGCGCCGGCAGTACCGACCACGGGTGCCGGCCGGTGACGAAGTCCGGCAAGGCCAGCTCGTCCGCGTCGTCGGGCCCGCCCGTACGGTCGGTCACCCCGCCACGGCGTCGACCCGGCCGAGGAAGTGTTCGCGGGCGGCGGCGTACCGCTCGCGGATGGCGGGAACGGGTGCGGCGGCGTACTCCTCGGTGCCGGTGACGGACCACGTGGGAGGTGCCGCGTCGCCGAGGGCGACCCAGGCGGCCTGGCGTGCCGCGCCGTCGGCGACGTACTCGCCGGGCGGCGGCACGACCACCGGCACCCCGAGGACCTGCGGCGCGATCCGGCGCACGGCCGCCGATCGGGCTCCGCCGCCCACCAGGATCACCCGGCGCACCGTGGCGCCCTGGGCGGTGAGCGCGTCGAGGCCGTCGGCGAGGGCGCAGAGCAGGCCCTCGACGGCGGCCCGGGCCAGGTGGGCGGCCGTCGAGGTACGCAGGGTCAGCCCGTGCAGGGCACCGGAGGCCAGCGGCCGGTCGGGCGTCCGCTCGCCCTCCAGGTAGGGCACCATGACCAGGCCGTCCGCGCCGGCGGGGGCGGAGAGCGCCAGCTTGGCCAGCTCGTCCGGGTCGACCCGGAGCATCGCCGCGGCGGCGTCGAGCACCCGGGCCGCGTTGAGCGTGCAGACCAGGGGCAGGAAGCGGCCGGTGGCGTCGGCGAAGCCGGCGACCGCACCGCTCGGGTCGGCCGCCGGGGCGTCGGCGACGCTGAACACGGTGCCGGAGGTGCCGATGGAGACGATCACGTCGCCGGGGCCCGCGCCGACGCCGAACGCGGCGGCGGCGTTGTCCCCGGTGCCGGGGCCGAGCACCGCCCCCTCGGGCAGCAGGCGACGCGCGGTGGCACCCGGCAGCGTGTCGGGACGCACCGCGCCGGCCGGCTCCGCCGGGCCGAGCACGGTCGGCACGTGCGGTCGCCCGCCGAGCGCCTGCTCCAGCAGGTCGAGCCGGTAGTCGCCGGTGGCCGGGGACCAGTAGCCGGTGCCGCTGGCGTCCCCCCGGTCGGTGCGCAGCGCCGCCAGGCCCGGCGCGCCGGCCAGCCGCCAGGTCAGCCAGTCGTGCGGCAGGCAGACCGCCGCCACCCTGGCCGCGTGCTCCGGCTCGTGCCGGGCCAGCCAGCGCAGCTTGGTGACGGTGAAGCTGGCCACCGGCACGCTGCCCACCGCGTCGGCCCAGAAACGGCGGCCGGCCGCCCCGCCGCCGGCCTCCTCGACCAGCTCGGCGGCGGCCCCGGCGGAGCGGGTGTCGTTCCACAGCAGCGCCGGCCGGAGCACGCCGCCCGCCTCGTCGAGGCACACCATGCCGTGCTGCTGGCCGGCGACGGAGAGCGCCGCGACGTCGGCCAGGCCGCCGGCGGCGTCGACCGCCGCGCCCAGCGCGGACCACCACGCCGACGGGTCGACCTCGGTGCCCTCCGGGTGCGGCGCCCGGCCCTGCCGGAGCAGGGCGCCCGTGTCCGCGTCCCGGACGACGACCTTGCAGGACTGGGTCGAGGAGTCGACCCCCGCGACGATCGGCATCGCCGGCGGCCTCAGCGGGCGCCGAGCAGGTGCTCGACGGCGAGCTGGTTGAGCCGGACGAAGCCGAAGCCCCTCGCGGCGGCCCCGTCGACGTCGAACTCCTCGAACGCGGAACGGTCGGCGAGCAGGTCGGCGTGACCCTCCCCCGGTGCCAGCGTGGGCGTGCCGAGGTCGGCGACGCGGCTCGCGGCCAGCGCCTCGGCGACCTCCGGGTCCGCCCGGAACGCCGCGGCCCGCTCCCTGAGCAGGAGGTAGGTGCGCATGTTCGCCTCCGCCGACGCCCAGACGCCGGTCATGTCCTCGGTGCGCGAGGGCTTGTAGTCGAAGTGCCGGGGGCCGTCGTAGGCGGGCCCACCGCCGGGGCCGCCGTGCTCCAGCAGGTCGACCAGGGCGAACGCGTTCAGCAGGTCACCGTGGCCGAAGACGAGGTCCTGGTCGTACTTGACGCCGCGCTGCCCGTTGAGGTCGATGTGGAACAGCTTGCCCTGCCAGAGCGCCTGGGCGATGCCGTGGGCGAAGTTCAGGCCGGCCATCTGCTCGTGCCCCACCTCCGGGTTGAGCCCGACCAGCTCGGGCCGGGCCAGGGTGGAGATGAAGGCCAGGGCATGCCCGACGGTGGGCAGGAGGATGTCGCCGCGCGGCTCGTTCGGCTTGGGCTCGATGGCGAAGCGCAGGTCGTAGCCGGAGTCGACGACGTACTGGCAGAGCAGGTCGACGGCCTCCCGGTAGCGGTCCAACGCGGCCCGGACGTCCTTGGCGAGGTCGTACTCGGCGCCCTCCCGGCCGCCCCACATGACGAAGGTGCGCGCGCCGAGTTCCGCGGCGAGGTCGACGTTGCGCAGCACCTTGCGCAGCGCGTACCGCCGGACGTCGCGGTCGTTGCTGGTGAAGCCGCCGTCCTTGAAGACGGGGTGGGTGAAGAGGTTGGTGGTCACCATCGGGACCACCAGGCCGGTCTCGTCGAGCGCCTTGCGGAAGCGGGCCACGTGCCGGTCGCGGGTGGCGGCGTCCGCGCCGAAGGGCACCAGGTCGTCGTCGTGGAACGTGATCCCGTACGCGCCGAGCCCGGCGAGCCGGTGCACCGCCTCGACCGGGTCCAGCTCGGGCCGGGTGGCGTCGCCGAACGGGTCGCGGGCCTGCCAGCCCACCGTCCAGAGGCCGAAGGAGAACTTGTCGGCGGGCGCGGGACGGGGTGCCATGGCTGACCTCCGGAGGTGTCTTCCGCTATTTGTTCAGTGGTTGAATTATTTGATCGGCCTGTGGCAGTGTCAAGGGGTGACCCGACCAGGCTCCCCGCCCGGGGCGGTGCGGCAGGGCAGCCTGCGCGAGTGGAACCTCGCCGTGGTGCTCGGCCGGATCGCCGCCGCCGACCGCCCGCCCTCCCGGGCCGAGCTGGCCGCCGGCACCGGCCTCACCCGGGCCACCGTGTCGGCCGTGGTGGAGGACCTGCTCGCCGGCCGGTTGGTCGCCGAGGCGGAGCCGACCCCGCGCACCGGGGCGGGGCGGCCGTCCCGGGGCCTGGCGCTCGCCACGGACGGCCCGGCCGGGCTCGGCCTGGAGGTCAACGTCGACTACCTGGCCGCCTGCGTGGTCGACCTCGCCGGCCGGGTCCGCCACCACACCGTGCACCGCGCCGACCTGCGACCGGTCTCCCCCGCCGAGGCGCTCGCCCGGCTGGCCGAGCTGGCCGCCCGCGCCCGCGCCGACGCCGCCCGCGAAGGGCTCACCCTGGCCGGCGCGGCCCTCGCGGTGCCCGGCCTGGTCGACGACGCAGGCCTGGTCCGCCTCGCGCCGAACCTCGGCTGGCGCGACGTGCCCGTCCCCGCGCTGCTCGCCGAGGAAGCGCCGCTGACCGCGCACGTCGACGGCGTACCGCCGCTGGTGGTCGACAACGAGGCCAACCTCGCCGCGCTGGGCGAGCTGCACGCCGGGCCGGCGGACCGGGCCAGTTTCCTGCACGTCTCCGGCGAGGTCGGCATCGGCGCCGGGATCGTGCTCGACGGCGCCCTGTTCCGGGGTACGCGCGGCTGGAGCGGGGAGATCGGTCACCTTCCGGTCCGGCCCGACGGCCCGCCCTGCCGGTGCGGCGGCCAGGGCTGCCTGGAGACGTACGCCGGTCAGGAGGCGATCCTCGCGGCGGCCGGCCTCGCCGGCGCGGACCTTCCGGCGGACACCGCCACGACCCGGCTGGCCGAGCTGGCCGGGGCCGGCGACCCCGCCGCGCTGCGGGCCCTGGCCGGGGCCGGGACCGCCCTGGGCGTCGCCGTCGCCGGCGTGGTGAACCTGCTGGACCTCGACACCGTCGTGCTCGGCGGCGGATACGCCCCACTGGCACCGTGGCTGCGACCGCCGGTGCTCGCCGAGATCTCCCGGCGGGTGCTCACCGCCGCCTGGTCACCGGTCACCGTCCGCCCGGCGGCCCTCGGCGTCACCGCCGCAGCCGTCGGCGGGGCCGGCTCGGTGGTACGCCGGATCCTGGCCCGCCCGGCCGGCTGGCTGGCCCGTTCGGGCTGAGCCCCGCCCCGGGTCGCCCGGCACGGACGACGATGGGCCATCCGCCCGGGGTCAGGCCGTCCTGGCCACCCTCGGCCCGTTCGCCGGCAGCTCCTGCGTCGGCAGCCCGACCGGGCGCTCCAGCGGCACAGCCGGCCAGGGGCCGCTCGCCTCGACGGACTGCACGGACGCATTCCGGTGGCGTGCCGCCTCGTCGAACTCCCGCATGCCCCGCAGCAGGGCCTGGCGCCCCTCCGGGGTCATGTCGGCGAGGATCGCCGCGAGCTGCTGGCGCCGGTCGTCACGCAGCTCGGCGAGGAGCCGGCGGGCCTCCGGGGTGAGGTGCAGCGAGATCTCCCGCCGGTCGAACCGGCCGGGCTCGCGCTCCAGCATGCCCGCCGCGACCAGACGGTCGCAGAGCCGGCTGGCGGAGGAGAGCAGCATGTCGAGCCCGGTGGCCAGGCGACGGAGATTGATCCCCTCGTGCTGCTCGACCAGCATGATCGCGCGCAACTGCGCACCGGAGACCCGACTGGTCGTCCGCTCCCGTGCCGCCTCCCAGACCGTCAGCAGGGCGTCGGCCACCGCGTCGAGCTCGACAGCCATACTCGTCTCTGGTCCGTAGGGACCCTGCACTTCCGCCATGGTGGGCCCGAGACTACTCCGAATCCGCTGGTCTGGGCTCGTGATGAAGGAGCGATGATGAGCGAATCGGTCAACCGGGCACGACGCGTCCTCAACGAGGCACCCGCCGACCTCCTGCTGGACCGGATCGCCGAGGTCCTCGCCGCGGGCTACCACGTCACCCGGGTGGACCTGCTCCAGGTCGACTACCGGCTGGCGGTACTGCTGCCGCTCGTCGGGGACGAGCCCGTCACCACGCCGGGGCACCCCGCCTGGCGCTGCTTCGACCACCAGACCCCGACCGTCGCCGACGACACCGGCTACCTCCCGGTGTCCGTGCGGGGCGAACGCTGGGGAGTGCTACGGGTCGCGCCGGTGCCCGACGACCCGGCCGTGCTCGGCGAACTGGTGGAGATCGCCACCGCGCTGGCCCACGAGATCGCCGCCGTCAGCGCCGGCACCGACGTGTACCGGACGGCGCGGCGCAACAGGCGGCTCACCCTCGCCGCCGAGATGCAGTGGGAGATGCTCCCCGGCCGCAGCCGGATCCGCCCGTCGTTCAGCCTCGCCGGCCAACTGGAACCGGCGTACGCGGTGCGCGGCGACAGTTTCGACTGGTCCGACGACGGCACCCGGGTCTGGTTGTCGACCATCAACGGCACGGGTGAGGGGGTGGCCGCCGCGATGCTCACCTCGCTCGCCACCCACGCGCTGCGCAACGCCCGCCGGGCCGGGCTCAGCCTCGCCGACCAGGCGGCCCTCGCCGACCAGGCGGTCTACGACCTGCACCGGGGCGGCCAGCACCTCGCGGCGTTGCTGATGGAGCTGGACCTGCGCTCGGGGCAGCTCACCGTGGTCGACGCCGGATCGCCCCGCCTCGTGCTGCTGCGCGACGGAAAAGTCCAGGAGTTGCCGCTGGAGGAGCAGTTCCCGCTCGGCATGTTCGAGGCCACCGACTACCGGGAGCAGCGCTTCGAGCTGAGCCGGGACGACCGGCTCTTCGTGGTCAGCGACGGCGTCGTCGACGCCGTCGGTCGGGACGTCCGGTACGGCGAGACCGCGCTGGACCGGTTCCTGAGCCGTACCGGACCGATGGAGCCGCTGGACGCCGTCCGCTCGCTGATCGGGGACCTGCGCGCGTTCGTCGCCGGCGACCTGGTCGACGACGCGGTGGTGGTGTGCCTGGACTGGACGGGCCCGCAGGACTGAGCGGCCGGCCGCTCAGTACGCCCCGCGGCTGTTGACCACCGCGCCGAAGGTCTTCCAGAGGATCGTCAGGTCGGCCGCGAGTGACCAGTTCTCCACGTAGTAGAGGTCGAGCCGGATGCCGTCCTCCCAGCTCAGGTCGGATCGGCCGCTGACCTGCCAGAGCCCGGTCATGCCGGGCTTGACCAGCAGCCGGCGGGCCACGTCGCCGTCGTAGCGGGCCACCTCGGAGGGCAGCGGCGGGCGGGGGCCGACCAGGCTCATCTGCCCGAGCAGGACGTTGACCAGCTGCGGCAGCTCGTCCAGGGACCACTTGCGCAGCAGCCGCCCGATCCGGGTCACCCGCGGGTCGTCGCGCATCTTGAACATGAGCCCGTCGGTCTCGTTGCGGGCGGCCAGCTCGGCCAGCAGGGCATCGGCGTTGACCACCATGGTGCGGAACTTGTAGACGCCGAACTCGCGTCCGCCCTGCCCGACCCGGGTCTGCCGGAACAGCACCGGCCCCCGGCTGTCGACCTTGATGGCGAGCGCGATGACGGCCAGCAGCGGCAGCAGCAGCGTCAGGGCCACCGAGGAGACGGCCCGGTCGACGAAGCCCTTGACCAGCTTGCGGGCGCCGCGGAACTCCGGCGCCTCGACGTGGATCAGCGGCAGGCCGGCGACCGGCCGGGTGTGGATGCGCGGGCCGGCGACGTCGGTCAGCGCCGGGGCCACCACCAGGTCGATGCCGGTGCCCTCCAACTGCCAGCCCAGCCGGCGCAGGCGGGTGGCGGTCAGCTCGCCGGAGGCGGTCACCGCGACGGTGTCCGCGCCGATGGCGGTGGCCGCCTCCGGGATGCCCCGGAACGAGCCGACCACCGGCACGTCGCCCAGCCGCTGCGCGACCGGGGCGAGTAGCGCGTCCGGGATGCAGGCGCCGACCACCTGGTAGCCCGCGTACGGCTCGCGCCGCAGGGTGTGCACCAGCTCCAGCACGTGCGCGGTGTCGCCGACCACCAGTACCTTGCGCGACCAGCCGGCGCCCTCGGACCGCGCCCGGTGCAGCCGTTTGCGGGCGGCGAACCGGGCCACCTCCAGGCCGAGCATGCCGATGGCGAACGAGATGGCGAGGAATCCCCGGGAGACGCCGACGTCGGCGATGTAGCCGGCGATCGCGATGCCGCCGGCCAGTCGCAGGCTGGCGGTGCCGACCCGCCGGTACTCGTCGGCGCCGTAGCCGAGTACGCGGTCGTCGTAGCAGCGCAGCACCCGCAGCGAGACCAGCCAGGCGAGGACCAGCCCGGGGGCGACCAGGATGTACGGGATCTTCGAGCCGCCGGGGGTGTCGTCGCCGAACCGGGCGACGTACCCGACGAGCACGGCGACCGTCAGGACGGTGGTGTCCAGCACCACCAGGGAGCGGACGTAGGCGCGTTCCCGGGTGCGGGCCGGCCCTGGCCGTGTCTCGTCCGGTCTCGACGACGTGCTGGCGGGCATCAACAACGTCGCTGAGGTCACCGGCCCTCCCCACTTCGGTCGCCGACGGCCCGTACGCCGGGCCCAGGTCGCGGGCCGACCGTCGGGGCACTACGACATCCTGCCCCGCCGACCAGGGCCGCCGATTGCTTCGGACGCATTACCGTCACTTTTCCCGGGGAACCCCACCCCCGGACCGGGCCCAGGGCACCAGATTCCGGTACGGCGGGCCGCCCCGCGTTGTGTCGCGACTCAGGCCGGGGCCTTGCGCAGCGCGATCGCCTTGAGGAAGATGTCGCCGATCTTGGTCGGGTCCTCGGTGACGAAGGCGCCGCCGCCGGTGACGTCGGTGATCGACTTCAGCTCGGCCTTGCTCACGTCGCTGCCGATACCGATGATCACGACCTGCACCGGCCGCTCCGGGTCCTTGATCTTGTCGAGTTCGCCCAGCAGTTTCTGCTGCGTGATGCCGTTGGAGTCCTCGTTCTTGCCGTCGGTGAACAGCACGATCGAGTTGACCCGGCCGGGCTCCCAGTTGTCCTGCACCTTCTGGTACGCCGCCAGCACCGTGTCGTAGAGGCCGGTGCTGCCGACCGACGAGCGGATCGATCCCAGGGACTGCTCCAGCTTGCCGCGCTGACGGGACAGCGGCCCGATGGCCACCAGTTCCCGGTGGTCGCGGGAGCCCACCAGCTCGGTGGAGAACGTCCAGAGACCGATGGACCAGGAGTCGTCGAAGAGGTTCAGCCCGCGCCGGGCCGCCTCGACGGTGACCTGCTGCCGGGTCGCGTTGCCGGCGTTGGCCACCTTCTCCTTCATCGAGCCGGAGACGTCGATGACGGCGAGCATCCGCCCGGACTGGGTGGCGATCGACCAACTGGAGACCGCGCGGTCCATGGACTGCGGGTCGAGCCCGCCGGGAGCCGAGCCGCCGCCGTTGCCCGGCGGGGCCGCCGCGCCGCTCCCCGGGCTGGGTGCGCCCTGCGGCGCGTCGAAGCCCGTGCCCCAACTGCCGTCCGGCGCACGCAGCGACTGACTCGCCAGCCGGTCGCGGAAGCCGTCTGCGGTGAGCACCTCGTAGAGCACCCGCGCCGCCGACGCCTTGGCCGGCTCGATGCCGGGCAGCACCGCGTACGGGTAGTCCAGCGGCGCGGGCGCCGGCTCCAGGTAGAGCGCGGCCAGCGGCACCGGCGGCTTCTTGCTGTTGTACTGGATCACGTCCTCTTCCGAGAGCGCCGCCGCACCCAGGCTGCTCGCGATCGTCGTCGGATCCGAGGCGGTGGGGAACCGGGCGAGCAGGTCCGGCCGCAGCGCCGAGCGGTCGGTGGCCAGCGCCCGCAGCGCGGCGACCTTCTCCTTCTCGACCTCGGGGCCGCCGGTGGCGCTGGCGGCCGCGGTCAGCGAGAGCAGGCCGGACAGGCCGGCGGCGTCGCGGGTCGGCTCGACGATCCCGGTACGCAGCGGCTTGTCGCTCTGCACCTGCTGGAGGAGCTGGGTCCAGCTGAACTTCTTCTGCGGCCAGCCCAGCCGCGTGGCGATCGGCTCCGGCATCGCCACGACCACCGGGCTGCGCGCGATGGACGCCCCGTTGCCCGGCTCGAAGGCGGTGGCGCCACCGGTCTTGAGCCGCAGCAGCCACGTGGAGGAGTCGGGCACCCAGACGTCCGGGCTGACCGACGTGCCGCTGGCCTGCCCCACGCCGGCCAGGGTGACGCCGTGCTTGGCGGCGACCGTGGCGGCCACGTCGACGGGATCGGACGCCGAGACGTTCACCGCGATGCAGGTGCCGCCCACCGCCGCGCCGTCCTTCACCCACTCGGCGGCGGCGGCTTCGACGGCCGGGGCAAGCTCGCCGGCGACCGCCACGGACAGCTCGATGCGCCCAGAGCAGTCCGGTTGTGCCAACTGCCGGTAGCCGAACCAGCCACCAGCCGTAACGGCGAGGACGCCCACGGCAGCGGCGGCGGTGGCTGCGTGAAGGTTCCTACGCATTCGATGGCGGCCTGCTGACACGCTGACCATCTTGCGTACCCGTCGGGACGACTGCCACGGCCGTTCGGACGAAAGTTACGCAGCAGAGACAGTCGAGCGCCAAGTCACGACACTGAGTGACCACTCCGCCCCGCGGTGTCGATGTCACGCGCAGGATCGCTGGTCAGGGCAGCACGCAGGTGGGGCTCGACACCACCACGGGCTCCCCGACCGGAGCCGGGACGCCGGTGGCGGCGTCCACCCGGAAGACCCGGACCATGTCGGCCCGCTCGTCGGCGACGTAGAGGTGCTCGCCGGCCAGGGCGAAGTGTCGGGGCCACTCCCCGCCCGTGTCCACCTCGGCGACCAGTTCCGGCAGCTCGCCGGCGACGGCGAAGACCGCGACCGTGCCCACCCCCCGGTTGGCGACGTAGAGGTAATGGCCGTCCGGGCCGACCGCGATCTCCGACGGCTGGACGTGCCCCGTCCGGTCGCTGGCCTCGACGCGACCCCGCCGGTGCAGCGCGCCGTCGCCGGTCAGCTCGTAGGCGGTGACCGAGCCGTCCAGCTCCCCCGCCACCCAGCAGCGCCGCCCGTCGGGATGCCGGGCCAGGTGCCGAGGGCCGACGCCGGGGGCCGTCCGCACCCGGGGCGCCCGGGGCACCAGCCGGCCGGAGGCGCCGTCCAGGTCGTAGCGGTAGATCGAGTCGGTGCCCAGGTCGACCGCGAGCAACGGGCCCCGGCCTGGGTCGGGACTCACCATGTGGGCGTGTGCGTGGTCCTGACGCTCCGGGTCCGGCCCGTGCCCCTCGTGCTCCACCAGGTCGCTGCGCTCGCCGGGCACCCCGTCGGGGTCGAGCGGGAACACCGTCACGCTGCCACCGCCGTAGTTGGCGACGACGAGGTGGCCGCCGTCCCGGGCGACCGCCAGGTGGCAGGGATCCGCGCCGCCGGTGGGCCGGGTGCCGAGCGGGGTGAGGTCGCCGCCCGCGCCGACCCGGAAGGCGCTGACCCGCCCGTCGGGCAGCTCGTTCACCGCGTACAGCACGGGCAGCCGCGGGTGCCGGGCGAGGAAGGAGGGCGAGGGGGTGACCGCGACGGTGCCGAGCGGCGTCAGCTCACCGGTGCCCGGGTCCCGCCGCGCCGCGACGATGCCGGTGCCCCGGCCCCCGCTGTGTGCCGTGTAGCCGCCGATGTGGACGACCTCGTCCTGACCTGTCACCGGATCCGCCCTCCGCCGATTCCTCCGTCGATCCCATCAGCCTTCCCACTGGACCGCCCGCTCAGCCCCGAAAACCGCGCCGAATCGCGGCGGGTCGCCGGAAGACGACCGCCGGGGTCCGCCGCCGAGCCGGCTCAGGCCGCCGGCACCGGCTCGCCTCGCTGCCGAGCCACGTGCTCGACCAGCGCGATCAGCACCTCCTTGCCGGACTGCCGCTCCCGCGCGTCGCAGAGCACCAGCGGCACGTCGGGGTCGAGGTCCAGCGCCTCGCGTACGGTCTCCAGGTTGAACCGGCGGCCACCGTCGAAGCAGTTCACCCCCACCACGAACGGGACGCCCCGCTGCTCGAAGTAGTCGATCGACGGGAAGCAGTCGGCCAGCCGGCGGGTGTCGGCGAGCACCACCGCGCCGAGCGCCCCGAACGCCAGCTCGTCCCAGAGGAACCAGAACCGGTCCTGGCCCGGGGTGCCGAAGAGGTAGACCTGGAGGTCGTCGTTGATCGTGATCCGGCCGAAGTCCATCGCCACCGTCGTGGTCGACTTGGCCTCGACGCCGGAGAGGTCGTCGGTGCCGATGCCGGCACCCGTCAGCACCTCCTCGGTCTGCAACGGCCGGACCTCGCTGAGCGCGCTCACCAGCGTCGTCTTGCCGGCGCCGAACCCTCCGGCGATGAGGATCTTCAGCGCGAGCGGGATCCGGGGGCCGGATCCGGTTCGGTCATAGCGCACGGAGTCCACTGACCACCGCCTTGAGAATGTCGTCGTCGGGCAGGTACGCGGCGGGGGTCGGCTGGTGCACCGCGACCAGCCCCCGCGCCAGCAGGTCGCCGAGGAGTACGCGGACCACGCCCACCGCGAGGTTGAGGTCGGCCGCGAGCTCCGCTACGGGGACCGGCCGGACGGTCAGCTCCACCAGGCGCCGGTGCTCGGGGTGCAGCTCCGGGTGCCCGGTCGGGTCGGCGGCCGGCTCGGCCAGCACGTACGCGACCAGGTCGAACCCGTCGACGGCCGACCGGACCCGGCCGCCGGTGAGGGTGTAGGGCCGTACGACCGGGCCGGCGTCGTCGTCCAGCCACTCGTGCTGCGGCCCGGGCGACTCAGCCCGCATCGGCGGCCCCCGCGGTCGACCGGGCGGGGGCGCTCAGGTACTCCCCCACCCGGGTGACGAGCATCGCCATCTCGTACGCCACCAGGCCGATGTCCGCGTCCGCGTCGCTGACCACGGCCAGGCAGGCGCCCTGCCCGGCCGCGGTGACGAAGAGGTACGCGGACTCCATCTCCACGACGGTCTGCCGGACCGCCCCGCCGGCCACCTGCCGGCTCGTGCCCCGGGCCAGGCTGGAGAAGCCGGACGCCAGCGCGGACAGGTGCTCGGCGTCGGCCCGGTCCATGCCGGCGGAGGAGCCGATCAGCAGCCCGTCCGCCGAGAGCACCACCGCCTGGCGGGCGGGCGGCACCCGTTCCACCAGTTCGTCGAGCAACCAGTCGAGATCGGCGCTCTGCCTAGTCGGATGCATCAGGCGTCCCTCTCAGTTGCGGTCGTGGGTTCGGTCCGCCGGCCGCTCGGCCGGGGTGGGGCTCGGGTCGTCGCGCGGCGGGCCCTGCCGGTCGTCGATGCCGGCAGCGGCCTGCTCCGGGTCCGTCCCGGTGGCCGCCGCCCGGCCCCGGGCCGTGCCGGCCTGGAGGGCGGACATGATCCGTCGCGCCTCCTCCGGGCTGCGTGGGGCCGGACTTTCGATCACGGGTTGCCGCAGCGTCGGACCGTCCAGCGCGGAGAGCCGCCCCGGGGCGTCCCCCACGGACGGCTGCCCCGCGGGCTGATCCTGGGCGGGCTGCCGGGGCCGCACCGCCGGCGGCCGCCGACGCACCCGACGGGGCAGCCCGTCGATCTCGCCGACCGCCTCGACGGCGGCGGGACCGCCGGAAGCCGGAGCGCCGGGAGCCGGACCGGCCGGGGCGGGACCGCCGGAGGCCGGGGCGGCGGCGGAGGGCGTCGAGGCTGGCCCGGCGGGAAGGGCCGGGTGTGGCACCGTGCCCAGCCGGCCCGCCCGGGCGAGCCGCCGTTCCTCCGGCGTCGCCGCGGACCGGCGCGCCACCGGCGGGCCACCGGTCGGCGGCAGGGAGGGCTCTTCGGTGACCAGGTCGACGGGGATGAGCACCACGGCGGTCAGCCCGCCGCCGTCGGACGGGCGCAGCCGCACCCGGATCCCGTGCCGGGCGGCGAGGCGGGCCACCACGAAGTGGCCGAGGCGGGCGGTCTCGGTCGGCTCGAAGTCGGGCGAGCGGGCCAGCCGCCGGTTGGTCTCCTCCAGCGCGGCGTCGGACATGCCCAGGCCCCGGTCGGTGACCTCCACCGCGTAGCCGTTCGCCACGTGCTGCCCGGAGACCTCCACCCGGGTCTTCGGCCCCGAGAACGCGGTGGCGTTCTCGATCAGCTCGGCGAGGAGGTGGATCACGTCGCCGACGGCCCGCCCGAGCACGCCGGCGGGTGCCACGGCGGTGATGTCGACCCGGTCGTACGACTCGACCTCGGAGATCGCGCCCCGGACGAGGTCGACGGCCGCGACCGGGTTGCGCCAGCCCCGCCCGGGGGCCGCGCCGGCCAGGATGACCAGGTCCTCGGCGTGCCGCCGCAGCCGGGTGGCGAGGTGGTCGACACGGAACAGCTCGGCCAACTCGTCCGGGTCCTCGGTGTGCCGCTCCATCCGGTCGAGCAGCGCGAGCTGCCGGTGCACCAGCCCCTGGCTGCGCCGGGCGATGTTGAGGAACACCTCGTTGAGCCCCCGGCGCAGGGTGACCTCGTCGACGGCCGACTGGACAGCGGTGCGCTGCACCTCGCTGAACGCCCGCGCCACCTGGCCGATCTCGTCGGCGCCGTACTCCAGCGGGGGTGCCTCCCGGGCGACGTCGACCTGCTCGCCCCGGCGCAGCCGGGCCACCACGTCCGGCAGCCGGCGCTCGGCTGTCTCCAGCGCGGCGTTGCGTACGCCGGTGAGCCGGTGCGCGAGGCCACGGCCGACCCGCAGCGACACGAGGACCGAGACCACGACGGCGACCAGACCCAGCACCCCGGCGGCGCCGAGCCGGACCAGGATGCGTACGGCCGTCGGCACCGACCGGTCGGCGAGCCCGTCTGCCTGGGCCAGCTCGAAGGCCCGCAGCGCCTGCTGCACCGTCTGGTGGTTCTCCTGCCAGGCGGCCGGGTCGACGGCCGGCCGGGTGGACGAACCGGCGCCGATCAGCGTGTCCTGCATCGTCCGCAACCGGCCGAAGGCCGGCCCCTCGGTCATCCGCTGGAACGCGGCGCGCTCGGGGCCCGGCAGGTCGGCGACCGCAGTCTCGGCGAGGAACCGCTGGTTGCCGATGGTCTGCACCAGCTGGAGGTGCTCGCCGTCGGCGAACCGGCCGGCGGTGAACACCCCGGCGAGCAGTGCGTCGGTCTGCCCGAGCAACTCCCGGGAGCGGCCGAGCGCGGTGAGGGCGAGCGCCTGCCGGTTGAGGTCCTGGTCGGGCAGGTTGGCCATGGCGGAGAACGCCAGGAAGGCCGAGTTGATCATCCCGCTGTAGAGCCCGATCGCCCCGGCCCGGTCCACCGCCCGCCGGTCGATGAACTCCCGCCCGGCGGGCAGCGACTCCAGCGCCGTGACCAGCTGGTCGAGCCGGGCGTCGAGGATGTCGTCGGCGGCATCGCGCAGGTCCTCCCCGCCGACCCGGCGGCGCAGCTCCGCGATCGCCCGGTCGGTCCGCTGCCGCTGCTCGGCGAGCCCGGGAGCGGTGCCGTCGCCGGCGAGTTGGACCACCGAGAGCCGGCGCTCCCGTTGCAGCTCGGCCACCACGGTCTCGCCGGGGTGGCCGAGGTCGTAGAGGAGGGTGCGGGCGGCGAGCAGGTCGAGGGCCGGCCCGAAGGTGAGCGTGGTGGCGAAGATCCAGAGCGCCAGCAGCGCCGTCACGGGCACGACGACCAGTGCGGTCAGTTTGGAGCGGATCGGCCAGTCGCGGGTGTTCAATCAGACCTCGCCCGGAGAGGTGTGGCTGCGGGGGCGCCGGCACCGGCCGGGCAGCGTCGCGGTCGGACGGTCCCGGCCCTCGTACGGGGGCGGTCCGGCGGACGCCTTGGGCAGGATACGTAATCCTCGCCCGATGCACTACCGTCCGTCGTGTCGGGCGTACCGGAAGACGTCCACAGTCGACGAACGCCCCGCCGGAGACCGGCGGGGCGTTCGTGGCGGTACGGATCAGGCGTCGGCGGAGATGCCGAGGCCCTCGGCGACCCGTCGGCCGTACTCCTCGTCGCACTGGCTGAAGTGCCAGACCATCCTCTCCTGGATGTGCTTGTCGCACTGGGCCAGCAGGGTGGTGAGGTTGAGGACCAGGTCGTCCCGCTCCCAGTCGGCCATCTCGCGGAAGCGCCGGCCGGCCTGGGCGTAGTTGTTCTGCCGCTCGATCGGGGCCTTCATGATCTGACCCGAGACGAACGGGCGGAACTCCCGGTAGGACTCGTCCGCCTCCTGGAGGCCGGCGACCGAGGACGGCTCGAAGTTGATGTGCGGGTTGGCGCCGCGGTTGTCCACCCCGTACGACATCTGGCCGCCACCCTGGTTGGTGCTGACCCGCACGTCCTCACGCGGCCGGTTGACCGGCAGCTGGAGGTAGTTCGGGCCGACCCGGTAGCGCTGGGTGTCCGAGTAGGAGAACGTCCGGCCGACCAGCATCTTGTCGTCGGAGAAGTCGATGCCGTCGACCAGCACGCCGGTGCCGAAGGCGATCTGCTCGTTCTCGTTGTGGTGGTCGGTGATGTTGCGGTTGAGCGTCATCATGCCGACGGGCAGGTAGGGGAAGTCCTCCTCCGGCCAGATCTTGGTGTCGTCGAGCGGGTCGAAGTCCAGCTCCGGGTGCTCGTCGTCGCTCATGACCTGGACGTTGAGCTCCCACTTCGGGTGGTCGCCGCGCTCGATCGCCTCGTAGAGGTCCTTCGAGGCGTGGCCCAGGTCGGTGGCCTGGATGGCGTCCGCCTCGGCCTGGGTCAGGTTGTGCTCACCCTGCTGGGTCAGCCAGTGGAACTTGACCAGTACGCCCTCGCCCTCGGCGTTGACGAGGCGGTAGGTGTTCACCCCGGAGCCGCGCATCGTCCGGTAGTTCTTCGGGATGCCGTACGGGGAGAAGAGCCAGGTCAGCATGTGCATCGACTCGGGCGTGTTCGACATGAAGTCGAAGATCCGGTTCGGCTCCTGGCGGAAGGTGACCGGGTCCGGCTTCAGCGAGTGGATCACGTCGGGGAACTTGATCGCATCGCGGATGAAGAAGACCTGGAGGTTGTTGCCCACCATGTCCCAGTTGCCGTCCTCGGTGCGGAACTTGACCGCGAAGCCGCGCGGGTCGCGGGCCGCCTCGGAGGAGTCCCGGCCGCCGATGACGGTGGAGAAGCGGATGGTGACCGGCGTCTTCTTGCCCTTGCTCTGGAACAGCTTGGCGCGGGTGTACGTCGACGCCGGCTGGTCGCCGATCGTCCCGTACGCCTCGAACTCGCCGTGTGCGACGAAGCCGCGGGCGTGCACCACCCGCTCCGGGATCCGTTCCCGGTCGAAGTGGCTGATTTTCTCCAGGAAGTGGTAGTTCTCCAGCGTCGCCGGGCCGCGCGAACCGACCGTCCGCTGCTGCTGGTTGTTGTGCACGGGGTGACCCTGACGGGTGGTGAGGATCGGCCTGTTGGCCTGTGGGTCGCTCATGGCTCTCCTCCTGATCGGGTGTGGCGGGCTGGCGTCAGTCGTGCCGCGGCTGACACCCGGGGCACCGGCCCCAGTAGGTGACCTCGGTGAACTCCACCGCGAAGGCGGAGGCCCCGGGGTCGAGGCAGGGCCCGGGGGCCCGGTTGCGCCGGGTGTCGACGATCGCGCCGCAGTCCCGGCAGACCAGGTGGTCGTGGTCGGCCCCGGCCAGCTCGTACCGGGCCGGCCCACCGGCCGGGGCGAACCGGCGCAGCAGGCCCGCGCCGGTGAGCGCGCGCAGGACGTCGTAGACCGCCTGGCCCGAGATCCGCCCCAGGCGGAGCCGGGCGAGCCGGGTGATCGTGTCGGCATCGAGGTGCGGCCGGTCGCGCACCGTCGCGAGCACCGCGAGCCGGGGCTGCGTGACACGCAGCCCGGCCGCCCGCAGGCGTTCGGCATCGGACTCGACCGGCATCACCCCACCCAAGCGCCTTTTCTGGAATGAGTCAAATTTTGGCGGCCCCGATCACCCTGTGTGACTCGTCATGCCGCAGCGCGGAATCCGGACGGCCGGGCTCGTGACGACCGGGTTCGTCAGGAAAGTGCCCCGGAACGGGATTGGCGATCAGTGAGCGGAGGGAATACCACCTCACGAAGGAGGAGCCATGTCGCCCACGCAGGTAATCGTCATAGTTCTCGTCGTGCTGGTGATCGCGGCCGTTGCCGTGGCCGCCCGGTCGTACGCCCGCCGCCGCGCGCTGCGGTCACGGTTCGGTCCCGAGTACGACCGCACCGTCGCCGAGCAGGACAGCAGGGCCGCCGCCGAGCGGGAGCTGCGGGAGCGGGAACGCCGCCACGCGGACCTCACCCTCACCCCGCTCGCCCCCGAGTCCCGGGCCCGGTACGCCGCCGCGTGGGAGGAGCTCCAGGTCCGCTTCGTCGACTCCCCCGCCGAGACCGTCGGCGACGCGGACGAACTGGTCACCCGGCTCATCGCCGAACGGGGCTACCCGACCGGCGAGTTCTCCGACCAGATCGCCCACCTCTCCGTCGAGCACGCCCGCACGCTGGGCCACTACCGCGACGCCCACGAGATCCACCTGCGCAACTCCCGGGGCGAGGCGAGCACCGAGGAACTCCGCCAGGCCGTCGTGCACTACCGCGCCCTCTTCGCCGACCTGCTCGGCGAGGAGCCGGTCGCCGACCGACCGGCCGAGCAGCGCAACCCGGACATCCAGCACGACGTCACGAGCCGCTAGGAGGAGACCATGCGCCAGGAAGAGCAGCGGGTGGGCAACGAGCACCCCGAGGCCGTCCGCTCCGAGCCGGTGCCGGTGACGCCTCCGGGCGACCGCGCCGGCCGGGCCGCCGTACCCGAGGACGCCCTCGACGACCGGGGCACCTTCGACGATCCGGCGATCGCCGACGAGCAGGGCCGGGCCCGCCGGGCCGACGCCGGGCCACCACAGGGCGGCAGCGCCGGCAGGAGCCGGTCGGCCGAGCGGGACACCGACGGCGACCGGCCCGCGTTCCACCAGCCGGGGCCGGTGCCGACGGCCTTCGGCGCCACCAGCGTCGGCGGCGCGGTCGCCGCGTCCGCCCTGGCCAGCCCCCTGCCCGAGGACGAGCCCGACCCGCGTACGGAATCGACCGCGCGGCCGGGCGACGGCGCGGTGGACGGCCCACGGGAGGGCCGCCGGGCGGACCCGACCGCCGATCTCCACCCGTCCGTCGGGCTCGGCGACGACCAGCCCGACGGCCGGCAGGCCCGCCGGCGCGGCACGGAGACCCTGCCCCCGGACGCCACCGACGGCCGACCCGAGCGGCGGGCCGACCTGACCGGCCCGACCGGCGACTCCGAGAGCGGTGCGGCCGGCGCCGCCGGGTACGGCAGCGCCACGCCGGCCATGGTCGACCCGGACGCCGAACACGCGCCGACGGGCCGGGCGGGCACCGGGACACTGGGGGCCGCCGGGACCGACCGGCCGGCAGGCGCGACGGTGGCCGCCGAGCCGGCCAGCCTCCTCGACCCCGCGATGGCGCAGGGCTTCCGGGACCGTTGGCGGGACGTCCAACTGCGGTTCGTGGACGACCCCCGCGCGGCGGCCGGGGAGGCCCAGTCGCTCGTCGACGAGGCCATCCAGGCGCTCTCCTCGGCGCTCTCCTCGCAGAAGAACAAGCTGGGCGGCTGGCAGGACGCCGGATCCGCCGACACCGAGCAGCTCCGGATGGCCGTCCGCCACTACCGCGACTTCCTGGACCGGGTACTCGGGCGCTGACCGGCTTCCGCAGGCGCCCCCGGCCGGTCGGCCGGGGGTGCCCGCGCACACCCGCACCCGGCCCCCACTCCACGCCGGCGTAAGGAAGGGCCCCTTGTTCACGCTTGCGGTAGAGGAAGGGTCCCTTCCTTACACCGGCGGGCGGGAATGGGGAGCGCCTCGCCGGGTACGCGAGCAGGATCAGGAGACCACCTGGCGACAGGAGGGCAGCGACATGACGGATCGTGACCGGGACCGGCCGCTGGAGGAACGCCCGGAGGTGGCCGCGGCGGTCGAGGACGACACCGGCATCCCGCAGCTGATGACCGGTGGCGGCGCCGACCGCGACACTCCGTCGTTCACCGGCCCCGGGGACCGGCCGGGTGGCGGCGCGCGGAGCGACGATCTGATCGGCGACCCGTACGCCGCCGGCACCGGCGCGACCGGCACCGGCACGGGCGCCGCCCCGGACAACATCCGCACCGGGGCCGAGCAGCCCTGGGAGCCGGAGGACCTGGTGGCGGCCCGGGGGCAGGACCTCACGCCGGAGAACGTCGAGCGGGCCCGCCGGGACCTGGCCGAGCTGGGCCGCGCGGCGATCGAGAAGACGGTGCCCTGACCGAGGGGCCCCCGGCCCGACCGTCGGACGGTCGGGCCGGGGGCCCGGGGAACCTGCCGCTGGAGCGCCTCACCTGACTGCCAGCGGCGGGTGGGCGCCGGTGTCAGGAGAGCGGCGGGTACGCGTTCTGCATGAGCTGCGTGAACTGCGCGGGGAACCAGGCGCCCGAGATCGGGGCGTCCGGCAGGGCACCGCTCATGCTGTTGCCGTTGCGGGCGTTACCGGTGTAGGTCGGGTCGCACATCCGGTCGAAGCCCTTGCCCTCGTTGTTCGGGATCTCCCTGCTGGAACCGTCCGACTCGCCCGGGGGCTTCACCCAGACGTACGCGTCGATGCCCGGCTCCGGCGCGGCCTTCGGGCGCTCGCCCAGGCCGGCACCGGACTGGTTGCACCAGTTGCCGGCGTGGATCCGACGGTCGACCCGACCACCGTTGACGTACGTGTCCACAGTGGTCGTCGAACCCGGGCCGGTGGGCCGGGCGGAGCCGCCCCAGCCGTTGCGGGACGTGTCGATCAGCATGCCGATCTTCGAGTCGAAGCCCTTGGCCACCAGCTCGTTGCGGAACGCCTGGGCGAACGACAGCTCGTCCACGTAGAAGTTCCAGTCGATCCACTTGGACTGCCGCACGGTGGTCCCGTTCACCGAGTCGGTGATCTTGACGTACGGCTCGCGCAGCGCCGAGTAGTTGGCGGTGTTGACGATGAAGCCGTGGACGTTGTTCACCGTGCTGCCGGAAGCGACGGCGGCGTCCTTCAGGATCTGCGCGGTCGGGCTGAAGTTGCTGTCCCAACCGATCCAGCCGTGGTGGGCGGCGTCGATGTAGTTGTAGACGTTGCCGATCGCGCCCAGCTTCGACAGGGCGTAGCCGACGCCGTTGACGTAGGCGCCGTTGGCCTTCACCGTGTCGCACATCGCGGTGCCGCCGGGGTTGCCGGAGGTGTTGGTCACCAGGTTCGGCAGCGAGTCGATCTCGATGATGTTGACGATCCGCAGGCCGGCGTACTTCGGGTCGCCCTGGATCGCGGCGATCGGGTCGATGTACTCGGCCTTGTAGCGGGGCAGCTCGTGAGCTTGCAGCTCACCGTTGGAGGCCAGCGCGGCGCAGTCCCGGCCGGGCAGGTTGTAGATGACGAACTGGATGTAGTCCGCGCCCTGCTCGAGGGCCTTGTCCAGGTGGTTCCGCACGCCCATCGCGCCGTTGGAGCTGCTGTCCGGGGTGCCGTTGATGGCGGCGATCCGGTCGATCCAGACGGCGGTCGGGTTGCTCGACACCCGGCTGCCGCCGGACACCGATTCGGCCTTTGCCTTCCACTCCGGGTTCACGTACCCCTGGGCGTTCAGGTAGGGGTTGTCCACGCGCTGCCCGGGCGGCGGCGTGGTCGGCGGTGGGGTGGTCGGCGGCGGCGTGGTCGGCGGCGGCGTGGTCGGGGGCGGGGTGCTCGGCGGCGGCGTGGTCGGGTTGGTGCCGCCCCCGTTGCAGGTCACGCCATTGAGCGTGAACGAGGTGGGCTTGGGGTTGCTGCCGCTCCAGGCGCCGTTGAAGCCGACGCTCACCGTGGCGCCGCTGGCCACCGCGCCGTTCCAGGATTCGCTCTGCGCGGTGACGTTCTGACCGGTCTGCGTCCAGCGGGCCGACCAGCCCTGCTGCACCCGCTGGTTCCCGTCGGGGAACGTGAAGCCGAGCGTCCAGCCGTTGAGGGCGTCGCCGACGTTCTTGATGTTGACGGTGGCGGTGAACCCACCCTGCCAGTCGCTGGTCGTGTACGACACGTCGCACTGGGTCGCGGCGTGCGCCATGGTGACCGGCAGGGTCACCAGCCCGCCCGCGACCAGAGCGCCCGCGCCGCCGAGCGCGAGGGCCCGGCGTGGGCCGGACAGCCTTCTCCACACATTCATGCCACTGATCTCCTTGGGCGAGACCGGATCCGCGAACGGCCCGGCGATACGGCCCGATGGCGTCCTGCGCGGACGTCCGCCGGTGCCACGGGGTGCTTCGGGGGTGCCCGACCCGGACGGGCGTTTTTGGTGGTGGTCCGACCGGCGACGATGGCCGGCCGGGAGGCGGGAGGTCGTCCGGCGGACCGGTGCCCTCGACTCCTGCCTACGCGGTGTGGCTCCCCGAACCGCGTGCAGCGATTCTTGCATGGGAGCGCTTCCATGGCAATGCCTCGATGAGACGCGGGAGCCGGCCGGGGCTCCCGACGATCTCTGGGGCGGACGGGACCGGACGATGCGACCGTCCCGGCGCGAGCCGCCCGAGCGTGCCTTGGCGGCGCCACGAGGCGGGAACCGCCCGGGCCCACTGTCATAAGCCGCTAAGGCTGCGTAGCGCCCCTACCGCCCTTAGGTCCGCGAAGTACCAAAACACGAATCTTTCCTTTCATAGCTCGTGAAACGGTCTAACGTCGTCCGTAGCTCGGTTGTCGCCGAGCCCAGGACAACAGGGGATGGAGTGACGCAGGTCATGGCAAACAAGATGCTCGGGAAAGTCGTTGCGGGCGCTGCCCTCGGTGGGGCCTCCCTGCTCGTGTTCACGCCGGGGATCGCGTTCGCGGACGGCCACCACGAGGACGAGGGCAAGGTCTACGCCAAGCCGCACGTCGTCAAGGCGGGCGAGACGGTCAAGCTGATCGAGGTCTGCTCGGAGCGGCAGGAGCACGCCTTCGTCTGGTCGAAGGTCACCGGCAAGGTGAAGCTCAAGTCGGCCGAGGACCGGGGCGACTGGCGTGGCGGGGAGGAGGACTCCCGCGACCGCGACAAGGGCCGCGATCACGAGGACCACGACAAGGGCAAGGACCACGACAAGGGCAAGGACCACGACGGCAAGGACCACGACAAGGGCAAGGACCACGACGGCAAGGACAAGGACCACGGCAAGGACAAGGACAAGGACCACGGCAAGGACGAGAACGGCAAGCCGGGGCAGCCGTCCAACAGCGGCCAGGGCGGCGGCGCCGCCGACACCGCCGGTGGCGAGGGCGAGCGCGACTGGAAGGGCTACGAGCACGGCCAGGACGCCGAGGGTGACCGCGGCGACAAGGGCCACGACAAGTCCGACCGCGAGGGCCGCGACAACAAGGACGAGTGGGGCTCGGACGAGCGCGACCGCAAGGACCACGAGAACAAGGACAAGTGGGGCTCCGACGAGCGCGACCGCAAGGACCACGAGAACAAGGACAAGTGGGGCTCCGACGAGAACGACCGCAAGGGCCACGACAACGGCTGGTCGGACGAGGAGTCCGGCAGCTACGGCAAGGACAAGGACCGCTGGGAGCACAAGCGGGACTTCGTCTACTACGGCGAGGCCAAGGTCTCCGAGGACGCCAAGCCGGGCCGCTACGAGCTCAAGGGCTCGTGCGGCGAGGGCGAGCTGGTCGTGCTGCCGCGCGGCGGGGTCGACGGTGGTGACGGTGGCGTCGGTGCCGGCACCGACCGGGGCCTGGCCGCCGGTGGGGCGAGCCTGGTCGGCGCAGCCGCCCTGGGCGGCCTCGTGCTGATGCGCCGGCGTCGGACCGATGAGTCCTTCGTCTGACATGACGGCGACACCGGCCGGCGGCCGTCACGGGAAACCGTGGCGCGCCGCCGGCGCGGCCGCCGTCGTCGTGGTCGCCATGGTGGGCGCCGGCCTGATCGGGGCCTCGTTCAAGACCGCGCCCGCTTCCCGCCCACCACAGCCCGTGGCCGCGCCCGCCAGCACCGGGCCGGCGGTCGCCGACACCCGGGACCCGGGTGGGGACCCGGACGTCGCCGCCGCCACGGGCCTGGCCCGCTCCGCCCCCACCACGATCGCCATCCCCCGGATCGGGGTCGACGCCTCGATCATGTCGCTCGGCACCAACCCGGACGGCACCGTCCAGGTGCCGCCGCTGGAGCAGGCGCAGTTGGCCGGCTGGTACGAGCCGGGGCCCAGCCCGGGCGAGATCGGCAACGCGGTCATCGTCGGGCACGTCGACTCGGCGAAGATCGGGCCGGCGGTCTTCTTCTCCCTCGGCGCCCTGCAACCGGGCGACACCATCACCGTCACCCGCGAGGACGGGCAGCAGGCCACCTTCACGGTCGAGACGGTCAAGGCGTACCCGAAGACCGAGTTCCCGACCGAACAGGTCTACGGCCCCAGCGACCGGGCCGGGCTGCGGGTGGTGACCTGCGGCGGAACCTTCGACCAGGCCGCCGGCAGCTACCCGGACAACGTGGTCGTCTTCGCCTCCATGCCCGCGTGAGCGGGCAACCGAGGCACGGCGCAAGCCCTTCACCAGACGGTACGACGGACGCGGTCCGGCCGGTCGGGAAGCCCGACCGGCCGGACCGCGTGCCGTACGCGTCAGGCGGCGGCGGAGGTCCGCACCAGGGTGCGGATCTGGCGCAGCAGCACCGACAGGGCGGCGAGATCCGCCCGGGACTCGTCGAACTCACCCATCGCCCGCTCGGCGCGGTGGATCGAGGTGGCGTTCGACTGCTCCCACTGGAGCACCCGTTCCTGCGGCGACAGGGTGTCGGCGGTGGAGTCGAGCACCTCCACCGTCAGCGCGGCCAGCGCGGCGTACAGGTCGTAGCGCAGCGCCATCCGGGCCAGCGTCTGCCAGCGGTCCTCACGCGGCAGCAGGGAGATCTTCGACAGCAGCGAGTCGACCCGGAACCGGTCGGAGAGCACGAAGTAGACCGAGGCCACCTCGCCGACGTCCCGCCCGCTGCTCGCCGCGGTCTCCACCACGTCGAGTAGCCCGAAGCTGTACATCAGCCGGGTCGCCTGCTCCGCCAGGTCGCGCGGCAGCCCCCGCTCGGTGAGCGAGTCGATGTGCGCCGCGAGCGACTCCCGCTCGCTGCCGTGGAAGCGCTCCTCCAGGTCGGGCAGGAGCCGGGCCACACCGTCTCGCAGCCGGGCGATCTCCGCCGGCACGTCGATCGGCGAGCGGCGGTTGGTCACCAGCCACCGTACCGCCCGGTCGAGCAGGCGTCGGGTGTCCAGGTAGACGCTGGTCTGCAACTCCGGGGCGACCTTGTTGTCCAGGGCCTCCACCGCGTCCCACAGCGCGCCCAGCCCGAACACCTCGCGGACCACGACGTACGCCCGGATCACGTCCGCCGCCGAGGCGGCCGTCTCCTCGACCACCCGGAAGACGAACGTGATGCCGCCCCGGTTGATCGCCTCGTTGACCAGCACCGTCGTGACGATGTCCCGGCGCAGCCGGTGCTGGCCCATCCGGTCGGCGAACCGCTCGCGCATCGGCGTCGGGAAGTAGTTGACCAGGACGTCGGTCGTCCACTCCTCGTCCGCGAGCCCCTCGGCGAGGATCTCCGTCTCAAGGACGATCTTGACGTACGCGAGCAGCACCGCGAACTCCGGCGCGGTCAGCCCGGACTCGGTCCGCACCGCCAGCTCGTCGTCCGGCGGCAGCGCCTCCAGGGACCGCTCCAGCGCCCCGGAACGCTCCAGCTCGGTGATCATCCGCCGGTGCACCGGCAGCAGCGAGGCGGCCTGCGCCTGCGCGTTGTTGACCGCCCGGGCCTGGTCGTAGTTGTCCCGCAGCACCAGCTCGGCGACCTCGTCGGTCATGTCGGCGAGCAGCTCGTCCCGCTCGGGGAGGGACAGCGCGCCGTCGGCGACCGCCGTGTTCAGCAGGATCTTGATGTTCACCTCGTGGTCGGAGCAGTCCACCCCGGCCGCGTTGTCGATGAAGTCCGTGTAGATCCGGCCGCCGGTCTGGGCGTACTCGATCCGGCCGTGCTGGGTCCAGCCCAGGTTGCCGCCCTCGCCGGCCACCCGGCACCGCAGGTTCCTGCCGTCCACCCGGATCGCGTCGTTGGACTTGTCGCCCACCTCCGCGTTGGTCTGGCTGGACGCCTTCACGTACGTGCCGATGCCGCCGTTCCAGAACAGGTCGACCGGCGCGGTAAGGACCGCCTTCATCAGCTCCTGCGGGGAGAGCTGCGTCACGTCGTCGGCAAGGCCCAGCACCTCGCGGACCTGCGCCGAGATCGGCACCGACTTGGCCGTACGCGAGTGCACCCCGCCGCCGGCCGAGATCAGCTTCGGGTCGTAGTCCTCCCACGACGAGCGGGGCAGCTCGAACAGCCGCTTCCGCTCGGCGTACGAGGTGGCGGCGTCCGGATCCGGGTCGAGGAAGATGTGCCGGTGGTCGAACGCGGCCACCAGCCGGATGTGCTTCGACAGCAGCATCCCGTTGCCGAACACGTCGCCCGACATGTCGCCGACGCCGACCACGGTGAAGTCCGCGGTCTGGGTGTCGTGCCCCAGCTCGCGGAAGTGCCGCTTCACCGACTCCCAGGCGCCCCGGGCGGTGATGCCCATCTTCTTGTGGTCGTACCCGGCGGAGCCGCCCGAGGCGAACGCGTCGCCGAGCCAGAAGTTGTGCGCCGTGGAGATCTCGTTGGCGATGTCGGAGAAGGAGGCAGTGCCCTTGTCCGCCGCGACCACCATGTACGGGTCGTCGCTGTCGTGCCGGACCACGTCCTCCGGCGGCACGATCTCACCGGCGACGATGTTGTCGGTGACGTCCAGCAGCGCCGAGATGAACTCCTTGTAACAGACGACCGCCTCGTCCCGGTCCCCCGGCTTCTGCTTGAGCACGAAGCCGCCCTTCGCGCCGACCGGCACGATCACGGCGTTCTTCACCATCTGCGCCTTGACCAGGCCGAGCACCTCGGTGCGGAAGTCCTCGCGGCGGTCGGACCAGCGCAGCCCGCCCCGGGCCACCGACCCGAACCGCAGGTGCACGCCCTCGAAGCGCGGCGAGTATACGAAGACCTCGAACTTCGGCCGGGGCGCCGGCAGGTCCGGGATCGCCTGCGGGTCCAGCTTGAGCGCCACGTACGACTTCGGCCGCCCGTCGGTGCGCTTCTGGTAGAAGCTGGTGCGCAGGGTGGCCTGGATCATCGTCAGGTAGGAACGCAGGATCCGGTCCTGGTCGAGGCTGGCGACATCGTCCAGCGCGGTCCGGATGTCGCCCACCAGCTCGGCGCTGCGCTGCTGCCGCTGCTCGTGGCCGTCCGCGCCGGGCGCGAACCGCACCTCGAACAGCTCCACCAGCAGGGCGGCGATCCTCGGGTACGCGATGAAGGTCTGCTCCATGTACTCCTGGGAGAAGACCGTGCCGGCCTGGCGCAGGTACTTCGCGTACGCGCGCAGCACCACCACCTGCCGCCAGGTGAGACCGGCGCGCAGCACCAGCTCGTTGAAGCCGTCCACCTCGGCCTCGCCCCGCCACGCCGCCGCGAAGGCGTTCTCCACGTGCGGGCGCACCTCGGCCAGCTCCTGGTGCCCCTCGGGCAGACGCAGCCCGAAGTCGTAGAGGTAGACCCGACCGTCGATCCGGTCCACCTCGTGCGGGTGTTCGTCGACCACCTTGACGCCGAGTGAGTGCAGCACCGGCAGCACGGCGGAGAGCATCATCGGCTCGCCGTAGCGGTAGACCTTGAACCGGACGTCCATCGCCTCGTCGACGTCCGGCCCCCGCCCGCCGGCCCGCGGCGCGAGCTGCTTGCGGAACAGGTGCATCTCCAGCTGGCCGGGCTCCTCCAGCAGCTCCAGCTTCGCCAGGTCCTTCATCGCCTCGTACGGCGTGTGGCCGTCCTTGTAGCCCTCGGGGAAGGCGTCGGCGTACCGGGTGAACAGGTGCTTGGCCTGCTCGTCGCCGAGCTTGCGCTCCAGCACCAGCCGGTAGTCGTCGTCCCAGAGCCGGGTGGCGTCGGCCAGCTCCTCGGCGAGCAGGTCGGCGTCGATGTCGACCGGGGCCCCGGTCGGGTCGGTCCGGACGATGAAGTGCACCCGGGCGAGCATCGACTCGGTGACCCGGGTCGTGTAGTCGACCCCGACGCCGTTCAGCTCGCGGAGCAGGATGTCCTGCATCCGCAGCCGGTTCTGCGTGGTGAACCGGTCCCGGGGCAGATAGATCAGGCAGGAGATGAACCGCCCGTACGCGTCCCGGCGCAGGAACACCCGCAGCTGCCGGCGGCCGGCCATCCGCAGGACGCCGATCACCGCGTGGTAGAGGTCCTCGGTCTTGATCTGGAACAGCTCGTCGCGCGGGTAGGTCTCCAGGATCTGGAGCAGGTCCTTGCCGGAGTGGCTGCGCTGGCTCAGGCCGGAGCGGTCCAGCACCTCGGCCACCTTGCGGCGGACCACCGGCAGCTCCTGGACGCTGGTCCGGTACGCGGCCGTGGAGAACAGGCCCAGGAAGCGCCGCTCGCCGACCACCTCGCCGGCCTCGTTGAAGATCTTGAAGCCGATGTAGTCGAGGTAGGCGGAACGGTGCACGGTGGCCCGCGAGTTCGCCTTGGTGATGATCAGCAGGCGCTTCTCGGTGACCTTGTCGTGCGCCTCGGGCGTCATCGACGACAGCGGCCGGGCCTCCGGGGAGTCCTGGCGCAGGATGCCCAGCCCGGTGCCGAGCACCGCCTCCAGGGCCTGGCCGTTGCCGCGGTCCCCGTCCCCGGCCGCCGGCTCGTCGGTGTCGGCCAGCCGGTACTCCCGGTAGCCCAGGAAGGTGAAGTGGTCGTGGGCAAGCCAACGCAGCAGCTCCACCGAGTCCGTGATGTCCTTCTCCGGGACCGGCGGCCGGTTGTCCGACGTCCGCGCGGCGGCCAGCTCGTCGGCGAGGGCGAGGGCCCGCTGGCGCATCTTCGGCCAGTCCTCCACCGCCTCGCGCACGTCGGTGAGCACCCGATGGAGCTCCCGGCGCAGGGTGTCCCGCTCGTCGGCGTCGCGCACCGGGTCGACCTCGATGTGCATCCAGCTCTCGACCAGGTCGCCGGAGAGGGCGTCGTCCGGCTCGACGTCGGCGGAGACCTCGAGCAGCTGGCCCAGTGGCTCGCGCCGGACCACCACCAGCGGGTGGACCAGCAGGTGCACGTCCAGGTGGTGCGAGTTGAGCAGGGCGGTCACCGAGTCGACCAGGAACGGCATGTCGTCGGTGACGATCTCGATGACCGTGTGGTGCTGGTCGGCGTCCGGCTCGTGGATCCGCAGCTTCAACTCGCCCGGTACCCGCTGCTGGGCGAGGTCGCGATGTGCGCGGGCCGCCTCCAGCATCTCCTCGGCGGTGAAGCCGATCAGCTCCTCGTCCGGCGCGAACCGCCAGAAGCGGCTGACCAGGGTCGCCGCGTCGTGGTCGTCGCCGGCCAGCGCGACCGCCTGGGCCACCAGGCGCTCCGCGTTCGGGACCGGCTCGTCGAGCTCGTCGTCCTCCACGTCGGCCAGCGCGTCAGCGGGTAGGCCCAGATCGTAAAGTGTGTCGATACTCGAACCGGTCATCCCGGTAACTCCTGTGTCGAGCCGGCCGAAGCCGTCCCCGTCGGTTGCCGAATCGAAGCTGTCGTCCCGGCTGGTGTCAGCCTGCCGGAGGTCGGGTCCCGGTTTGATCGCCGGACGCCGGTCCATCGGTGCCACTCCCCTCGACCCACCGCGTTGTGGGTCACTCTGACGCCCAGCCTAGGCCCTGCCCTTCCGCCCCTTACACGGCGGACCACAGTGCGGACGTCCGGATCGGGACTTCGTCCTTTCACCCGTTGCGGGTACGAGGTTGGCCGGTCCGGGAGTACCCCGCCTCCAGTCGTTCATCACCCCGGCACCAGCCCTCTTTCCGCACTTCCCGGGCGAGGGGGGACAGTGCGGACGGCGAGGCCGTACTAGCGTGCAGGGCAGTTCCGAGATCGGAGATCCGCTCCATGCGCCTGTCGTACCCTCCCCGCCCCCGCCGCAATCGACTCCGCCCGCCGCTGGCGCTGGTCGCCGCGACCGCGCTCGCGGCCGGTGCCCTCACCGCGTGCTCGGGCGGTGACGGGCCGGCGCGCAGCGTCGACGCGTTCCTCGCCGGCTGGCGCTCGGGCGACCTCCAGGCCGTCGGCTTCGTCGACCCGACCGGCGCCAAGGTGCCCGCGGCCGACGTCGCCCGCGAGCTCAAGGAGCTCTCCGGCGAACTGGCGGCCACGCCGCCCACGCTGACCCGCCAGGGCGAGGCGAAGGTGACCAGGGACGTCGCGACCGCGACAGTGAAGATCGACTGGGCCCTGCCGGGCCAGACCCGCTGGGCGTACGACCGCCAGGTGCGGCTCACCCAGGGCGGCGACGAGTGGCGGGTGATCTGGGAACCGCAGCTCGTGCAGGAGCAGCTCACCCGGGGCGACCGGCTCGGGCTGCGCCGCGACGCCGCCACCCGGGCGGCGGTGCTCGACGACGCCGGCCAACCGATCGTGGCCCCCCGGCCCGTGGTGCGCGTCGGGCTCCAACCGAGCGAGGTCACCGACCTCCCGGGCCTGACCCGGAAGCTGGACGCCGCCTTCCGGGCGATCCGGCCGGCGATCACCCCGCCGGTCGACCTCTCCGGCCTGCCCAAGCGGCTCGCCGACGCCGACCCGGGCGCGTTCGTCGAGGTGGTGACCCTGCGGGAGGAGGCGTACCGGCAGATCAAGCCGCGCGTCCACGACCTGCCGGGCACGAAGTTCCGCAGCGACAAGCTCGACCTCGCGCCCACCCGGGAGTTCGCCCGGGCGGTGCTCGGCTCCGTCGACCCGGCCCAGGCCGACGACCTCGCCCGGCACCCCGACCGGTACGAGGCCGGTGACCTCGTCGGCCACGGGGGCCTCCAGGGCCGCCACGACGAGCGGCTGCGCGGCACGCCGGGGCTGACCGTGCTCATCGAGCGCTCCGGCCCGGACGGCACGCTGGTGCCCACCGGCACCGAGGTGTTCCGCAGCGAGCCGAAGCCGGGGCAGCCCCTGAAGACCACACTCGACGCGGCCACCCAGAACGCGGCCGACACCGCGCTGCGCGGCGAGAAGCGCCGGGCGGCGCTGGTGGCGGTGCGGATCAGCGACGGCGCGGTGCTCGCCGCGGCCAACGGTCCCGGCGCGGCCGGGGAGAACCTGGCCTTCACCGCCCAGGTCCCGCCGGGTTCCACCTTCAAGATGGTCAGCGCGCTCGGCCTGCTCGATCGGGGCGCGGTCACGCCCGACGCGACGGTGGACTGCCCGAAGAACTTCGTCGTGGACGGCCGGCCGTTCAAGAACTCCGACAACTTCGCGCTGGGGCCGGTGCCGTTCCGCACCGACTTCGCCAAGTCCTGCAACACCGCCTTCGCCGCGCTGGCGCCGAAGCTCGGCCCGGACGGGCTGGCCGTCGCCGGCCGGTCCCTCGGGCTGGAGGGGCAGTGGGACGTCGGCCTGGACGCCTTCACGGGCAAGGTCTCGGCGAACGGCGGCGCGACGGAGCAGGCCGCCGCCGCCATCGGCCAGGGCACCACGCTGGTCAGCCCGCTGTCGATGGCGTCGGCCACCGCGGCGGTCGCCCGAGGTCGCTTCGAGCAGCCGAAGCTGGTGCTCGACCCGGCCCCGGCCCAACCCGCCGCCCCCGGGCCGCAGCTCAAGCCGGAGTCGGTCGAGGCGGTGAAGGCGATGATGCGGGAGGTGGTCACGGCCGGCAGCGGCAGCGCGCTGCGGGACGTGCCGGGCGCGCCGGTGCACGGCAAGACGGGCACCGCCGAGTACGACAACAACCCGGCGAACACGCACGCCTGGTTCGTCGGCTGGCAGGGCGACGTCGCGTTCGCGGTCTTCGTCGAGAAGGGCGGGGCCAGCACCGCCACCGCCGTCCCCGCCGTCGAACGCTTCCTCCGCGCTCTCCCCCGCTGACCAGAGCCACCGGGCACCTCGACCGACGGACGGGGCAGGCCGACCGGCCGGGACCGGGGACCTCCGCCGGTCAGGCGATGCCAGCGGTCGACGGCGAGGTGCCGTCCTCGGGTGCGGGGAGCATGTCGTCCGGGTCGAGGCCGGCGAGCGGTGCCCGGCGCAGCAGGCCCGGGCCGGCGGAGGCGGGCGGGCCGACGGGTTCCGGCCCGGTCGGACCGTCGAGGGCGGCAGCCACCGGGACGACCGGCCCGAACGGGGGCGGCGGAACGTCCTCCGCATGATCCGCCTGGCTGCCCGGTTGGCGGTCGTCGCCGCCGCTCTCCGGGACGAGGGCCGGGCTGGAAGCCGGGGCAGGCATGACCGGAACCTCGGGACGGCCGTTGCCCCGCCGCGCCGAGGGCACGGGCGAGACGCCGCCCGCCGAGGTAACGGGCGAGACGCCGCCCGCCGACGGGACGGACGACACGGCAGCCCGCGACCGGCCGGATGGGGTGGCTGACGCCGACGGTCCCGGCAGCAGTCGGGGCGGCGACGCCGTCGGCGCGGAGACAGGGCGCAGCCCGGCCACCACGGTGTTGACGATCTCGGCCGCGTACGCGCCGTCCGGGTCGTAGTCGGGGTCGAAGACGGTCAGCTCGACGCCGAGGCAGTGCGGGGTGTCGACCAGCCCGGCCAGCAGGATCTCCAGCTCGGCGAAGGCGATCCCGCCCGGGTCGGGGGCGTCGACGGCCGGCATCACGGCCGGGTCCAGCACGTCCACGTCGATGTGCACCCAGTAGCCGGCGCAGTCGGCGAGCTGCTCGTGCGCCCACTGTGCCGTACGCGCGGCGCCCTCGGCGCGCAGCGCCGGCACCGGCCGGGTGGTGATCCCGGCGGCCTGGAGGTCCAGGCGGTACTCGTCCTGTGCCCGGATGCCGAGCACCACCACGTCGATGTCGCGGAAGTATGGCCGGCGGCCCTCGATGGCGGCGAGGTCGGCCTGCCCCCGGCCGGTGACCAGCGCGAGGTCCTCGCCGGCCGCCGCGCCCACGTAGGAGGCGTTGCCGGGGTGCCGGAAGTCGGAGTGGCCGTCGACGAAGACCAGCCCGATGCGCCCGCCGACCGCCTCGCCGAGCCGGTGCATGGCCAGCGCCGAGCCGAGCAGGATCGAGCAGTCGCCGCCGAGCACCAGCGGGAACTCGCTCCGGTCGATGATGGAGCCGATCCGCTCCGCGAGCGCCACCGAGTAGTCGGCGATCTCCCTGGCGTGGCAGACCCCGTCGCCGGGCCGCCAGTCGCCGGGGTCGTAGCGGGGCGGGGTGAGGCAGCCCGCGTCGCGGGCGCGCAACCGGGCGAGCAACCCCTGGTCGCGCAGCGCGCCCGGGGCCTTACCGCAGCCGGGGACCGAGGTGGACGTGGGTGGGCGCAGGCCGAG
Organism: Micromonospora sp. NPDC048170; assembly: GCF_040652795.1. Taxonomy (NCBI): domain Bacteria; kingdom Bacillati; phylum Actinomycetota; class Actinomycetes; order Micromonosporales; family Micromonosporaceae; genus Micromonospora; species Micromonospora sp. NPDC048170. The sequence goes on from NZ_JBEZMR010000013.1 coordinate 138,555, forward strand.
ATTGCTGGGCGCGTCGAGGACGGCGATCCGGCGCATCATGGGCTCCCGTCCTCGAGGTGTCGGGCGGGCCGGCCGGAACGCCGGCCCGCGCTGGCGTGCTACGTGCTCAGAACAGGGCGCTGGCCAGGGCCCGGCGGGCCGAGGCGACCGCGGGGTCCTCCGGCCCGGCGACCGTGAAGAGGCTGACGAGGTGCTGGCGTACCTTCTCCCGATCCTCACCGGCGGTGCGGCGGACCAGGCCCACCAGGCGGGCGTACGCCGCCTCGGCCTGACCGCTGAGCACCTCGATGTCGGCGGCCAGGAGCTGGGCCTCGACGTCGTCGGGGTTCGCCTGGGCGGCGGTGATCGCCGCGCCCGGGTCGGCCCCGGCCACCCGGCGGGCCAGCCCGACCTGGGCGAGGCCCGCCTCCGCCGCGGCATCCGCCGGTGACTCGGCGAGGATCTTGCGGTACGCCTGCTCGGCCGCGTCGAGGTCGCCGCTCATCAGGGCGTCGTCGGCCTCGTCGAGGCGGGGGTCCTCCGGCTCGGCGACGCTCACGCCACCGGCCTTGAGCACCGCCTGGAGCCACTGCCGCAGTTGCGCCTCGGGCACCACTCCGGAGAAGGCGTCGATCGGCTGGCCGCCGACCACCGCGTAGACCATGGGAATGCCCTGCACCCGGAACATCTGGGCGATCCGCGGGTTGGCGTCCACGTCGACCTTGGCGAGCACCCAGGCGCCGCCGCCCTCGGCGGCGAGCCGCTCCAGCACGGGCGACAACTGCTTGCACGGCTCGCACCACTCGGCCCAGAAGTCCACGACCACCGGTGTGGTGAGCGAGCGCTCAAGAACCTCGGACTGGAATGTCGCCTCGCTCACGTCGATGACGGCGACGCCGCCGCCGGCGGTGCCGGGCAGCTCGGCGGAGGGGGCGGACTGGGCCGGGGCGGTGGGGCGGGCGGGGGCCGGTGCGGGGGTGCGCAGCGCGCTGAGGTCGACCGCGCCGCGGGTGAAGATCGACGAGGTGATCCGTGGGTCGCTCATGGTTACCTAGTCTCGCACGCGACCCGCCGAACTCAGACCAGCCGCGACGGCGACAGTTGCAACTGTCACGCCTGCTCCCGCACCCCGTCCCCGCCCCTCCCCGCCCTCCTCCGCACCCGCTCCCCGCCCCCTCCCGCCCAGCACTCCGCGATCTTGCACTTACGGCCCCCGGTACGCGGCGTACGCGGCATTTGCCGGGGCGAGAAGTGCAAGATCGCGGGGGTGGAAAGGGGTGGGGGGAGGGGAGGGGAGGGGCGGGGAGGGGTGGGGTGGGGTGGGGGTGGGTTAGAAGCGGGCGGGTTCGCGGTAGATGCCCCACTCGGCGCGTAGGGCGTCGCAGATCTCGCCGAGGGTGGCCTCCTCGCGGACGGCGTCCAGCATGGCCGGGATCATGTTGCCGTCGGTCCGGCCGACGGCGACCATCCGCTCGATCGCGGCCTTGACGGCGGCCTCGTCGCGGCCGGCCTTGCGCTCGGCCAGCACCCGGCGCTGCTCCAGCTCCACCTCGTGCGAGATGCGCAGGATCTCCAGGTCCTTGGCGACCGTGCCGGTGTGGCAGTTGACCCCGACGATCTTCTTGTCGCCCTTCTCCAGCGCCTGCTGGTAGACGAAGGCGGACTCGGCGATGTGGCCGGTGAACCAGCCGTCCTCGATGCCGCGCAGGATGCCCGAGGTCATCGGGCCGATCCGGTGCGGGCCCTCCCCGCCGAGCTGCCGGATCCGGGCGAAGATCTCCTCCGCCTCGGCCTCGATCTTGTCGGTGAGCGCCTCGACGTACCAGGACCCGCCCAGCGGGTCCGCCACGTTGGTCACCCCGGTCTCCTCCATCAGCACCTGCTGGGTACGCAGGGCGATCTCGGCGGACTCGTCGGTGGGCAGCGCCAGGGTCTCGTCCAGGGCGTTGGTGTGCAGCGAGTTGGTGCCGCCGAGCACCGCCGCGAGGGCCTCCACGGCGGTACGCACCACGTTGTTGACCGGCTGCTGGGCGGTCAGCGACACGCCGGCGGTCTGCGTGTGGAACCGCAGCCAGAGCGCCTTCTCGCTGGTCGCGCCGTAGACGTCGCGCAGCCAGCGGGCCCAGATCCGGCGGGCCGCCCGGAACTTGGCGATCTCTTCGAAGAAGTCGACGTGCGAGTCGAAGAAGAAGCTCAGGCCGGGCGCGAAGACGTTGACGTCCAGCCCCCGGGAGAGCCCCAGCTCGACGTAGCCGAACCCGTCGGCGAGGGTGTACGCCAACTCCTGCGCGGCGGTCGAGCCGGCCTCGCGGATGTGGTAGCCGGAGACCGAGAGCGGCTTGTAGCGCGGGATCTCCCGGGCGCAGTACTCCATCAGGTCGCCGATCAGGCGCAGGTGCGGCTCCGGGTCGAAGAGCCACTCCTTCTGCGCGATGTACTCCTTGAAGATGTCGGTCTGCAACGTGCCGTCCAGGGTGGACAGGTCGGCGCCCTGCCGCTCGGCGGCCACCAGGTACATGCAGAACACCGGCACGGCCGGCCCGGAGATGGTCATCGACGTGGTCACCCCGGCCAGGTCGATGCCCTCGAAGAGCACCTCCATGTCGGCGGCGGTGTCGATGGCGACGCCGCAGTGACCCACCTCGCCGAGCGCCTGCGGGTCGTCGGAGTCCCGGCCCATCAGCGTGGGCATGTCGAAGGCGACCGACAGGCCCCCGCCGCCGGCACCCAGGATCATCTTGTAGCGCTCGTTGGTCTGCTGGGCGTTGCCGAAGCCGGCGAACTGCCGGATCGTCCAGGTCCGACCCCGGTAGCCGGTCGGGTGGAGGCCCCGGGTGTACGGGTACTCGCCCGGCCAACCGATGCGCTCGAAGCCCGGGTGGTCGACTCCCTCGGGGGGCCCGTAGACCGGGTCGACGGGCATCCCGGAGAGCGTGGTGAAGTCGGCGTCCCGCTTGCGCGCGGCGTCGTAGCGGGCCTGCCAGCGTGCCCGTCCGGCAGCGATCTCGTCGGCGTTCATCCGCGGGGCTCCTCCTCGAGTCCTCGTCTGCACGTCGAGTGTAAAGCCCAGCCTGAACGATCGCTAAGGAATGTCGTACCGGTCGGTAACCCGAACTGCCGGTACGTCAGGCGGTCGCCGCGCCCGGATCCTCCAGGGCCACGTCGTCGACCCGGATGTTGATCTCGTCGACCCGCAGCCCGTACGCCTCGACCGCCTCGGTCACCTTCACCCGGACCGCCTCGGTCACCTGCGGCACCGGACGGCCCGCCTCGATCACGATGACCAGGTTGACCACGGCCGCGCCGTTCGTGACGTGCGCCGAGCAGCCCCGCCGGGCATCGCCGACCTTGTCGAGCCCGACCTTGTCGAGCACCGCGTTGAAGAACCGGGCCACGTCCCCGCCCAGCTCGACCACCCCGGGCACCGCTCGGGTGGCGGCGACCGCGATCTTCTCCACCACCTCGTCGGAGACGAGCGTGCTCCCGCCCGCCACCGCGTCCGGCGTCACCGACAGCTCCTGCGTCGCCTCGTCAGCCATGATCTCCCCACCCTCGCAGCGCCCCGCGCCGTCGGCGGGGCGGTGCGAGCGTACTAGCCGGGAGTCGTCCGTAGTGGACGTACCGGTTCGGCAGAGAACCGGCCTGATTCGGCAGACGCCTCAGGAGCCGAGTTGGGCGAGCAGTTCGTCGGCCGCCGCGTACGGGTCGAGGGCGCCCTCGGCCACCTTCGCGGCGAGCGCCGACAGCTCCGTACCGTCGCGCAGGGAGCCGATCCGGGCGCGGAGCACGCCCAGCGCGATCGCCTCGACCTCGGCGGCGGCCCGTGCCTCCTGGCGGCGGCGCAGCTCGCCGTGCTTGACCAGCCAGCCACGGTGCTTGTCGATGGCGGCGGCGATGTCGTCGATGCCCTCGCCCCGCACGGCGGTCGCGCGCACCACCTGCGGTCGCCACTCGCCCGGCCCGCGCTCGCCCAGGGCGATCATGCCCTGGATGTCGCGCACCGTGGCGTCGGCGCCGTCCCGGTCGGCCTTGTTGACCACGAACACGTCGGCGATCTCCAGGATGCCGGCCTTGACCGCCTGGATCGCGTCACCCATGCCCGGGGCGAGCAGCACCAGCGTGGTGTCGGCCAGCGAGGCGACCTCCACCTCGGCCTGCCCGACACCCACGGTCTCCACCAGCACCACGTCGCAGCCGGCGCCCTCCAGCACCCGGACCGCCTGCGGCGTGGCCGCCGACAGCCCGCCGAGGTGACCCCGGCTGGACATCGACCGGATGTAGACGCCCGGATCGGTGGCGTGGTCCTGCATCCGGACCCGGTCACCGAGGATCGCCCCGCCCGTGAACGGGCTGGACGGGTCGATCGCCAGCACGCCCACCCGGTGGCCACGGGCACGCAACGCCCGGACCAGCTCGTTGGTGGTGGTCGACTTGCCCACCCCGGGCGAGCCGGTCAGCCCGACCACCTGGGCCTGACCGGCGTACGGCGCGAGCGCCGCCGCGATCCGCGGCAGCGTCTCGTCGCCCGACTCGACCAGGGTGATCAGCCGGGCCACCGCGCGCGGGTCACCCGCACGGGCCCGCTCGACCAGCATCGGCACGTCCCGGCTGCGGCGCACCGGGGGTGCGCCCGCCGCCGGGCCGCTGTCGACGATCTCGCTCACTGTCCTGCCTCTGTTCGCGACTGCGGGGCTCGCCGTCGTCTTGCTAGGGAATCGGCCGTCCTGCGGTCACTGACCGCTCTCGCCGGGGGCCGGGACATGGATGATCAGGGCGTCGCCCTGGCCACCGCCACCGCAGAGCGCCGCCGCGCCCGTGCCGCCGCCCCGGCGCTTGAGCTCCAGCGCGAGGGTGAGCACCAGCCGGGCGCCGGACATGCCGATCGGGTGGCCCAGCGCGATCGCCCCGCCGTTGACGTTGACCTTGTCCGGGCTGACCCCGAGGTCACGGGTGGACTGGATGCCGACCTGGGCGAACGCCTCGTTGATCTCGATGAGGTCCAGGTCCTCGATGCCCAGCCCGCCCTTCTTGAGCGCGTGCTGGATCGCGTTGGACGGCTGCGAGTGCAGGGAGTTGTCCGGGCCCGCGACGTTGCCGTGCGCGCCGATCTCGGCCAGCCAGGTCAGCCCCAGCTCCTTGGCCTTGGCCTTGCTCATCACGACCACGGCGGCGGCGCCGTCGGAGATCGGCGAGGCGCTGCCGGCGGTGATCGTGCCGTCCTTGGCGAACGCCGGACGCAGCTTCGCCAGCGACTCGACGGTGGTGTCCGGTCGGATCCCCTCGTCCTCGCTGATCACCAGCGGGTCACCCTTGCGCTGCGGGATGATCACCGGGGTGATCTCGTCGGCGAAGTGGCCGTTCTTCTGCGCGGCGGCGGCCCGCTGGTGGCTGGCCGCGGCGAACGCGTCCTGTTCCGTACGGGTGATGCCGTGCCGCTCGCCGTGCCGCTCGGTGGACTCCCCCATCGCGCAGGAGTCCCACGGGTCGGTGAGCCCGTCGAGCGCCATGTGGTCCTTGAGGGGCACGTCGCCGTACTTGTAGCCGCCGCGCTGGCCGAGCAGCAGGTGCGGGGCGTTGGTCATCGACTCCATGCCGCCGGCGACGACGACGTCGAACTCGCCGGCGCGAATCAACTGGTCGGCCAGGGCGATCGCGTCCAGGCCGGAGAGGCAGACCTTGTTGACGGTCAGCGCCGGCACGGACATCGGGATGCCCGCCTCGACCGCCGCCTGGCGGGCCGGGATCTGCCCGGCGCCGGCCTGGAGCACCTGCCCCATGATCACGTACTGGACCTGCTCGGGGGCGACGCCGGCCCGTTCGAGCGCCGCCTTGATCGCGACGCCGCCGAGCCGGGTCGCGGGGAGGTCCTTGAGGTTGCCCAGCAGGCGCCCCATCGGGGTCCGCGCGCCGCTGACGATCACCGAAGCCATGCCTGCCTCCGAGGGGTGCCGACCTGTACGCCTTAACGATTGTTCGGTCAGACTAGCGCCATGGCTGAGAACTCCCCCGTCGAGACCGCTGCCGATAATGTCACAGACATCGGCCTGCGCCGCATCGACCACGTCGGGGTCGCCGTCGCCGACCTGGACGCCGCGATCGACTTCTACCAGCGCACCTTCGGGATGCGCTGCGTGCACACCGAGGTGAACGCCGAACAGGGCGTCCGCGAGGCGATGCTGGCCGTCGGCCCGACCGCCGAGGGCGGTTGCGTGCAGCTGCTCGCCCCGCTGACCCCGGAGTCGACCATCGCCAAGTTCCTGGACCGTAAGGGCCCGGGCGTGCAGCAGGTGGCGTACACCGTCGAGGACATCGACGTCGCCTGCGCGAAGCTGCGCGAGCGTGGCGTGAAGCTGCTCTACGACACCCCGAAGCGCGGTACGGCCAACTCGCGGGTCAACTTCGTCCACCCGAAGGACGCCGGCGGGGTGCTGGTCGAACTCGTCGAGCCCGCCGCCGCGCACTGACCTCCGCCGCCGTCCCCCGCCACCCGGCGGGGGACGGTGATCCCTCCCTCACCGAGCGCGACATTGCGTGGTTGGGCCGCCGACCGGACACGTCCACGCATCGGCCAATGCAGTTTTTCACAGAGGGCTTCCGGCCGTAACTACCGTTCAGTAACGTCCGGCCCCACGGGAGCGCGGCCGGTACCGGATGTGTCGGATGCCGACATGGCGGTCGGCCGCACCGGCGCCGACGATGGCAGCACCCAGGCCCACTCGCGCCGGGTGCGGACGAACGGGAGGTCGACGTGCAGGACATCCTCGAAGCAATCATGGCGGTGGAGGGCTCCGGCCAGCCGGAACGGGAGCTCGCCGCAATCGCCGGCCTGCCGGTACCCGAGTCGTACCGCGGTGTCGTGGTGCGCGCCGACGAGACCCGGATGTTCGACGGCCTGGCCACCCGGGACAAGGACCCGCGCAAGGCACTGCACGTGCAGGAGGTGCCGACCCCGGAACTCGGGCCGGGCGAGGCGCTGGTCGCGGTGATGGCCAGCGCGATCAACTACAACACTGTCTGGACCAGCATCTTCGAGCCGCTGTCCACCTTCAGGTTCCTCCAGCGCTACGGCCGGCAGTCGGAGCTGACCCGCCGGCACGACCTGCCGTACCACGTGGTGGGCTCGGACGCGGCCGGCGTGGTGCTGCGCACCGGGCCCGGCGTGACCCGGTGGAAGGCCGGTGACGAGGTGGTCGCGCACTGCCTCTCGGTGGAACTGGAGGACGCGGCCGGGCACGACGACACCATGCTGGACCCGCAGCAGCGGATCTGGGGCTTCGAGACCAACTTCGGTGGCCTGGCCGAGCTGGCCGTGGTCAAGGCCAACCAGCTGATGCCCAAGCCGCGCCACCTCAGCTGGGAGGAGGCGGCCAGCCCCGGGCTGGTCAACTCGACCGCGTACCGGCAGTTGGTGTCGCACCACGGAGCCAACATGAAGCAGGGCGACGTGGTGCTGATCTGGGGCGCCTCCGGCGGCCTGGGCGGCTACGCCACCCAGATGGCGCTCAACGGCGGGGCGATCCCGGTCTGCGTGGTCTCCTCTCCCGACAAGGCGGAGCTGTGCCGCAAGATGGGCGCCGAGCTGGTCATCGACCGGTCCGAGGCCACCGGCGAGGGCTACCGGTTCTGGCGCGACGAGCAGACCCAGGACCCGGACGAGTGGCGCCGCTTCGGCGAGCGGATCCGGGAGCTGACCGGCGGCGAGGACCCGGACATCGTCTTCGAGCACCCGGGCCGGGAGACCTTCGGCGCGAGCGTCTACGTGGCAAAGCGCGGCGGCACCGTCGTCACCTGCGCATCCACCAGCGGCTTCCAGCACCAGTACGACAACCGCTACCTCTGGATGCACCTGAAGCGGATCGTCGGCAGCCACTTCGCCAACTACCGGGAGGCGTGGGAGGCCAACCGGCTCGTGGCCCTGGGCAAGATCCACCCCACCGTGTCGAAGACCTACGCGCTGGAGCAGACCGGGCAGGCCGCGTACGAGGTGCACCGCAACGCCCACCAGGGCAAGGTCGGTGTCCGCTGCCTGGCCCCGTCGGACGGCCTCGGCGTACGCGACCGCGAGCTGCGTTCCCGCCACGAGGACGCGATCAACCGGTTCCGCGGCCACTGACCCGACGGATGACGCGCCGGCGACCATTGCGGTGAACGACGATTGTCTTTCCGCCGGAGGCGCCGGACGCTCATTCGAGTGACCCGGACCATGTCGCGACAAAGGGCCGCGGGTGCCACCGCGGCCCTTTTTCGATGTCACTCTCCGTGCCGTCCGACCCGCCCGGGACCTGCCAAGATCGGCGATCTGTCCGGCGATCCGCGGACCCGTAGTTGACCATGTAAAGAGGACAGGAAAGCTCGCCACCGCCCTTGCGAAGCACCCTGGGGAGTCTGCGAGTATGTCCCAATGCCCCAGCAGTCCTCCCCTCTTGCGTTCTTCGATAACGCGAACTCGCAGCCCGATTTCACCGTTGGCCTGCGCGGCTACAACACCCACCAGGTCGATGACTTCCTCGGCCGGATGACGGCCGCGCTGACCCAGTCCGAGCAGGCCCGCGCCGAGGCTGAGCAGCGGATGAACGACGCCCAGCGGCGGCTCCGCCAGGCCGAGCAGCGCATGAGCACGCTGGAGCAGAAGCTCGCCGACACCAACAAGCAGCTCGAGGAGAACAGCCGGCCCACGCTCTCCGGCCTCGGCACCCGCGTCGAGCAGATCCTCCGGCTGGCCGAGGAGCAGGCCAACGACCACCGCAACGAGGCCAAGCGGGAGTCGGAGGGCATCCTCTCCGCCGCCCGCCTGGAGGCGCGCGAGATCACCGACAAGGCGCGCGCCGAGGCGGCGGCGATGAAGGCCAACGCCGAGCGGGAGGCGGGCAGCGTCCGCACCGCCGCCGAGCGCGAGGCCGCCGAGGTCCGCGTCCAGGCCCGGCGCGAGGCCGACACGCTGCGTGCCGACGCCGATCGGGAGACCAAGCAGCTGCGCACGGTCACCGCCCACGAGGTCGCCGAGCTGAAGTCCACCGTCGAGCGCGAGGTCGCCACCCTGCGGGCCACCGCCGAGCGGGAGATCACCCAGCAGCGGGCGAAGGCCGCCCGCGAGGCCGAGGAGAAGCGCGCCGAGGCGACCAAGCTGCTCACCGACGCCCGCGACAAGCGCGACAAGGACCTCCAGGCCCTGGAGCTCCAGCTCGCCGAGCGTCGGGAGAAGGCCGAGCGCGAGGAGTCGGAGCGGCACGCCGCGCAGGTCGCCCAGACCCAGAAGCTGGTCAGCGAGGCCGAGCAGCGGGCCCACGCCGCGCAGGAGCGGGCCAAGGAGATCGAGCAGCGCGCCGAGGCCCGCCGGGTCGAGTCGGAGCGCACCGCCAACGAGACCGTCGACAAGGCCAAGGCGCTGGCCGACAAGACGCTCACCGAGGCCAAGGCCGAGGCGAACCGCCTGCTCACCGAGGCGCGCACCGAGGCCGAGCTGACCACCCAGGCGGCCCGCCGCGAGGTCGAGGACCTCACCCGGCAGAAGGACGCCGTCACCTCGCAGCTCGGCCAGATGCTCTCCGGTCTCGCCGGCATCGTGCCGGGCGTGCCCGCCGCGCCGCCGGCACAGGCCAAGCCGGAGGCGAAGAAGGCCGACGGCGCCGACGAGCGGGCGACCGCGGAGACGACCAACTGACCCACCTGACCGGGGCATGATCCGCGACGCGGGGTGACACCGGGTGACCGGTGCGCCCCGCGCCGTATGCGTTTGCGGGCCAAGTGAATTGCCCGGGCGTGTCAGTAGTGAAGTAGGTCCTATCCGGGGCGTCCGTATCGCCCCAGCCGGACTGGATGCGTGTGAGGATGGGGGCATGTCGCACGGCGAGGAACTGTTCGCTCTCGGCGGGGACGTGACCACGGAGCCCAGCTTCGAGTCCGCTCTGCGGGGGTACGAGAAACGACAGGTCGACCGGTACGTCGCTCGCGCGGAGCACGAGATCGCGGCCCTGGCGGCCGAACGGGAGCAGGCCTACACACAGATCCACAAGCTGGCCGGTCAGGTCGAGGTGCTCCAGCGGGACCTGGCCCAGGCGCGCAAGTCGTCCGGGGCGCTGGAGAACGTCTCCTACCGGCACCTCGGCCCCCGGGTGGAGCAGATCCTCACCCTCGCCGAGGAGCAGGCCGACGCGATCCTGGTGGCCGCCGGCGAGGAGATCGAAGCGCGCCGGGGTGCCGCCGAGCACATCGTCGAGGAAGCTCGCGAGCAGGCCGCCACCGCCCTCAAGGACTTCGAGATCGCGCTGGCCGCCCGCCGGACGGAGGAGGAGCGACACACCGCGGCCCGCAAGGCCGAGGCGGACGCCGCCGTCAGGACCGCCAAGGAGGAGGGCGCCCGGCTCCGCAAGGCCGCCCAGGAGGCGCTGGCGAAGGCCCAGCAGGAGGCCACCCAGCTGCGGGACGCGGCCAAGGAGATCCATCACCGGGCCCAGCAGGAGGCCACCAAGCTGCGCGAGGCCGCCAAGGAGGTGCACGCCAAGGCCCAGCAGGAGGCCACCCAGCTCCGCGAGGCCGCCAAGGAGGTGCACGCCAAGGCCCAGCAGGAGTCCAAGCGCCTGGTCGACCAGGCGACCGAGGCGGGCCGGGCCACCCATGCCAAGGCGCAGCGGGACGCCAAGCAGATCATCGACGACGCCGCCGGCGCCGGCCGGGCCACCCGTGAGAAGGCCCGCCAGGAGGCGGAGCGGCTCACCACCCAGGCCACCGAGACGGCCAAGCGCAGCCGCGCCGAGACCGAGGCGTACGTGCAGCGGATGCGCACCGAGACCGAGGCGTACGTGCAGCACGCCCGGGCCCAGACGCAGCAGGAGCTGGGCACCTGGCGGGCCGGGGTGGAGCAGGAGGTCAACAGCCGGCGCGAGGCGGCGGACCGCGAGCTGACCCAGCGCCGCGCGACGGCCGAGCAGGAGTTCACGAAGCGCCGCGACGAGTTGGACCAGCAGCACAAGACCCGGCAGGCCGAGCTGGAGAAGCAGCACAAGAGCCGGCACGAGGAACTGGAGTCCGGGTTCGAGTCGCGCAGCACCACGTTGGAGGCGGAGTACACCGCCCGCAAGAACGAGGTCGAGCAGGGCGCGGCCACCATCCGCCAGGCCGCCGAGCAGGACGCGCTGACGATGCGCAGGCAGGCCGAGGAGGAGGCCACGACGCTGCTCAGCCGGGCCGAGTCGGAGGCGACCGAGAAGCGCCGCAAGGCCGACGAGCACGTGTCCACGTCGCGCCGGCAGTTCGAGGAGTACGCGGCCACGACGCAGCAGCACCTCGCCACCACCCAGCAGCACCTCGCCGCCACGCAGCAGGAAGCCGCCGCCAGCCGGCAGCAGCTCGCCCAGGTGATGCTGGAGATCGCCCAGGCCCAGCAGCAGTTGGCCGACCTGCGGCAGGAGACCTGGACCTCCCGGCAGGAGTCCGACGAGCTCCAGCGACAGGTGGCGGAGCTGCGGTTGAGCCTGGTCGGCGCGGCCGACCGCCCGGGCGGGACCGACGGCGCCGTCGTGGCCGCCCCGGTGGTGGCAGGCGGCGGGCCGGCCACGGCGAACGGCGGGAAGCCCCGTGCCGACGCGGACAAGGCTCCGGCGGGCACGGGTGCGGGTGCGGTCTCGGCGGGCGCGGGCGCGGGCACCACGGGCAAGGCAGGCACTGCGGGCGTGGACACGGCGGACACGGCGGGCACGGGTAAGGCCGGCGCGAGCGTGGGCGTGGCCGCGGTGGGTGGGGCGACCGGCCCCGCGGAGGCGGCACCCCCCTCGGGTGGGAAACCCGCCGCCGGCAAGGTGGAGCCGGCAGATGCCGGACAACCGGCCAAGGGCCGCATCGAGCCGGCCGACTCCGGGCAGCCGGACAACGGCAAGGTCGCGACCGTGACCACCGTCGACGGGGGTACGGCCAGTGCCGGCGTGGACGGGGAACCGACCGTGGCGGCGGTGCCCGGCGAGGGCGGCCGAGGTGCCGCCCCGACGAAGATCACCAGCACCGGCGAGAACGGCAAGCGACCGGCGAAGCCGACCACCGACGAGCGCAGCGCGAAGCCGAGCAAGGTCGTCGTCGAAAAGGACTGACGCCCCCGGCACCGGGCACGGCGGGGCCACACCTGGTCGGTGGCCGCTCGCCGTCCCCGGTCTCGCCCTGCTCCGAGATCTTGGTACGGGACGGCCCCTCCAAGGGCCGATTCGTACCAAGATCTCCTTCGTTCCCCGCGCTCCGCCGCATGTCGCCTGCCGGCTCGGGTCACGTTACGTCTAGTAGACCTGGAAGGATCAGGCCCCTCCGGGGGCCGCCTTCCTCCAAGATCTCAGGATCGGGCTGGCCTTGCCGTCATGTTGCTGCTCGAACAGGGGTTCGCGGCCGGTTCCGGTGGGCACGGCCACGCTGGGCGGAAGGGTCGGGCCTGCGGCGTACGCTCCTGTGTGGAAAGCGCGGAGGTGTGCCCGCAGTCGGGCGTCCGGCGGGGAGTCGATCAGGGAGGTCCGATGGCAGACGACGGACCGACGGCGTCGAGCGGCGACCGGGAGCCCGGCACCAACCCGGCACCGGGCAACACGAACCCGACGCCGGAACACGCCACCGGACCAAAGCCGGACCACGCCGCCGGACCCAAACCAGCCGCCAGGCCCGAGCCAGCCACCGGCCCCGGGGGCGCCACCACCCCCGAGGAGGTCACCGGCGAGCGGGACCGGGTCGCAGTGCGCCCTAGGGCGGCGGACGCGGCGGGTGACGACGAGCAGGCGACGAACGGATCGAGCCGGTTCGGTACGCCGGGGCGCCCGTTGAAGCGCAGCAGTTTCCTCGTCGGCTTCACCGGGGCGGCCGGGGTGCTGCTCGCGTACACCCTCTATCTGGGCCTGCGCAACGCGGCCGGGATCCTGGTCCTGGTGGCCATCGCGCTCTTCCTCGCCGTCGGCCTGCATCCCGCCGTGGTCCGGTTGCGGTCGGTGGGGCTGCCGCACGGGCTTGCCGTGGCGGTGGTCGCGCTGGCCGTCGTGCTGCTGCTCTGCGGCGGCGTGTTCGCCCTGGTGCCGCCGATCGTGACGCAGACGGGGCAGTTCATCGACCAGTTGCCGAGCTACCTGGAGGCGTTACGCCGCAACGAGACGGTCAACGATCTCGTGGAGCGGTACGACCTGATGGAGCGGGTGCAGAGCGCGGCGAACGCCAACACGGTGGGTCAGGCCCTCGGCGGGGTGCTCGGCGGCGCCCAACTGGTCTTCGGCACGGTCTTCCGGGGGCTGACCGTGCTGGTGCTGACCATCTACTTCCTGGCCTACTTCGACCGCCTCCGCGAACTCGGCTACTCGCTGGTGCCTCGCTCGCGCCGGGAACGGGTGCGGCTCATCGGGGACGAGATCCTGACCAAGGTGGGCGCGTACATGGTCGGCGCGCTCAGCATCGCGGTGCTGGCCGGGGTCTCCACGTACGTCTTCGCGCTGATCGTCGGGCTGCCGTACCCGTTCGCGCTGGCCGTGGTGGTCGCGGTGACGGACCTGATCCCGCAGATCGGCGCGACCCTGGGCGCGGTGATCGTCAGCCTGGTCGGGTTCGCCACGGACCTGCCGGTCGGCATCGCCTGTGCGGTGTTCTTCCTGATCTACCAGCAGGTGGAGAACTACCTGATCTACCCCAAGATCATGCGCCGGTCGGTGTCGGTCAACGAGGTGGCCGCCCTGGTCGCCGCCCTGCTCGGGGTCTCCCTGCTCGGGGTGGTGGGCGCGCTGATCGCGATCCCGGCGGTGGCCGCGCTCCAGCTCATCCTGCGGGAGGTGGTCCTGCCCAGGCAGGACACCCGCTGACCTATGCCGGCCGCACCCGGGCAAACCGCCGGGCCCACGACGGGTGTGCGGCCGACGGCGGAACGCCGCACGTCGATCCCGACGACCACCGCCCTCGGCGCGACGAACGAGAAACAGCGGGCGCCGGGGCGGTCAGCCGGCCTGGCCGGGGGGCGGGCCGGGCACCGGGCGGTCCGCGAAGGAGGCCACCGTGCGGTCGGCGTACGCGCTGACGTCGCCGGTCTCCATCGGGCCGTCCCAGGTCGTCGGCAGCGGCACGGTGGCGGCCGGGTTGACCCGGCGGACCACCTCGTCCAGTACGGTCTCGGCGTCGCCGACCCAGAGGTGCTTCGCGCCGGGCACCCCGACCACCTCGGCCTGCGGCACCGCCGCGAAGCGCTCCCGGGCCTCGTCGGGACGCAGGTAGTCGTCGAACTCGGGGACCAGCGCGGTCAGCGGCTTGCCGGACTCCGCCCACTGGTCGAGATCCGCCGGGGCGGAGTAACGCAGCGGCGGGGAGAGCAGGATCGCCCCGACGACGGCCGGGTCGGAGCCGTACTTCAGGGTCAGGTCGGTGCCGAACGACCAGCCGAGCAGCCAGACGTCCGGCAGCTCGTGGAACTCGGCGTACTCGATGGCGGCGGCAACGTCGAAGCGCTCGCCGACCGCGTTGTCGAAGGCCCCCTCGCTGGTGCCGCGCAGGCTGGTGGTGCCCCGGGTGTTGAAGCGGAGCACCGCCACATCGGCGAGGGCCGGCAGCCGCCACGCCGCCTTGCGGAACACGTGGCTGTCCATCATCCCGCCGTGCGTCGGCAGCGGGTGCAGGCAGACGAGGGTGGCCACCGGCTCACGGTCCAGCGGCCTGGCCAGTTCGCCGACCAGCCGCAGCCCGTCCGCGGTGTGCAGCTCGATGGCCTCGCGGTGCCCGGGCAGGATGGAGGACGCGCGGATCGGTGTGCTCACCCCTCCAGTCTCGCCGGTGCGGCCGGGCACCGCCGGGCGGGGCGGAAACAGCGTGATCCAGGTCGCTCAGCCGTACCGGGGAGCGCCGCGACCGCGCTGGACGGCCGGCCCGCGCCGGTCCCGGGCCCGCCAGCACCCGCTGTGCCAGTGCCGCCGGTCGGTCAGGTCGCCCCGCCCGTCCGCCGGCCACGCCACCAGGTGCGCCACCCCGGGCCGGATCTCCTGGTCACAGCCGGGGCAGCGGTACGTCTTGGTGGACGCGCCGCCGCTGATCCCGCGTACCTGCCAGTCGCCGTCGCGCCACTGCTGCACCGAGGCGACGCCCTGGCGGGCCCGGTCGGAGTCGAGGTGCGCGGACTCATCGCGGCGGGGTCGGTTGCGACGGGGGCTCACGCTTGCCAAGCGTACGGGCCGACGGCGGAGCCGGCCCGGGACGGCTGGCCGGTCAGTCCCAGGTCTCCGGGCGGCCCAGATCCTCGGCCACCCACGCCCCGCCCAGTACGAGGGCGGCGTCCTGCTCGGTGAAGCCGCCGAAGGGCCAGCCGAAGTCGGCCACCAGATGGGCCTCCGGGAAGCCGAGCAGCTCCAGTTGCTCGCCCTGCGGGTAACGGTAGGCGGGCCGGCCGGCGATCGTCCGGTTCCCCTCGGCCCGGCTGCTGGCGATACTGCTCGCGTACTCGAAGGACACGGTCATCTGGCGCTGCTCGGTCGCGGCCACCCGCAGCGACACCCGCAGCGTGTCGGGGAAGGAGTCCGCGTCGATCCGGCAGCCGGTGAGCCGGGCGCCGGTGGGCAACGTGGTCAGCCGCACCGGACCGTCGCAGCGGCGCGCGTCGTCCAGCCGGAGGGCGTCGACCGCCACGTCGATCTCCCGGGCGGTGGCGGCGGTCACACTGGCCCGGGCGTACAGGCCGGGAGCTGGTTGCCAGAGCCGGAACCAGCTGGGCGTCTCTCCCCTGCCCCGGTGCCGGCGGTCGCTGCCGTCGTATGCCTCCTCGACCGTCATCGCCGACACGTCGACCGGCAGTCCGTCGACCACACCGTGCATGAGCGCGGCGGCGGAGGAGGCCAGCTCGACGGTGACCGCCCGGTTGCCGTCGACAGCGATCCGGGCGCCCTCCACGCCGGATTCGACCTGCCAGCCCAGGTAGCGGGCCCGGGCCGGATCGAACCCGAAGTGCAGCACCTGCGGATCCGTGCCGACCAGGTCGGGCCGGGCGGCGGCGCCGGGGACGCCGTCCAGCCGGGCCGGCGCGGCGGTGGCGACGGCCGGTGCGGCGGCGTCCGGCGGCCGTACCCGCTCCGGCAGCCCCGTGCCGGTGGCGACGGTGAATCCGAGCACCGCCGCCAGGCCCACCGCGACGCCCGTGCCGGCCTGGCGACGACGGCGGCGGGCCTTGCCCCGGGCGACGGCGAGTGCCGTCAGGCGGTCGGTGTCGACCGTTCCCTCGGCGCGCTCCCGCAGCGTCCGTACGATCCGCTGGTCGAGGTCGATCACAGCCCGCTCCCGTTCGTGGCCGGGGCGCCGCAGCGCTCCCGGAGGTGGATGAGCGCCCGCATGGCATGGGTGCGGACGGTGACCGGCGAGCAGCCGAGGATCTGGGCGATCGTCGCGTCGTCGAGGTCCTCGTAGTAGCGCAGCACGAGCACCGCCCGCTGGCGGCGCGGCAACGCGAGGATGAGCCGCCACATCGCGTCCCGTTCGGCCATCTCGCCGCCCAGGTCGCCGCGGTGCGGCCGTTCCGCGAAATCGGCGGTGGCCAGTTCCCGGTTCGTGCGCCGGCGCCACCAGGAGTTGTTGGCGTTGACCAGCATCCGGCGCACGTACACGTCCGGCCGGTCCGCCCGGGCGATTCTCCGCCAGTGCACGTACGCGCGGGCCAGGACGTCCTGGGTGAGGTCCTCGGCCCGGTGCTCGTCCCCCGTCAGCAGCCGGGCCAGCCGGATCAGGGCCGGGCCCCGGCTGCTGACGTACTCCTCGAAGGTCACACCATCCAGACGCCGTCACCGGCCGCCGGTGTTGACCCGCTCAGCGACGGGTGTGGTCGCGGAAGCCCCGGCCGCTCTTGCGGCCCAGATAGCCGGCGGTGACCAGGTGCTCCAGCAGCGGCGCGGGCGCGAAGCCCGGCTCGCGCAGTTCCAGGTAGAGCTCCCGCTGGATGGCCAGCGCGACGTCCAGGCCGACCACGTCGAGCAGCTCGAACGGGCCCATCGGGTAGCCGCAGCCCAGCTTCATCGCGTGGTCGATGTCGTCGGCGGTCGAGTAGCTCGCCTCCAGCATCTTCACCGCGTCGTTGAGGTACGGGAAGAGCAGCGCGTTGACGATGAAGCCGGACCGGTCACCGCAGACCACGCCCGTCTTGCCCAGCGCGGCGCAGACCGCTCGGGCGGTGGCGGTGGTCTCCGCCGAGGTGCGGATGGTCTCCACGACCTCGACCAGCGGCATGAGCGGCGCCGGGTTGAAGAAGTGCAGCCCGACCACGTCGGCGGGCCGCTGGGTGGCCATCGCGACGTCGATCACCGGCAGCGAGGAGGTGGTGGTGGCGAGCACGACGCCCGGCTTGCAGATCTCGTCGAGGCTGGCGAAGAGGGCCTTCTTGACGCTCAACTCCTCGACCACGGCCTCGACGACGAGGTCGACGTCGGCGAGGTGTTCCAGGGTGGCCGACCAGTTGATCCGGCCGAGCGCGGCGTCCCGGTCGGTTTCGCTGAGCTTGCCGCGCACCACGCCCTTGTTGAGCGAGGTCTTGACGGCCTCGAAGACCTTGGCGGACTTCTCCGCGCCCCGGGTCACCGAGACGACCTCGTAGCCGGCCTTCGCGAAGACCTCGATGATGCCGGTGGCCATCGTCCCGGAGCCGACGATACCGATCTTGGTCACGACTGCGGGGCTCGCAAGCTCGCTCCCGGCGCCCCCCGCCGCGTAGATCGCGCCGGTGCCGTCGCCGAGCGCCGCCTCCGTCACCACCGGCGTCCGCTCGTCGGGTACGACGACCGGGGAGCCCGGCCGCTCGTAGGTGTAGAAGCCCCGGCCCGACTTTCGACCGAGCAGCCCGGCGGTGACCATCTGCTTGATCAGCGGTACCGGGGCATGGCGGCGGTCCCGCCCGCCGCGCCGGTACATGGTGTCGAGGATCTCGTACGCGGTGTCCAGGCCGATCAGGTCCATCAGCGCCAGCGGGCCCATCGGCAGGCCGCAGCCGAGCTTCATGGCGGCGTCGATGTCCTCGCGGGTGGCGTAGTGCGACTCGAACATGCCGACGGCGTGGTTGAGGTAGCCGAAGAGGAGCGCGTTGGCGATGAAGCCGGCGCGGTCGCTGATGGTGACGTCGACCTTGCCGAGTCGCTTGCAGAGCGCCTCGACGTCGGCGACCACGTCGGCGGAGGTGACCACGGTGCGGACCACCTCGACCAGCTTCATCACCGGGGCCGGGTTGAAGAAGTGGATGCCGATCACCTGGTTGGGCCGGGTGGTGGCGACCGAGATCTCGGTGACGCTCAGCGACGAGGTGTTGGTGGCCAGGATCGCCTCGGGCTTGCAGACCCGGTCCAGCTCGGCGAAGATCCGCTGCTTCAGGTCCAGGTGCTCGGGCACCGCCTCGACGACCAGGTCCACCGAGTGCAGCGCGTCCAGCCCGACCGCGAACCGTACGCGGCTCAGCAGCGCGTCCCGGTCGGCCTCGGCGAGCTTGCCCTTGGCCACGGCCCGGTCGGTCGACCCGGTGAGGATGGCCCGACCGCGTTGCAGCGCGTCCTCCGAGATCTCGACCGCGACGACGTCGACCCCGTTGCGCGCGAATACCTCGACGATGCCGGCACCCATGGTGCCCAGACCCACAACGCCCACGCTGGTGAACTCGCGCGCCACGACCAGCCTCCTCAACTACTCCGAACGGCCGCATGAACGACCATTAAGGTTATGCGCGCGAGTCTGCCACGCGACACTGTGTTGTCGAGGCGCCGTGGGAAATTTCACGAGCCCGGCGGTCAGCCCGCCTCGTCGGTCAGCCTCAGCAGCTCGGCGACGAACTCGGCCGGTCGCTCCAGGTGCGGGCTGTGCCCGCAGCCGGGGAGCAGCACCTCACGGTACGCCCCGCCGGCCGCCGCGTAACGCTCCAGCACCGCCCGGGTCTGCCCCACCATCGGCTGCGCCGGGCAGGCCCCCTCCCCCGGCCAGCCGGGCACCACACCCAGCGAGCCGAGGTGGGCCAGGTCCATCATCGCGGTGTCCGAGACGATCACGTCGGCGTCCCCGTGGACCCAGGTGATCGGCGGCTTGACGGCCACGGCGACCAGCTCGTCGGCGACCCGGAAGTGCGCCGGGGAGAGGGCGTTGAGCACGCCGCGCCGCCCCGGTGCCGTGCCGGGCCAGTTCGCCGAGGCCACCGCCGTGCCGGGATAGTTGCCGTCGCCGGTCGCGGTGGAGAGGAGGCTGTCCAGCAGCAGTTCCTCGTCGTCGCCGAGCGAGGCCGGGTCCGCCACGTACGTGGCCCGCAGCACGGCGCGCGGGCTGGCCGGGTCGTCCGCGCTCCGGTCGCCGGCGGCCAGCCGCTTGACGAACTCCTGGTTGGCGGTGCCGCCGCCGGTGCCGGCGAAGTCGGGGGTGGTCGGCGTCCCCGTGAGGTCCCGGGTGCCGCCGTAGCCGTACGGCGACACGGGCGCCGCTAGCAGCAGCGCGCCCACCCGGTCGGGGTGGTCGACGAGCAGCCGCATGGCCACCCCGCCGCCGAGCGAGTGCCCCGCCACCACCGGCCGGGCGCCGGGCACGAAGAGGGACGGCTCGTCGAGCAGCGCGGCGACGTCGTCGGCGAAGTCGGCCAGCCCCCGGGTCGCGTCGACCGGGGCGGTGTCGGTGAGCCCGTAGCCGCGCAGGTCGGGCGCGACCACCCGGAGCGTGGCCGGCAGTCGCCGCACCAGCGGCTCCCAGAACGCCGCCGACGAGCAGTTGCCGTGGATCAGCAGCACGGGAACGCCGTCCGGCGGCCCGGCCACCCGTACCGCCTGGGTGATTCCGTTCGCCGACACCAACTGCTGTCCGGTCTCCATCCGCCGGATGCTGCCACGACGGCGTCGGACGCGTCCATGGGCCGGCCCGCCACCTTCCAGCACCGGAAGGTGTGCTCCGGCGTCCGCCACCGACCCGGTCAGTACGGGGCGGACAGGATCGCCGGAACCACCACCGCGCCGGCGTCGGGTGCGGCCGGGGCCGCGATCGGCAACGGCAGGGTCGGACGGCGGTCGCGGCGCGGCTCGCCGAAGCTGAACCCCACCGGGTCGGTGCGCGCCACGCCCGGGTCGAAGATCCGCAGCTCGGTGCGGCCCAGCCGGATCACGTCCCCGTCGGCCAGCCGTTCCACGCCGACGATCCGCCGGTCGTTGAGCCAGGTGCCGTTGGTGGAGCCCAGGTCCGCCAGGGCCACCCCCTCGCCCGTCAGCCAGACCTCGGCGTGCCGGCGGCTCAGATGGCCGTCGTTCACCACGATGTCGGCGGTCGACGCCCGGCCGATGACCTGCCGCTCAGGGCCGACCCTGAAGCTCAGCCCCCGCATCGACCCACCGGCCACCGTCAACAACGGCCTCAGTTCCAGATGTTCCTCCATGGACCGTCAGCCTCCACCCCACGCGGCCACCCCGCGCGTCAGCTTGCCATCACACGGTAGTCGCCCCACACCGCCGCGTGGTCACCTCCGCGCCTCCGGCCGGACACCTCGCGTTCGCCGGTTCGGCGGGCACCGATGGAAGAATCATCACAAGTTCGGCCGACACCCGTCCACCCCGCCCCGACCCCACGCGGCCGGTCAGCGCCCCGCTCGACGGGCACGCCCACCACCGCCCGAAGCATGCCTGCCGGCGTTCGGCGAGCTCGGGAGGCATGTCACGCGGGCCGATCCGGCGGGCGGGACCGGGCCCGGAGCCCTACCGGCGAGTAAGCCTCGGGTCTAGACTTCCGCCATGACGGCTGTGCATGTCCCGGGTACCCCGGTCATCGAGGACGGTCGGCTGGTCTCGACGAGCCCGGCGAACGGCGCGGAAGCCGGCCGGCTGCCGGTCGCCACCGCCGAGGACGTCCGACGGGCCGTCGACCGGGCCCGCGCGGCCGGCGGGTGGTGGGCCGGGCTCGGTTTCGGTGGGCGACGGGAGCGGCTGCTGCGCTGGCGCAGCCTCCTCGCCCGACGGATCGAGGAGCTCGCCGAGCTGGTGCACGTCGAGGGCGGCAAGCCGGTCGCCGACGCCATCGTCGAGATCGTCAGCGCCGTCGAGCACGTCGACTGGGCGGCCCGCAACGCACGCCGGGTGCTGGGCCCCCGCCGGGTCCGCTCGCGGTTCATCCTGGCCGAGTTCTCCGCCCACCTCGAATACCAGCCGTACGGCGTCGTCGGCGTCATCGGCCCGTGGAACTACCCCGTCTTCACCCCGATCGGCTCCGCCGCGTACGCGCTGGCGGCGGGGAACGCGGTGGTGCTGAAGCCCAGCGAGTACACCCCCGCCGTCGGGCAGTGGCTGGTCGACACGTTCGCCGAGGTGGTGCCGGAGCAGCCCGTGTTCACCACGGTGCACGGGCTCGGTGACGTCGGGGCGGCGCTCTGCCGCTCCGGAGTGGACAAGGTGGCCTTCACCGGTTCGCCGGCCACCGCCCGGAAGGTGATGGCGGCCTGCGCCGAGTCACTGACGCCGGTGCTGCTGGAGGCCGGCGGCAAGGACGCGATGATCGTCGACGCCGACGCCGACCTGGACGCCGCCGCCGAGGCGTGCGTCTGGGGCGCGCTGACCAACGCCGGCCAGACCTGCATCGGCATCGAACGGGTCTACGCGGTCGAGCCGGTCTTCGACGCCTTCGTCGGCAAGGTGGTCGAGCGGGCAGGCCGGTTGACCGTCGGCCCCGACGACGCCGACATCGGCCCGATCACCATGCCCAGCCAGGTCGACGTGATCCGCCGGCACATCGACGACGCGCTGGCCCGGGGCGGCCGGGCCGTACTCGGCGGCGCGGACGCGGTGCAGCCGCCGTACGTGCGGCCGACCGTGCTGGTGGACGTCCCGGAGGACTCCGCCGCCGTACGCGAGGAGACGTTCGGCCCGACCCTGACCATCAACCGGGTCCGCGACGCCGACGAGGCCGTCACCCGGGCCAACGCCCTGTCGTACGGCCTGGGGGGCTCGGTCTTCGGCCAGCGGCGCGCGGTGGCGATCGCCCGGCGGCTGCGCTCGGGCATGGCGTCGGTGAACTCGGCGCTGACCTTCGCCGGGATGTCCACCCTGCCGTTCGGCGGAGTCGGCGACTCCGGCTTCGGGCGCATCCACGGCGAGGACGGGCTGCGCGAGTTCGGCCGCGCCAAGGCCATCACCCGGCGGCGGGCCCGGTCGCTGCTGCCCTCGACGACCTTCGAACGGACGCCGGCCGACGTCGCCCGGCTCGTGAAGGCCATCAAGGTCATGTACGGCAGGTGACTGTCAGACACGTCCCCACGTGTGTCCAGCGTGGTGGGAGCAGCGTGGCGTCGGGTGTCCCGGCGTGCCTCAGAAGAGGGTGAGCTCGTCGCGCTCGATGCCGCGCAGCCTGTCGTAGTTCACGGCCACGCAGCGGATGCCCCGGTCCGCGGCGAGCACCCGCGCCTGCGGCTTGATCTCCTGAGCGGCGAAGACCCCGGCGACCGGGGCGAGCAGCGGATCGCGGTTGAGCAGTTCCAGGTACCGGGTCAACTGCTCCACACCGTCGATCTCGCCCCGGCGCTTCACCTCGACGGCGACGGTGCCGGACGCGGCGTCCCGGCAGAGCAGGTCGACCGGCCCGATGGCCGTCATGTACTCCCGGCGGATCAACGTGAACCCCTCACCGAGGGTCTCCAGGTTGGCCGCCAGCAACTCCTGGAGGTGCGCCTCCACGCCGTCCTTGCGCAGGCCCGGATCGACACCCAGCTCGTACGAGGTGTCCTGGAAGATCTCCTCCAGGGTGATCCGCAGTTCCTCCCCCGCCTTGTTGACGACCCGCCACACACCGGGGGCCTCCTCCAGCCGGCAGGGCGGGCTCATCCAGTTCAACGGCTTGTACGCCCGGTCGTCGGCATGGATCGACACCGACCCGTCCGCCTTCACCATGAGCAACCTGGTGGCCGGCGGCAGGTGGGCCGAGAGCCGTCCGACGTAGTCCACCGAGCACTTCGCAATGACCAACCGCACCCGACGAGGGTAGCCGAGACCCCGGCCCGCTCCACCGAGCGGCACTGGCGTGCCGGTGCGATGCTGAGCCGGTGTTCGAAGTTCTCACCGGTACCGGTCTCGCCGCCTCGGCGGGCCTGAACGCATACATCCCCCTGCTCACCATGGGCCTCCTGGCCCGCTACACCAGCCTCATCGACCTGCCCGGCGGGTGGCAGTGGCTGGGCAACGGCTGGGTGATCGCGATCCTGGCGGTGCTGCTGGTCATCGAGGTCGTCGCCGACAAGGTCCCGGTGGTCGACCACGTCAACGACGTGGTGCAGACCGTGGTCCGGCCGACCGCCGGCGGCCTGGCGTTCGGCGCGGGCTCGTCCTCGGAGACGGTGACGGTGAGCGACCCGGGCAGCTTCTTCTCGTCCAGCCAGTGGGTCCCGGTGGTGACCGGGGTGCTGATCGCCCTCGGCGTGCACCTGCTGAAGTCCGCCGCCCGGCCGGTCATCAACGCGACCACGGCCGGCGTCGGCGCGCCGGTGGCCAGCACCGCCGAGGACGCCACCAGCGTCGTCATGTCGGTGGTGGCGATCATCCTGCCGGTGCTGGTGCTGGCGTTCCTGCTCGGGCTGGTCGTCTTCCTCTTCTGGTTCCTGCGCCGCCGCTCCGAGCGTCGCCGGGAACGCCAGGCGGCGCGGGCCGCCGGCTTCCGCGTCTGACCGTCGTACGCCCACCGACACGCCTCTCCTACCGGTACGCCACCCCGCCACGTCGAGGCAGCCCCTCGCCGGCTTGCTGGCCGGCCCTTGACTTCTCGGCCCCGGACGCGCAGACGCCGCTGGCCGGCACCCCGGGTGGGGTGCCGG